>JAZNDA010000025.1:0-40682 GCA_045587785.1 Eubacteriales bacterium | reverse complement strand
GACATGGCTACGATCCGACTTTGCTCTCGGTAGCCTAATTTTATACCGTTTCAAAAAACAGAATCGTTCCCGCATCAAACAGCGGCTCGTCCGAAAGAGAGACAACCGTATAGCTGTGCTTTTGGCAAAAGCCCTCGATTGCTTTTCCGTCGATATGAGCTTTAAGGTTGCCGCAAAAAAAGACCGTTTTGCCGCACACGCCCGAGGCACCGCCGAGGAATCCGTACGGATACGGAGGCAGGGCGATGCCTCCGCTTGATACAAGAAGCGTGTCAAGTCCAGCGCTTTTTGCAGCAGCTTCGATGCCCGTATCTGCTGTAATGATGGCATTTTCAAGCACGACCGATGAGCACTTGGCATACCCTTGTTTGACAGAAAGCAGAGGAATGTGACAATCTTCGACATAGTCCTTGAGCCTTTTCGACATGGTATCGTTTTTTCCTATGATGAGGTTTCCCGTGAAAACAAGATTGAGCGAGACATCATGTGGATAGTCCGCCGAAACCGTATCGTCGGTCAAACAAAGCAAAAGTCCTGATGCGTTCAAGATCTTATCGATCTCGCCCTTCGCAATTTTATAATATTCCTCGTGACAAAAAAGTTTGTTGCCGATCCTAAAAAGCAGCATGTCGGGATGTGAGCTGACAGGCAAGGGAAGACGCGGAAACGGCGGCAGGGGAACGAGAGTAAAACCAAGCGTTGACAGCGCGTGCTGACAAGGCAGGGGAAGTCTTGGGTCTATAACGGATAGCATATTTCCTCCAAAAAATAAAGCCGGCAGACAAAACGGCTGCCGGAAACTTTATCATGACACAAGCTTAAGCGCGTGTGATCTTGCCCGAACGCAGGCAACGAGAACAAACCGCTACGGTTGTGGGTGTACCATCAACAACAGCCTTTACCTTGCGGATATTCGGCTTCCAACATCTGTTGGTCTTGCGGTGAGAGTGGGAGACGTTCTGTCCGAACACAACGCCCTTTCCACAGATACAACATTTTGCCATTTTGACACCTCCCAAGACGGTACCTTTTTTCGGTACTCGATATTGCAAATGAAAATAATCATTAGTGAACAGCATACATTATACCATAGGATTGACAAAAAAGCAAGAGTTTTTTGAAAAATTTTTCTTTTTTTCTGTATTTTTTATACCATAACGGCATCTTTGGTGTTTGGAGCGGTTTCAAGTGCTTTTTGTCCGTAGTGTGCAGAGTTCGAAAGTGCCGCTTCGATGCGCAAAAGACGGTTATATTTGGCAACACGCTCGCTCCGACACGGAGCACCTGTCTTGATAAACGGCGCACCTACGGCAACCGCAATGTCGGCAAGCGCAGTGTCCTCCGTCTCGCCCGAGCGGTGAGAGAGAATAAAGCGGTAGCCATTGTCCTTGGCAAGGCGGATGACGTTCAGCGTTTCACTCAGTGTTCCGATCTGGTTAGGTTTGACTAAGATGGCGTTTGCCGCGCGGTTGGTTATGCCCATCTTAAGACGCTCGGTATTGGTGACAAACAGGTCATCACCCACAAGCATTATCTGCTTTCCGCACCGTGCGGTGAGTGCCTCCCATGCGGGGAAGTCCTGCTCACCTAAGGGGTCCTCCATGGAAAAGATGGGATATTTTTGAGTGAGAGAAACAAAATAATCTGTCAGCTCCGATGAGGTATAGGATTTGTTCCGTTTGACAAGCTCGTATCTTCCGTCATGCGCCCATTCGCTTGCCGCCACATCCAAAGCAATACGCACGGTGCTTGTGGAAAATCCTGCCTTTTCGATAGCTTCTATGATCAGCTCTATAGCCTTCTCGTCGGATTCAAGATCGGGTGCAAAGCCGCCTTCGTCACCGACGGTCGAGGAGAGCTTGTTTTCCTTGAGCATGTTACCCAGTGTGTGATAGATCTCGCTCCCCATGCGTAAGCCCTCAGAAAAGCTTTCCGCGCCGCTGGGGACGATCATAAATTCCTGAATGGCAATATTGTTTGCTGCGTGCGCGCCGCCGTTGAGAATATTCATCATGGGAACGGGGAGCCTTACAGCATCCGCACCGCCGAGATAGCGGTAGAGCGGCATGCAAAAATGCTTTGCGGCAGCTTTGGCGTTGGCAAGAGAAACGGCAAGCAGGGCATTGGCACCCAGCTTTGATTTGTTGCTTGTTCCGTCAAGCTCAAGAAGAATACGGTCCACCTCGTATTGGTCTGTGGGATTGATACCCGAAAGTGCGGGAGAGATGACCTGACAGACATTGTGCACGGCTTTCAGAACACCTTTTCCGTGATAATAATCGGGATCGGCATCCCGTTTTTCATGCGCTTCAAAGGATCCGCAGGAAGCCCCCGAGGGCACGGAGGCGGTGCCATGGGTTCCGTCCTCCAAAATTACAGTCGCTTCCACGGTGGGATTTCCGCGCGAGTCGAGGATCTGTCTGGCGCAGCATTGCATGATTCGTGCTTTGTTCATGAAAACATCCTTTCCTTTTTCAATGATAAAAGTAGTATTTACCTATGGATAAAAAATATTCTTCACGGAGAAAAGATTGTCTGCATATCCTGTAAAAAGAAATCTTGTTTGGGAAAGGAATTTTTTATGGTCATTTATACGGTTAAGCAGGGGGATTCTTTGTACAGCATCGCCGCGCAGTACGGCACGACTGCCGAAAGATTGGCGGCGGATAATGTTTTGTCGGACAACTCAAATCTTGTGGTGGGGCAGACACTTATTATACAGCAACCGCTGGTCTCTTATCGCGTGCGGCGGGGAGATACGGTCTTTTCGATTGCCCGTGGGTTTGGTGTGAGCACAAATGCCATATGGCGGAATAACCCTTCGCTTGGTGGAAAAGACACTCTGATACCAGGTCAAGTGCCAAATATTGTCTCGAGCGAGACGGAATTTGATAAAACCATACAAAGCGGCGGCTATGCGTATGCCAATATCAGTGAGGATGTTTTGAGGCAGACCTTGCCGTATCTTACCTATCTGACCATATTCACATACGGCATTGGGGAGGATGGCAGCCTCATCGACGCGGATGACGGCAAGCTTATCGAGCTTGCGCGCAGCTACGGTGTCGCACCCGTAATGCATCTTTCGGCGATGACTGAAGACGGGACATTTTCAAGCGAGAATGTGGAACGGCTTTTTGATGATGAGCAAATGCGACAGACCCTGCTTTCGGACGTGGAGCGTGTTTTGCGTGAAAAACGCTATGAGGCGATAGACGTGGATTTTGAATACGTAGAAGAACAGTATGCGGGGGCTTACGTTGATCTTATCCGCACCATGAAGGAGCGACTTGCTCCGCTTGGCATCGAGGTCTTTGTGGCACTTGCTCCCAAATACAGTGCCGATCAGGAGGGACTCTTATATGAAGGTCACGATTATGAGGGCATGGGGGCGGTTGCCGACGGTGTGATACTTATGACGTACGAATGGGGATATTCGCGCAGTGAGCCGCAGGCGGTAGCCCCTATAGACAAGGTAAGACGTGTAGTGGAATATGCCGTATCGGTCATTCCGAGGGAAAAGATATTCCTCGGTACCCCCAATTACGGCTATGATTGGAGACTGCCGTTTGTCATGGGGCAAAGTGTGGCACAGTCGCTGTCCAATGTCGAGGCGGTAAGACGAGCATGGGAGAAAAATGCCGCCATTGATTTTGATGACGTTGCTATGTCGCCGACCTATCGTTATTACGAAAGGGAAAACCAAAGACCCGTGGAGCATGAGGTGTGGTTTGAGGATGCGAGAAGCGTAAGTGCCACCATGGAATTAATCAATGAGTTTTCACTCAGAGGATTTTTTGTCTGGAACATCATGCGCTTTTTCCCGTCGTTGTGGTTGGTCGCCAATTCCTCCTTCGGGCTTAAGCGGTATTATCAGTAGGCAAATTTTCTCATACTGTCCAGATGTTTATTTGCAAAATAGAAATTAAATTTATTGACAAACAGATGAAAATATGATATATTGAAGTCGGAAAAACAGGGAAAAATGACAGATGGAGAACACTATGAACGATTTATTGCTTGAACCGTTAAAATATTACGAGCATGAGGGGCGAGAGAAGCACAAACAAAATGTGTCGGCTTTTTTTGAAGAACTCAAAGCCCGTTCGGGTGTGGACGTCTCGGAAAATAAAAAAACGGTTGAAAACTATAAAACAATGCTCGGGCAAATTCAAAAGTCCGAAAAAAAGCTCTTCCTAAAAAAGTTTTGGCGCGTTATGCTGTTCATACTTGCAGGCATCGGGCTTTGTGTGGCGATCTGCGGTATTGCGCTTCCGTCCGCCGTTTTGATCCCTGTGGGAATCGTGTTTGCCGTGTTTCCGCTTGTGCTTGTGTTTGCGCTGGTGAATAAAAGCATCAAGCGTTTTTCCGAAATATTAAACAAACAAAAGGATGAAGCGCAAACGCTTTTGGAGACCGCGTGGCAGCAAATGGCACCGCTGAACGGTTTGTTTGGCGACAGAGACGCCATTGATCTGATCGAAAAAACGCTCCCCGAGCTTGATTTTGACGATTGTTATCATGCCGAAAGGGAACGGGAACTGAGAGAGATCTGTGGGTATTCGCCCGAATATGACCAAGATCGGTCAGCGCTCGATACGCTTTCGGGCACCTTCAAGGGCAATCCTTTCCTTTTTGAAAGACATTTGATCCATGAGCTCGGCAACGAGACCTATCACGGACATCTGACCATACACTGGACAGAGACCTACCGTGACAGCAAAGGCAACCGTTCTACGCGCATGCGTTCGCAGACACTTCACGCCTCGGTTGTCAAGCCAAAACCGTTTTATCATGAGGATACGGTGCTCAAATATTTTTCACAGGGCGCACCCGATCTTTCCTTTACCCGCGAGGGACTTTACCATGATGATAAGAGCGATAAGCAAATTGAGAAGCTGGTAAAAAAGGGGGAGAAAAAGCTCAAAAAGAAGTCTGAGCAAGCACTTGAGAGGGGCGGTAGCTTTACCGAAATGGCAAACACCGAGTTTGAGGTTTTGTTTGATGCCTTGAACCGTGACCATGAAGTGCAGTTCCGTATGATGTTTACACCGCTTGCGCAAAACAACATGGTGGACTTGATGCGCTCGGAGGTCGGATACGGCGATGATTTTGACTTCTATAAGGCAAAGCGCATGACCACCATTCATTCCGACCATGCGCAAGGCTGGAAAATGGATGCCTCGGCAACCCATTACCGTTCATACGATTTTGAGCAGATCCAAAAGAAATTCACAAGCTTTAATGAGCAGTATTTTAAGTCAGTATTCTTTGATTTTGCTCCGCTTTTGGCAGTCCCCATGTATCAGGAAAGACCGGTAAAATCGCTGGAGCCTCTGAAAGAATACAAGGTGAATTACACCGTAAACGAATACGAAACACTTGCCAACCGAATGGACCAAAAACTGTTTTTGGCAGAAAAAAGCGGTACGCGCGCCATTTTCAAGGCACGTGCCGAGGGACGAGAACAAGATACAGACAGGGTTGAGATCAAGGCGCTTTCCTATCGAACCGCTCATCGGACTGATTTTGTCCCCGTGCTTGGCGGAGACGGCAGGGTGCATCCCGTTCCCGTTCCGTGGATCGAATACATACCTGTCAGTAAGACTTCTCATATCGACGTGACAAGACAAGACGGGCACACCGCGCGGACAGACGGTGAGGTAAGATATCACGGACTTATGGCAAAATATTTTGCATCATAAAACAAAAAGAAATAAAAAGGAGAATGATTATGGCAAATCAACTTGATGAACTGAATCCCGAGATCCGCGAAGAGGGCCTCGACACAAACGTAATTGCAAAAAAGCTTCCCGTAAAGGTTGGCGTCGGTTCGACTATCTTTGAGATAGTTCTTTGGCTGCTGGGTATCATCCCCGGACTTGTATTCCTTTTCATGAAGGTCAAGGCAAAAAACCATTTTCAACAGCTTGAGCAAAAGATCCAACGCAATGCTTCTCAGATCGACAACTATCTGGAACAAAGAGTTGTGGTCTTGCAGAACTGCGCAAAGCTTCTTGACAAGGCGATCGATCTTGACAAGAGCACCTTTGAGAACATAGCCAAGTACCGTTCGGGTAATGCCGCTGCGGCAGACGAAAACAGAAATCAGATGTCAAGCACGCTCGATAAGCTGGCAACCAGCGTCAACGTGGCGTTTGAGAACTATCCCGACCTTGAAGCGCATGACCAGATCGCCGATGCGATGCAGCAAAACATGTATCTCCAAAGAGAGATCACGGCGGCACGCGAGCTGTATAATGACACCATTAATGCATGGAACCGCGACATTTTCGCATGGCCCACCAAAATGATCGTTGCCGCAAGAGCAGGGTACACCACAAGAATTCCGTTTATTGCCTCCGCGGAGATCAAAGCCAAGGCAAAGGACATATTCTTTTAATTCCATATCATAACAGAGAAAACCGCACGAAAGTGCGGTTTTCTTATAGTAAAATGTTTGTGAACTTTAAGCGGTGTTGTTGACAAGCATCGAAGTTTGGACTATACTATAGTTGTTGTGAAAAATCAAGGATAGGGGGAATGGCGATGCGAAGGCAGACACAAAAAACAGGCAACATGAAAAAGAAGACAGCCCGATACATGGGCATTGTCAACGTCGCAGTTTGTGCCGCCATGCTTATTGCCTTGATCTTTGTGCCCACCGATATAAACAAAAACTTTAAGATATTGGCTTGCATGGGTATTTTGCTGATCGGTGTGGCTACCGAGGTGCTGTTGTTCCTTCAAAAAGAGAAGCTTTTCAAAAGCCTGTTTGCCGTTCAAATTGCGGCGGCAATCGTGTTAGTACTTTTTGTGATACTCAATACCTCGGGGCTTCTGAATGAGGTCTCTGACATGGAGCACGTCAGAAATCTCATTTTGCAAAGCGGCGGATTTGGCATTTTGCTTTGTTTTGTTTTGGTGGTCGTCAACGTGGTGATCCTGCCTGCACCTGCCATTGTTTTTTATCTGGCTATCACGGCTGTCTACGGCTCATGGATGGGTTTTCTGATCTCATACATAGGAGTGATGATCGGCTCGCTGATCTCATTTACCATAGGACGCAAGCTCGGCAAGCGAGCGGTCACGTGGATCGTGGGTGAGGAAAATACCGAAAAATATTCCAAAATCCTTAATAAAAAGGGAAAAGTCCCGTTTCTGATCATGCAGCTTCTTCCGTTTTTTCCCGACGATATCCTTTGCATGGTGGCAGGTCTTTCCACCATGTCTTATAAATACGTCACGCTGTCGCTTTTGATTGTCAAGCCGTTTTACATTGCAAGTGTTTGCTTTTTGGGTAAGGGAGATATCATCCCGTTTGACGGGTGGGGAATCCCCGTCTGGATCGGGATTTTCGCACTCATCCTTGTATTCTGTGTGATTTACTTCAAAAATCAAAATAAGATCGATGATTGGCTTTCGGATAAGTTTATCAAATGAGGGGTTGGAAACAACCCCTTTTCTCAATATCCCTTTTTTCGTACGATCAGCTTCCAGAAAAGCTTGCGTAAAAGCTCCGCAGGGAACACAAGAAGTGCCATGGAAAGGGCGGTCATCATCTCGCCAAAGGCAAGCGGCATGGTGCGTAAAACGTCGCCGCCGAAATAAACAAAGGCGATCTGAATGACCGAGATGGCAAGCATGATGAGCATAAACGGTTTGTTTTTGGAAAGTCCCGCAAACAGATCCAGACGGTCGGTGCGCGCATTGAAGCAGTTGAACACCCCCGCAAAAATGAAAAAAGCAAAAAAGGCAGTCAGCAGGCAAAGATTGCCCTCTGTGGGACGAAAACGGGAAATGATGGACGGAGACTTTAAGAAGAACAGAGATAACAGTATGGTAAATCCGCCGAGAAGCAAAATCTGGTTGACCATGTAAGAGTTAAGGATGGGCTCGTCGCGCCGTTTGGGGCTTTCTTTCATGCAGGAAGACAGCGGCGGCTCTCCCGCAAAAGCAAGACCGCCCAGAGAATCCATGATAATGTTGATCCAAAGCATTTGAATGACCGTAACGGGAGCGTCTATACCGAGGAACGGACAGATCATGGTGACGCCAACCGCACAGAAATTCATGGTGAGCTGTAGGACGATAAATTTACGTATGCTTTTGAAAATATTTCGTCCGTAAAGGACGGCGTTTACAATGGAGGACAGGTTGTTGTCAAGGATGATAATGTCGCCCGCTTCTTTGGCGACCTGCGTACCGCTTCCCATGGAAAAGCCAATGTCGGCGCGCCGAAGAGCAGGGGCATCGTTGATGCCGTCTCCCGTCATGCCGCACACAAGCCCCATTTCCTGTGCAATGCGAACAAGACGGCTTTTGTCCGAGGGGAGTGCGCGCGCAACTACCGCCAGACGCGGCAAAGCGTCACAAATCTGCATATCAGACATGAGAGACAGCTCCTCGGAGGTGAGACAAAGGTCACAGCTTTTGGAGATCAAACCGCATGAGTGCGCAATGGACTTGGCGGTCTCAATGTGATCTCCCGTGATCATGACCACGTGAATGCCCGCGTCCCTAAGGGCAAGAGCGGAGCTTTTGGCTTCGGGACGGACACGGTCACAAAGGGCAATGCCGCATATCAGTATCAACTGCATGGGGGTGTGTGTTTGTCCTTTGGCGTACGCGGCAATCAGAACGCGCGCGCCTTTTTTCGTAAGAGCATCCATTCTGGAAAGAAAGGCGGCTTTGTCAAACGGAACGGTATTGCCGTCTGCGGATATTGCCCTGGTAATATAAGGAATCAGCTTTTCGGGGGCTCCTTTAAAAAGTGTGATGCCACCTTCGGCAGATATGGCGGTGCTGGAGACCTTTTTGGTGCTGTCAAACGGTTGTTTGGATATGATGCGACATGGTGCAGGGGCTTGTTCGGAAACAAAAAACTCAAGAAGTGCCCTCTCGGTGGTATTGCCGCCGCTGACACTGTTTTGGGAACGCTCAGCCTCTGTGTTGTAATGCGCACACAGACAAAGCTTGTCAAAAATGACAGGTGCCTGTGTTTTGCACGTCGATGCGGAGGTGAAGCTGTGCGTGCACGTGAACAGCTCGCTGATACTCATTTTTCCCTCTGTCAGCGTACCCGTTTTATCGGTGAATAAAATATTCATACTGCCCGCCGCCTCAATGCCCACAGGCTTTCTGACAAGAACCATGTCGCTTGCCATTTTTCTGATGTTGGCGGAAAGTACCACGGCGATCATCATGGGCAGTCCCTCGGGGACGGCGACCACGACTACGGTAAGACCTAAGGTAAAGGCATCCAGAAAAGTGCTAAGCATAAACCGCAGATCGGAGACCCTCATCAAGATCTCGGCGCGGTTCATACCGCTGTCAAGAAATATGCTGCCCATAAGGTATATCACGGCAACCAAAGCGGCGGCAGTATAGCCAAGACGGCTGATCTGAGAAGCAAGCTTTGTCAGTCTTAGCTTTAGGGGACTTTGTCTTGTGTCAAGCGTCAGTTCTCTTGATATCTCGCCGATCAGCGTTTTGTCGCCGACTGCGGCAACCTCCATTTCGCCGTTTCCAAGGACCACGATACATTCACGTAAGAGGGAAGACGGGGAACTTGGCGAGAGCTTGCGGTCGCCTTTGGGTGTTTTGGACACCTCCTTGTTTTCACCCGTCATAGCGGACTGGTCCAGTTTAAGTTGACCTTCTATCAAAAAACCGTCGGCAGGAATTTTATCGCCCGAGGAGAGAAGGACGATGTCCCCCACAACGATCTCGTCAAGGGGGATTTCCACGATCTGACCGTCACGTCTGACACGGCAAACAAAGTTTTCCTCGTCATCCCGAAGCTTCGAAAAGGCATGCTCGCTTCCGTATTCCGACAGCGTGGAGATCAGAGTGGCTAAAAATACCGAAACCGCAATACCGAGCGTTTCGATCCAGTCGGCAGTTCGGAATACAAAGAGAATATTTACCGCAAGCGCAATGAGAAGAACACGTATGACAGGGTCATTCATGTTGGACAAAAAATGCGCCGCAAAGCTTTTTCGTCGCGGCGGTGTCATTCGATTGGAACCGTATGTTTGCCGTCTTAGCTTGACCTCTTGTTCGGTAAGGCCCATGTGTTTTTTTGTCCTGGGAAGCGTGCTGTTCATGTTTTTTCCTTTCCGTTTTGTGTTTGCTTCTATTTTATGTGTACGGGTGGGAAAAAATGAGCGGCAAAGAGGCAAAAAATGTAGATTAAAAATGTATGATTTCTCTTGACTTTTTCTCCTGTTTATGATATACTCAATCTCGAATTTGATAATCAATCTCAATTTAGGAGAGAACATGTCACAGCTTATTTGTAGGGATCTTTCGTGTGGTTACGACGGTCATATGATCTTGGAGAACCTGAGTTTTGAAGTGCAAAGCGGAGACTATCTTTGTATTGTCGGTGAAAACGGTTCGGGAAAAACTACACTGATGAAAACCATTCTCGGTCTGCACACGCCAAGCAGCGGTGAAGTAGTTACGGGAGAAGACCCCCAAAAACAACAGATCGGATACCTGCCTCAACAGACCGCGGTTCAGCGCGATTTTCCGGCGTCGGTTTTTGAGATCGTACTGTCGGGCTGTATCGGCAGATGCGGTAAGCGTCCGTTTTATAACAAACAGGACAAGGCGATCGCCCTTGCCAATATGGAAAGAATGGGTATATCCGATCTTGCAGGGCGGTGTTACCGTGAGCTTTCGGGCGGTCAACAGCAAAGAGTATTGCTGGCGAGGGCACTTTGTGCCACAGGGAAGCTGTTGCTTTTGGATGAGCCGGTGGCGGGTCTTGATCCCGTGGTGAGTGCGGATATGTACCACTTGATTGGCGAATTGAATCGCAAGGACGGCATTACCGTGGTGATGATCTCGCACGATCTGGACGCCGCACTGAAATATGCCACGCATATCCTTCATATCGGAAAACAGGTCTTTTTCGGTACAAGGAATGAGTATGTCAAGAGCGAGATCGGAAAAGCCTTTTCGGCATCGTGGGAGGATGATCGGCATGAATGAATTTTGGTATACGCTCCTCTCATATTTTGAGTTTCCTTTTGTACGCTATGCGCTGATCGTGGGTGTCCTGATCGCCCTGTGCTCCTCGCTTTTTGGCGTAACGCTTGTGTTAAAGCGACTTTCTTTTATCGGTGACGGACTTTCGCACGTCGCATTTGGCGCGATGGCGATCGCCGCCGTTGTAGGGCTTACCGATGATATGCTTTTGGTGCTTCCCGTTACGGTGGTATGCGCGGTCATTCTGCTGTGTACGGGGCAAAAATCAAAGCTGAGGGGTGACGCATCCATTGCCATGATCTCGGTTGGTGCGCTTGCGGTGGGTTATTTGCTGATGAACGTGTTTTCGACCTCATCCAATCTCTCGGGCGACGTGTGCAGTACGTTGTTTGGCTCCACCTCGATTCTGACACTGTCAAAAAGCGAGATGTGGCTGTGTGTGATACTGTCCCTTGCGGTGGTCGCGCTGTTTGTGATATTGTACAACAAGATTTTTGCTGTCACGTTTGATGAGGATTTTGCCGTGGCAACGGGACTTCGCGCCTCACTGTATAACCTTTTCATTGCGGTGGTGATCGCGGTGGTCATCGTGCTTGCCATGAATTTCGTGGGCTCGTTGCTCATCTCCGCGCTGGTGCTTTTCCCCGCGGTATCCGCTATGCGCCTTTTTCGGAGCTTCAAGGCAGTCACGGTTTGCGCGGCAGTGCTTTCGGTGGTCGGAGCGCTACTCGGACTGTTTATCTCTTTGTTTGCCGAAACGCCCGTTGGACCTACCATTGTCGGCGTTCATATACTGTTTTTTGCGCTCTCTTGCTTGCTTGGAAAAGTAGTTCAAAAATGATAAAAGCCTTCTCGGAACCCCGAGAAGGCTTTTAGTTATACTATGATGGATTTTGCCAAGGGCAGAGAATAGATCACGGTTTGCGCGGGAGGTGCGCCAAACATTTGCTCAATGGCTCTTTGATAGTAAGAAAGCTGTTCACCATGCCTTTCTTTGAGCTTTTGTTCGGCAAGTGTCGGATCCTGCAATTCCTCGGCGGTCAAAAAGTCGGTTTTGTAATCGACTAAGATGATGTTGCCGTCCTTGTCACGGAAGAAAAGGTCGATCACACCTTGAACCGCAATGGTTTCCCCTTCAAGAAGCTCCGCTTTTTGCTCTATTTGCGTGAATTCCGAAGCAGGCAGAAACATTTGGAACCGCTGTTCGCGCCATACGGTATCGGCATTTTTAATTTGCCTAAACAATTCGCTGTCAAAGAATTGTTCAAGCTGTCTTACGTTGCATAGCCGCGCCGTTCGCTCGTCAATAAAGCGGTGCGTAAGAAGTCTGTCAAGCTCAGCCCCCACGCCGTTTGACAGGGCATAGTCAAAATCGCAGAACTGCAAAAAGGTGTGAGTTGCCGTTCCGCGTTCCGCGCCGCTGGCAGTATCTGCCTGTACAAGCTGTTCGGGGTACACGAAGGTGTCCTTGAGAGAGGCGGCATCCATGTCTTTTAATTCACTCTCATCGAGCACGGCAGGGTAAAGAGCCGACACCGAGAGCTTGGCAGGAAGAGAGCAGATGTGAGCGTATGGATACACGAAGGAAAAACGTTTGTCATACAGCTCGGTAAGCTCTTTGTCCTCCTGCACTTCCGCCGCGCGGATGCCCTGTGCTGTCATCTCGCTTTTTGCCTCGTTTGGTGAGATATCATCATAAAACGTGACGACCTCATAACACTCATGATCTTTGCTTGCTTCCATAGCGGCGAAGATCCATTCGAGATAGGAGGATGCGGAATAGATGCCGAAAGCTTTTCCAAACTGAACAAAGCTCTTTACCTTGTTTTGCAGTTTTTCGGGGGAGGGGATCTTGGCGGTGATATAGAGCCTCTCACGCGCACGGGTCATGGCAACGTAGAGCACACGCATATCCTCCTGCCTCTCGGCGATCAGCTTGCGGTCAAGAATCGCCTTGCGAACGGGGGTGTCGGTAAAGGCAAAGCCCGTGCTGTCATGAAGCTGCAAACCAAGTCCGAGTGAGGCATCAAACTGAATTTTCTCGCGCTTGAAAAGGTCAAGAAAGCTCTTGCCTGCACCGTAAATAAAGCAAACGGGGAATTCAAGACCCTTTGAGTGGTGCATGGTCATAATGCGCACGGCGTTTGTGTCTGCGCTTTCGGTGGAGCCGTCCAGTGTCACGCCGTTTTCAATGGTCTCGTTGATGTAGGAGATAAAGCTGTATAATCCGTGAAAGGAGCTTTGTTCAAAGTGTCTGGCATAATCATAAAGGCGCAGAACGTTTGCCTTGTTGTCTTTTGCCAGAGCGAGAATGGAAAATTCGCGGTAGATCTTTTGCAGAAGCTTTGAAACGGGAAGGATCGTGGCTTGCTTACGCCAGTGGGCAAGGCTTTGCATAAAATCATAGCATTTGCGGCAAAGCTCACTGTCACCGCTAACTGAGAACTGTTCCAAAGCATCGTAAAGCGAAAGACTGCTTTCCGCCTCTTGTCGCACCCTGATAAGCTCATCAAAGGTAAAGCCGTAAAACGGAGAGCGGAGCGTGCCGGCAAGTGGGATGTCCCGTCTTGGATTGTCTATGGCAGACAGCAAGGAAAGAACCAAAAGAATATCGGGATTCTCAAAAAAGTCATGCTTTTCGTCGCTCTGTACGGGGATGCCCTCACGCGCGAGAATGTCGTGTAAGACGGCAACGTCTGTGCGGTACCGCACCAGAATGGCAATATCCTTCGGCTGGGTGGGGGTGCCGTCAGCTTTGGTTTGTCCATTTAGCAGATTTGAGATCTCACTCGCGATATATTCCGCCTCATAATAGATCTTCTCGTTTTGTTCTTCCCCCGGTGCTTCATCCTCACACTTACTTTTCACGCCTGTCAGCGCAACGGTAACCTTGGGAGAAATATAATCTTCGCTTGGCAATTCTTTGCTGAAGATCAGATCGTCCTCGCGCCTGTAGCCGATGCTCTGACCGCAATTTTCAAAAAGATAGGATGAGACCAAGTTGGAAAAATCAATGATGTTTTGGTCGCAACGGAAATTGTTGGACATAAAGATGGAGCAACCGTCAGCCTCCTTTGCCTGTTCGCTTGAGAGAAGGGGAAACTCGGCTTTGTAACGGGCAAATACACCCGAATCGGCACCGCGGAAGCCGTAAATGCTTTGCTTGATGTCGCCGACCATAAAGCGATTGTGGGGCGTGGCGATGGCAGAAAAGATCAGATCCTGAACCTCGTCAACGTCTTGGTATTCATCAATGTAGATCTGGTCGAAGCGCGCCTTGTAATCCATGGCAATATCGGTTGGCTTTAAGTCCTCGTCCACCAGTAGCCGAAGGGCATAGCGGCGTATGTCGGAAAAATCGCAAATGCCGCGCTCTTTTTTCTCTTTATCCATGGATCTCTCAAAGCGATCCAGCACGGTGTGCAGTATCTCAATGACATCGGCAGTGGCGGTCATCATGGATGAGATCTCTTGTTGCGAAAGAGAAAAGTAGTCCTTGCCAAGAGAGGCAAGCTGAGCGGTGATGCCCGTGCGGATATCCTTGAAATAGACGGCATAGGGGTCTATCTCACCGCGGATGCCCTTCAGCGGGATCTTTTGATAACCTGTAAGAATCTCTCTTGCTTTTTGATAGTCGGAATCCGATATAGCTTCAAGTGCCTGCACCGCGGTCCTCAGATCGTTTTGAAAAGCGGGGGCATAGTTGGTTCTCAGACGTTCATCGGGCGAGCTGTCAAAAAGATCGCACGCGGCGCGGAGAGCATTTATGGCGTAATTCAGCAGATTTATGGCAAGCGGCCCCGCGGTTGTTTCGCCGTAACGCCCCAGAAGAAAGTCGGTAGATGCCGCGTTTTTAAGAGTGGCGGCGTATTCCTTCAGTTTGTCGATACCGCCGCGATAAGAGCGTAGCGACTGGTAAATGGAGAGAAAGATATCCGCACTTTGGTCTGAACCCTTAAGGGGAACAAAATGATCCATAAAATCGGTGAAATTCGGCTGGCTTGCGTACATCTCATCGATCACACGCTCCATTTCTCCGCGGTATAAAATGGTCATTTCGGCATCATCGGCAATACGAAGCTTGCCCGATAGCTCAAGATGGGTGGCATGGCTTTTCACAATGTCAAAATAAAAGGAGTCTATGGTGCAGATCTTAGCACTTTCCAACATCATCATTTGCTCGGCGAGACGGTGATTTTTTGGGTTTTCTGCCAAAGCAGCAGAAAGTGCTTTGGATATTTTCACCTTAAGCTCAGCCGCCGCCGCACGGGTGTAGGTCACCACCAGCATGCGTGAGATGCTCGGACCGTCAGGATCGATAAGTGAGCGAATGATTCGCTCGGTCAGAGTGGCGGTCTTTCCCGAACCTGCCGCCGCCGAGACCAGCAAGGTTTTGTCAATCGTTGTGATGGCAGATTCTTGTGCATGTGTCCAAGGCATTATTTTTCCTCCTCCCTTGCTTTTTTGTCGGATGCCTTCAATTTATCTACACGGCAAAACGGCTTCATTTCGCAGTATGTGCAGGCAAGAACGCCTGCGCGCGTGTCTGGTGCGGCGTCGGCGTTTCCCGATCTCATTTGTTCGGCAATTCGGCAGACCGTTTGCCAAAGCTCTGTTTTCAGCATGTCGAAGCCCCCCTCGTCAGTGAGCGCATTTCCCGTAAGCGCGCCGTTTCTGGAACTGACGCGCACACCTGCCAAAAATTGCGGATCCATCTGTTTGTTCATGGCAAGAAGGGTATCGCTGTTGTTCAGAATCACACCGCTTCGCTTTATCTCTTTGGATGCGGCGTCAAGTGTATCCTGCTCGGTGTCACTCGCCTTGCGCGTCAGCTTGGGGATCGCCATGGAAAGGTAGATGGCTCCCGCAGGGGACAGTACGTCGCCATTCTCACAGCCGATCAGCTTTCTGAAATGCTCGGATTTTGTGTCGCAAACGGCAAACAGATAAAGAAGAAGCTGTACGCTGTAGCCCTCTTTGATATCGTCAAGGGAGAAGGTCTTGGAGCCCGTTTTGTAATCGACCACGCGGATGTACATCTTGCCGTTCTTGCGGTAGGTATCAATACGGTCGACCTTTCCGCCAAAGCTGACCACGCTTCCGTCCGTAAGAGTAAATTCGGGCGCCTCAAGTCCGTGCTTGCTGTCACTTCCGAATTCCGCCTCATACAGCTTTGAGACAAATTTACTGTATTTTTGCTCACGGCAGATGTTAACGGCAACCAAGGATGCCAGACGGTAAAAGCGCAGAAGAAGATGAAGAATGCGCCCCTCGCTCTCCTTGCCCTTTGGAATAAACAGCTTGCTTTGCGTCTCGATCTCGCGATGAATGATCTGTCTGATCTTCCCGATATCACGGTCGGCATCGATGGTGTCCTTGCCCGTTTCTTTTACAAACACCTCAAGGACCTTGTGAATAAAGGTTCCTATGCCCGAATAGTCAAATCGTGCTCGTCCTGTTTCGCGAAGTTTTAAGACGTAGCGGCAGTAATAACTGAAATGACAGGAAACGTATTTTTCAATCTTGGACTGTGTCAGTGACATGCGGTCGCCGAACAGCATAGTCGCCGTTCCGGATTCAAGCTGACATTTGGCGTCGGTAACCGATGCATCAAGAATTCCCATGCGGTTTTGATACTCAGGTGTGTCTGACAGCAAACGGGAGAGAGAGGGGAAGTCAGCTTGATTCTTAATAGTGGGAAGCATTTCAAAGGCGGTCGCCTTATCATAAATTCTGTCTTTTGGAGACAGCGTCTCATAGTTTATAGCCGAAAGAGACGGGATAAGCTCTGTGATGCGGCGGATGGCGATAGAAGGGCCTGTGGCACCGCCCGAGATCTGTTTGTCTCTGTATATAAGTACCAACTGCTCCGACGGCATGGTGACGGCGCGGTAAGCGTAAAGAAGCTCGTCTGCGGCACTTTCTACGGTGTTTCCCGATAGCGAAATTCCCATCTTTTCAAGCTGGGTACGGTCGGTGTCGGATAAAAGCCCTTTTTCGTTCACCCTCATGGGGAATTCACCCTCGCATACCCCCAGAAGGATAGCACAGCGTATATTGGCGGCGCGAAGCATAGAGGCAGAGCCGATCAAGATCTGGTCGGCGGCGGTGGGAATGGTTCCGATCTCGGTGCCAAGGAGCACGATGCGGAGAGCCGAGGAGAAGTCTTCAAGGCTCATTTTCTCATCTCCGAGTGCCACGGACATGTCCGAAAGCAGTCCGAACAGCACCTTGAAAAGGCTCGCGGTTTCGGCGGCTTCCTTTTTGTTGCCTTCTTTCAGTGCGTGAGAGGCATGTTCTTTCAAAAGCTCTGCAATGTCATTTTGCTTTAAAAAGCAATAAAGGGCATTACAGTAATCGGACAGACACGAGGCTTTGTCAAGCTCTTCAAAAAACGGTTCCAGTTTGCCGATCAGCTTTTCCCGCGCTTGATTGGCGACCTCAAGCATGGCTTTTCCGCGCGGGGATATATTCTCGGTGTAGCCGTCGGGATTCATGGTCCACTCGCCGCTTAGAAATTGCTTACCGTGAATCTGCCAGGTCGAAACGTATGCTTCAAGCATGTCCGCTTCATATGGTGTAAAGCCCGAAAGTCCGGATTTGACGTACATCATGACGTCAGCCGCCCTGTAGTTCTTGATTTTTATGGCAAGTGCCGAAAAGATCATGGAGATGAGCGGCTTTACGGTGACGTCCGTTTTTTCCGACATGAAGAAGGGAATTCCCGCCTTTTCAAACTCGGTGTCCAAAATGCCGCGGTAGCCCTCGGCATCACGGGCAATGACGGCGATTTCGCGGAAACGGTAGCCGCGGTCGCGTACCAGTGAAAGAACGGTTGAGACCGCCGCCTTTGCCTCATCATAAGCATCCGTGCAGTGTATGAGAGATACGGCACTGTCATCATGGGTCTCTTCGGACTTTTGGTTCTTTACGTGGAAATGCCAAAGGTCGCGCGCAATGCTTTCAAGCGACGGCGAAGCAAATCGGTGAAAGTCCTTCAATATGACAGTTTCCGTGTCACTACCCGATACTGCCAAAAGACGGCGCGAGGTGTCCTTGACGCTTGACAGGAACATATCCTCGGCATTTGGCGCCTGTGTAAGCAGGGAAACGTATACCTCATCTGCCTGCGCTAAAATACATTTGATGACTTTAAATTCCTGTGCAGTAAAATCGGTAAAAGAATCAATGTAAATGTGATAGCCGTCAAAAAAGCAATGATCGCAGAGAAGCTGTGCCAGCTTTGCTATGTCGTCGCTGTTGTCATCGTAGGTTTCGCCGACCATTCCTTCGTAGGTCGTATAGATCAAAGAAAGGTCAGAGAGCTTATTTTTCAGTGCTTTCCCATCGGGCAATGATTTGGCGGCTTGATTCAAACGTACGGGGGAGATATCACAGTTTTTCAGTTCGCCGATCGCAGAGAGCATGGTGGCGGGCAGAGTGAGGTCATTTGCCGCATTGCCACCGTATTCCTTCAAAAACGGCGCGAGTGTCTTAAGGGTTTGCCACATGAAAAGCTGTTTTAGCCCCTTGTTGATATAGCGGTATGAAAGTCCGCCGTAAATGCGGAACAGCTTGTTGGCAAGACGGGTGAAGTTGACCACCTCAAAATCAAGCTGTGCACAAGGGGGCAAAATCGCCGTCATGGTGCGCTCGACCTCTACCGTTTGCTGTTCGGGCACGATCAAAAAAACCTTTTGTCCGTTCCTGATATCGTTTTTGATCTTTTCGATCATATACGCGGTCTTTCCGGTTCCTGACAGACCGTAAATCAAATGCAGCATGATAAACCTCCCGTTTAATAGATCAAAGTCAGTAAGTGTTTGTTATTTAAAAGTACCTTTTTTCTGAGTGAGAAATAATAGTGTTTTCTGATCAGATAAACGTTTTGCTTTTCTTCTCTGACGAGAAAATACGGCGAGCGGTTAAAAACCCCTCTGAAGGACCAGAAAAAAGGAGAAACGACAAGAACGGTATTCTGCCCATCCTTCATTTTGGCAAGCTCCTGTATATTTTTTCTCCAAAAATGTCCCGTTTGAAATTCGCCGTCCCGTGTGGGAAAAAGCACAAAAATATTTTTCCCGTTTAGCTTTTGTTCCATATATCGGTTTTTTCGGTCATAGAAAAGCAGGGCGGAAAGCAGAACACATCCCGCGCTTAAAAGTGCTATGGGAAGGAGCAGAACAAGCGCGACCACAATGACAAAAAACGCCGTTCCGAACTGCAGAAGCAAAAGAAGATAGGAATACACACGTATGAGGATGGATACCAGCTTGAATTTTCTGAAAAACGCAAGATAGCTATTTGAAAGATGATAAAGCTGGGATCTTTTCAAAAGTGAGGAAAGATACGAAACGTAATTGGGATTTCTTAAAAGCTGTTCGTTTCTCGCACGTTCGCTAAAGCGGGGCGGAAGCGAATTTGGAATGACAGTTCTTGAAAAATTTTTTGATAGATCAGTGTTACGGCGCGGTTTTGGATTTTGGCGCTTTGGATTCATGTGCGGTCTCCGACAGCAAAAGATTCCTCATGATCACTTCCCGTGTGCGCCATGAGTAGGCACGGTCGGCAAAGGTGTCATCATCCATACAGAGAAGCTTTTCTGAGGTAAGTACACAGATGCGGTCCTCACTGAAAAAGGGAATAGGGCTGTACAGTGTCCCGTCAGCCTTAGCTCTGACCGTATGCGGGCAGACCTCCTGACAGATATCGCATCCCCAAACACTTCCGTATTTGAGCATGACCGCTTTTTCTTTTTCGGAAAGCGGCCCTTTTTTTTGCGTGAGTGCAGATAAACAAACATCTGTCTCTTTTTTTGTCATGGGACAAGCCCCGAGGCACGCACCGCACCGCTCGCAACAGGATGGCTCGCATATCCGACAGTCGAGTATGGCGTCGGTTATGATCTCGCCGATAAATATGTACGATGAATATTTTTCGGTGATGAGCAGTCCGTTCTCTCCGATCACACCGAGCCCTGCCATAGAAGCGGTGGTACGCTCGTCAATGGGGGAGTGGTCAGCAAAGGCAGCGAAACGGTGATTTGGGAACTGTGTTTTCAGTATTGCCAAAAGCTCATCTGTCAGCTCTTTGAAATATAAATGATAGTCCTTGGCTACGGCATATGCCGAAATGTTTTTTTCGCCGTCGCACATGGGAGTATAGTAGGGCATGGCAAACAGAATGACAGTGCCGTCTTTGATATCGGCTTTGTCCAAAAGATAAGGCTTATTGATTTGGCAGGCACTTAGCGGCAAAAAGCCAAAGCAATCAATATGTTTTGCCAAAAGCAACTCGGATATTTTTTGTTTCATTTCTGGCTCCGTTTTCATTATACCACATTCTATGTCCCGAAAAAGGGACAAACTCTAATCTCTCTTATTATAACATATTATTCGTGCTTTTACAAGTGACAGTACGTTTTTTGGCGAAATTCAAGTCCTTTTTTGTTGGCCGTCAAAAAATCATCACATTAAAAAAATATAATGATGGTGTTATAAAAACATGAAAGGCGGAAATTATGATGAACGATAATCCATTAAATAATCAAAATCATCAAGATGAAACGTCGAATAAGCCCGAATATGAGGTGTATTCCAGAGAATATAGGCCAAACGGCAATCAATATAACGAGTACAGTTATTCCTATCAGTCAAGCGACGACAAACACACAAGACCGCAAAAGCAGAAAAACGGTTTAGGAAAGGCGATCGCGGTCATTGCTGTGGCACTTGTATTGGCACTTGTTATCGGTGTGTTTGGCTTGTTCCTCGCGGCACGCATGATCTTCGGGGCACTTGGAGAGTATGACGGCACGGAGGGGGATACACAGCAAACACACGAAACTGAGGTTGACACACGTGTCCCTAGCGCCGAGCCACCCGAGGAAACGCAAAAGATACCGAGTGATCACGAGATCTTTTTCGGCTCCGAGGACGATACAAAAATTCAAATTTCAGACTCCACGGGTGTGATGACCAAGGGCGAGGTTGGCGATTCAAACCTTACTGTGGCGGACGTGTGCGCCTTGGTCTCTGATTCGGTGGTGGAGATCACAACCTCGGAAACCAGTTGGAACGGGATGGTATACAGCAGTGGTGCGGGAAGCGGCGTGATCATCAATGAGAACGGTATCATTCTGACCAATAACCACGTGATCCAAGGTGCCACATATATTACCGTTCGTCTGACGAGCGGCAAGACCTATGATGCGGTTTTGGTGGTGGCAGATTCCCCTTCGGATATTGCTATTCTGAAGATACAGCCTGCCGAAAAGCTTACGGTCGCCACCTTTGGAAACAGTGATAAGTTGATCGTCGGCGAGGAGGTCATTGCGATCGGAAATCCGCTTGGCGTGCTTGGCGGAACGGTAACAAACGGCATTATCAGCGCACTTGAGAGAGAAGTGACTATTGACAACGAAAAAATGGTCCTTCTTCAACACAACGCCGCGGTAAGCCCCGGTAACTCGGGCGGTGCGTTGTTCAATATGAAGGGCGAGCTTGTCGGCATCGTCAATGCAAAGTCCTCCAGTACGGGCGCTGAAGGGATCGGTTTTGCCATTCCTGTCAACACCGTGCTTAAGGTGTACAATGACCTTGTGAATTACGGCTATGTCAAAGGCAGACCCGATAGCGGTCTGACACTTGAACTTGTGGCGCGCAGAGAGGGATATTTCTTCTACCAGTATTACGTTGCGATCGCCGATTCGCGTTATACAGATGAACTCAGGCGAAACGATATTATTGTTTCCATCGATGGCAAACAACCGGGCAGCGTTGAGGATGCAGAGGCGATTCTTTCGTCCTATGAGATCGGCGACAAGGTTACCATTGTGGTTTCCAGAAACGGCAGTACTCACACTGTCACGCTTACCATTCGCGAATATACCCCCGCGCAATGATAAAAAAACAAAAAAGCCGCAGTTTTTTCTGCGGCTTTTTTCAAAAGTTCTTGAAATTTAGATCAAAATATAATATAATAGATGAGAGTAGATACGAAAGGGAGAGAAAAATGTATCATATCTTGATTGTGGATGATGAGATAAGGATCCGAAGCATGATACGCAAATATGCCGAGTTTGAAGGTCATACGGTGACCGAGGCGGGCGATGGCATGCAGGCGGTATATCTTTGCCGTAACCAAACCTTTGATATCGTTATCATGGATATTATGATGCCCGAGCTTGACGGTTTTTCGGCGTGCCGTGAGATACGCAAGATCTCTCAGGTGCCGATCATCATGCTGTCGGCGCGCGGCGAAGAATACGATAAGATCAACGGCTTTGGCCTTGGCATTGATGACTATGTGGTCAAGCCCTTTTCCCCCAAGGAATTGATGCTTCGTGTCGAGGCGGTATTGAAACGCACCAAGCAAAGTCAGACCGCACGTCCGCAAAACCAAGTCATGGAAATGGATGACGGTCATCTGAGGGCAGACCTTACGGCGAGGATCGTGTACATTGACGGTGAGCGTGTGGAAATGTCTCCTAAAGAGTATGATCTGTTTTTCTATCTTTTGACCAACCGCAACGTGGCGTTGACCAGAGAAAAGCTGATCTCAGAGGTTTGGGGATATGACTTTTACGGCGACGCAAGGACCCTTGACACTCACATCAAGCTCCTGAGAAAAAGTCTTGGCAGATATGCCGACTGCATTGTGACGCTCCGCGGTGTCGGTTACCGATTTGAAGAAAAGAAATCACAGTAAATAAATAAGGGGGTGCCGATCTTGAGATCAAAAAAAGAGAATAAGAAAAACGGCATCCGTGTGCAATGGAAGCTGCTGGTCTTTCTTCTTTCATTTGTTATTTTTATACTTGGCGTGATCTGGATCTTTCAGATCCAGATGCTGGGAAGCTTTTATCGGAATACCAAATATCGGGAGATGGATACTGTGACGGGGATCATACAGGCATGCCTTGATTCCGAGATCTTTTCGGAAGCGGTAGAATCCTGCGCCACAGAGTACGACACCTGTATTCGGATCTTTAAAAGGACCGACAGCAATGTTTTTGCCGAGGCGGCAAGTGCCGACGTGGCTTCTGGTTGTACTATCCATCATTTGAGCGAAGATAGATTGCAGTATTATTATAAGCAGGCTTTGACAAGCGAAGAGGGATACACCGAAAACCGTGAAAGCCGCCATCGGATAGGCAATTTCTGGAGTGAGAACGATAGGTTTTCCACCCCGATTTTTAACGCCGATGATGCGGATGAAAAAATATATGAGATCGTCCATAGCCATTTGTTGACTTCGCAAAACGGAACGCAGTATATGGTCTTGCTCAATTCGGTCTTGACGCCTGTGAGTGCCACGATAAAGACTCTGGAAACGCAGTTTATATGGATCTGCGCCGTTCTGCTTATCGGTGCGTGCTTGTTGGCTTTTATCATCTCAAGAAATATATCCCGTCCGATCTGTGATATGAACAGGGCAGCTAAGCAATTGGCGAGAGGGCGATATGATGCGGATTTCAAGGGGTATGGTTACAGAGAGATCCGTGAGCTTGGCGAAAGTCTCACGCATGCTTCTACGGAGCTGTCAAAACTGGATAGTCTGCAAAAAGAGTTGATAGCCAACGTATCGCACGATCTCAGAACACCGCTGACCATGATAAGGGGCTATGCGGAGATGATGAGGGATATTCCCGGGGAAAACACCCCCGAGAATATGCAGGTGATTGTTGATGAGACTACACATCTGAGTGACCTTGTGAGCGATCTGCTCGATCTGTCCAAGCTTCGGGCAGGCGCACGCACGCCAACTTTTGAGCATTTTGACCTCACGGAAACGGTCAAGGAGGTCATGGACCGCTATGACTGTCTGGTGCGTGCCGAGGGGTATGAAATATCGTTCGATCATACAGAAAACGTGACGGTGTGCGCCGACCGCATGATGATCTTGCAGGTTATCTATAATCTGATAAACAACGCCGTTAATTATGTTGGCGAGGATAAAAAGGTGCGCGTGGCTCAGGAAGTAAGAGATGATGTTGTGAGAATTTCGGTGACCGACAACGGAAAAGGCATTTCTCCCGAGGATATTTGTCTCGTTTGGGACAGATATTATCATGTGGATGCCGTCCACAAACGCGCAGTAGTCGGTTCGGGACTTGGGCTTTCTATTGTAAAGGGAGTTTTAGAGCTTCACCGTTCGCACTACGGTGTGGATTCGGCACTCGGACACGGCAGTACCTTTTGGTTTGAGCTGACAAGAGAAAAGACAGAGCTTGAAGGAGAAAACAAAGATGGAGAATAGATCAAAGCTCCGCGTATTTCAATATGCCATTTTGATCTTTTGCGCAGTGGTTTTTATTGTGTGTGCCGTATTTTTGGTCAAGGCATTTTTGGGGTATTCCGAGGCGAATTCTTTTTATGACGGTATGACCGCGGGCAATGATGAGGTGAGGGAGACCGAGCCGCATGAAAACGGGGTATATCCCCCCGTGTGGGCGCAGGAGCTGATGGCGTCTTATATGCAGATCAAGGACCAATATCCGAATGTGGTTGGGTATATCCGTATTCCCTCGGTGGGCATTTCATATCCTACCGTACAAGGCGAGGATAATCAGTATTACATGACACATCTGGTTTCGGGGCAGGAGAATAAAAGCGGCTCCATCTTTCTGGACTTTCGCATTGATACCTCTCCCAAACAGGCGAAAAACCTTGTGCTTTACGGGCATAATATGAATGATAAAAGTATGTTCCATAACATCAGGGACCTCTTTGATGAGCAGACCTTTACAGAGACGAGAGTGGAATATGTCTGCGATGACGGAGTGTTTGTCTATGACGCACTTTCTATCTACGTGACCGACACCTCGGACATCTACTACATGTATGATTTTTACAGCGAGGATAGCTTTGGGGAATTTTTTGACGATCGCGCGGCGCAGTCAAAATTTTCCGTTCCATATGATGGGGCAAGCCATATGATCACGCTGGTAACTTGTACCAATTCCATAACCAATCCCGATCAGCGATATGTTTTTCACGGGAAACTGACAGAGACCTATGCCGAGTTTAAGGAGACACCATGACCGATCTGATTTTAAACGCATTAAGATGTCCGATCTGCCACGCCCCCATGTCGCTTGAAAACGGGGGCAAAAGCATAGTGTGTCGGGGCGAGGGGAAAAGGCATTGCTATGATTTTTCATCCTCGGGTTATGTCAATTTTGTGCCGCCGTCACAAAGCCGTTCGGGTGATTCCAAGGAGGCAGTGCGCTCGCGCACGGGATTTTTAAACGGGGGCTTTTATGCACCGATTTTGCAGGCGGTAAAGGATGTTGCCGAACGCTATGCGGACGGTCTTTTGGTTGACGCGGGATGCGGTGAGGGGTATTATACCTCGGCGCTTTCCGAGGTCTCCGATGCGGTCTTGGGCTTTGATCTGTCAAAGTTCGGCGTGGATGCCGCGGCAAAGCGGACCAAGAACAAAGATAACGCCTTTTTTGGCGTGGCGGGTATTTACGGTATGCCGCTCGCGGACGCGTGTGCCGATGGTGTGCTCAGTATTTTCGCCCCGTGTGCCGAGGAGGAGTTCTCGCGAATTATGAAAAAAGATGCGGCACTGATCGTCGTGGGCGCAGGAAAAGATCATTTGCTGGGTCTCAAGCAGGCGATCTATGAGACGACCTATGAAAATGCCGAGCGTGAGGACATGCCAAAGGGAATGACACTGACTTATGAGACCGAGGTGTCATATTCCATGACGCTTGAGAGTAACGGGCAGATCCTTGATCTGTTTTCCATGACGCCGTATTACTACAGAACGGGTGAGCGCGATATGAAAAAACTGAAGAGCCTTGAACATTTGACCACGCCTGTAGACGTATTGGTGCGTGTGTACCATAAAAAATAAAGAAAAGAGAACGATATGAAATTTTCACTTTGTATCCCGATGTACAACGAGGCATCGATCATTGAGCAGACAGCCAAAACACTTTCGGCGTATATGTCGGCGCATTTTGAGGACTATGAAATACTTTTCTCGGACGACGGTTCGGTCGACGGCTCTGCCGCGCTGGTTGAGGCTCTTGCGTTGCCGCGTGTGCGCGTGGTAGGGTATCCAAAAAACCGCGGTAAGGGCGCAGCTGTCAGAGAGGCGATTTTGGCGTCAGAGGGGGATATCGTGATGTTTACCGACTCGGATTTGGCGTATGGAACTGACGTTATATCGCGTATAGCGAAGTGTTTTGATTCGCATCCCGAGGTGGGTGCGGTGGTCGGTTCACGAAACGTTTCCGATGACGGATATGAGGGCTATACTTTTCTGAGAAAACTGGCTTCAAAGACCTATATCAAGGTCCTTTGTATGGCGGGCGGTCTTAAGCTGTCGGATTCGCAATGCGGTTGCAAAGCGTTCAGAGGACCTGTGGCAAGACAGATCTTTGCGCTTTGTGAGGTGGACGGCTTTGCGTTTGATTTTGAAGCCATTATGATCGGTATGCGTCTTGGCGTTTTGTTCCATGAGCTTCCCGTAAAGGTAATCAATCACAGAGAATCCAAGGTTCACTTGGTATCCGATGCCTTCAAAATGCTGGGAGATCTTCGGAAAATGAAAAAAAGAATTGACAAAATGGATCTTCGAGCATAAAAATGTAATTTTTCTCTTGCAAAAAAGCCGTTTATGTGTTATACTATAATGTATTTTTGTAAGTGTCGGTATTAGGCACAGAATTAAGAGAAAGGAACGGCTTTTAGCCGAGGAGATATGGCAAATTACAGACGAGGAAGGATCAATGATGAGGTGGCGAAAGAGCTGGCTCTCATTGTCAGAGATATTAAGGATCCCCGTGTCAGCGGCTCCATGATCTGCATTACGGGTGCAGAAGTGACCCCCGATTTAAAGTATGCAAAGGTGTATTATTCGGCGCTTGGCGGTGACAAAAAAGAGGTTGCCAAGGGCCTGAGGGCCGCATCGGGATATATCCGAAAGAGAATCGCACAGGCACTCAATCTTCGCGTTACACCCGAATTCACCTTCTATATGGATGAGTCGATCGAGCACGGTGCGCGCATTGCCGAGATCTTAAGCACGATAACCTTTTCCGATGATGAAGCGCAGACGGCAGAGAGCGAGGACGGTCATGACCAAAACGACTGAGTATAGAAAGCTGTCCTTCGGGCAGGTCTGCTCGGAGCTCTCCCAGCCTAAGAATACCTTGATTTTGTTTCACGTCAGACCCGACGGAGACGCCGTTGGCTCGGCGTTTGCCCTCAAGCTTTTGCTTGAGGCGGCAGGCAGTAGGGTTTTTTGTATGTGCCAGAATGTGGTGCCGCAGAGACTTTCTTTTTTGAGTGAGGGGATTCAAAAGAGTGCGCTTCCCGAGGCGATGCCGAAGGATTTTGAGATCGAGCGCGTGGTGGCGGTCGATACCGCCTCGGTCGCTCAGCTTGGCGATCTGTATGCCCGTTTTAAGGGGCAGATCGATTTGAAGCTTGACCATCACAGCAAGGGAGAGCACTATTCCGATTATTTTGTGATGACAAATGCCGCGGCTACAGGGGAGATCGTATTTGATATTTCCCGTGAGTTTTTAAAGCGCGGAGTTCTTAAGGCTTTGCCCCAGAGACTTGACTATTGTCTGTATACCGCGATCAGCTCGGATACGGGTTGTTTCAAATATTCCAACGTGACACCCAAAACGCATATCCGCACGGCGGAGCTTCTCAAATCGGGCATTGATACGGCAGGCATCAATCAGCTTTTGTTTGATTCCAAATCCATGGAGGTCCTTGCCGCCGAGAAGGCAGGCTTTGATACTCTGAAAATGTTCCATAACCGTAAGATCGCAGTAGTATTCTTTACTCATGATATGAAGCAAAAGCTTGGCATTATGGATGAGCATTTGGAAACTTTGATCGATGTGGCGCGATCGGTGGAGGGCGTTGAGGTGGCAATTGCCATCAGACAGCCAACAGCGGAAAAATCCTTCCGTGTATCTACACGTTCTATGGGATATGTGGACGTTTCCGCGGTTTGTGCCGCTTTTGGCGGCGGAGGACACCTGCGCGCGTCGGGCTGTACCATTGTGGCAGACAGTATCGAACATGCCGCTGACCTTGTGGTAATGGAAGCGGAAAAACAAATGAGATAAAAACTCGGAAGGGAAAAACATGTACCATTCATTGCTGGATATGAAAAAAACACAGCTTGCCATTAAAAGCTGTAAGGATTTTTTTGAAAGGGAGCTTGCAAAACAGCTTAGTCTGATCCGTGTCAGCGCACCGTTGTTTGTCACGCCTGAATCGGGACTCAACGACCGCCTGAGCGGTGTGGAGCGCCCCGTGGAATTTGACCTTTTGGAAACGGGAAAGAACGTGCAGATCGTGCAATCTCTCGCCAAATGGAAGCGTTATGCGCTCGGAAAATACGGCTTTGATGTGGGTGAAGGTCTTTATACCGATATGAATGCTATCCGCCGTGACGAGACTACCGATGCCATTCACTCCATTTACGTTGACCAGTGGGACTGGGAAAAGGTGATCGACAAAAAGGGACGCACGCTTGATACCCTTAAGGGGACGGTTGAAAGAATATACGACGCGCTCCTCAATACCGAGCGCTATATGTCCATTTTGTTTCCAGAGCTTGCCGAGGCGTTTGAGAAGGCACCTATGCCAAGGAATATTGCATTTATCACCTCACAGGAGCTTGAGGATAAATATCCTGATCTTACGCCAAAGGAAAGAGAGCATGCCATTGCCAAGGAGCTTGGCGCGGTCTGTCTTTTGCAGATCGGCGGTAAGCTGAGATCGGGCACACCGCATGACAGCCGTTCGCCCGACTATGATGACTGGGAGATGAACTGCGACATTCTGCTTTATTTTGACGTGCTTGATATTTCGCTTGAGATATCCAGTATGGGTGTCAGAGTGGACGAGGAGGCACTTGACAGACAGCTTACGCTTTCGGGGTGTACGGACAGACGTTCGCTTCCGTTCCACAAAGCGGTACTGAATGGTGAATTGCCGTATTCCATCGGCGGCGGCATCGGACAGTCCAGACTTTGTATGTATTTCCTTAAGAAGATGCATATCGGCGAAGTGCAGGCATCTGTGTGGCCCGAGGCGGAGGAAAAAAGACTTCGCGACATGGGTTGTTATCTTTTGTAAAAGAATCGCAGAGCGATTTTATAAATACAGTATATTAAGGAGGATCATCTAATGAACAAGTATGCAGGAACACAGACCGAGAAGAATCTGGAAGCCGCTTTTGCAGGCGAATCTCAGGCAAGAAACAAGTATACATACTTTGCATCGGTCGCAAAGAAAGAAGGCTATGAGCAGATCTCCGCTCTTTTCTTAAAGACGGCAGAAAACGAAAAGGAGCACGCAAAGCTTTGGCTTAAGGAACTGAAGGGCATTGGTGATACTGCCGCAAACCTCGCTGCTGCCGCTGACGGTGAGAACTATGAGTGGACCGACATGTACGAGGGCTTTGCCAAGACCGCCGATGAAGAAGGTTTTCACGATCTTGCAAAGAAGTTTCGCTTGGTTGCCGCTATCGAGAAGCACCATGAGGAACGCTACCGCGCACTTCTGAAAAACGTGGAGACCGCTGAGGTCTTTAAAAAGAGCGAGGTCAAGGTATGGGAGTGCCGTAACTGCGGTCACATTATGGTTGGCACCGAGGCTCCCGAGGTCTGCCCGACCTGTGCGCATCCTCGCAGCTACTTTGAAATTAACGCAGAGAATTATTGATAAGATCATATTTCTCAACAAAAGGGTTGTTTCGCCAAACGGCGAAACAACCCTTTTGTCTACCGCGCCATATAACTCTGTGCGGCGCTTTCCGCTTTTTTTACGTTGTCCTTGTCCATTACGGTGTAGATCAGATAGTTACCGACCGAGAACACCTTGGCGTTTTCAAATTTGGGATATTCTTCGGTGTTGTAAACCACGCCGCTCTCAAAATTCTTTTTGATCTTTAAGAGATATTTTTTGAGCAACTTGGTGTTTTGGGAGATGCTTCCCGTATCTTTTACGTGAAATACACCGATCTCGTTAAAGTTGGTGCTGTTTGCACAGGTGACGATATAAAAGTCATCCACGTTTTCAAGACCCGAAAAATAACTGCTCATATAATACTCGGTGTTGTCAACGTAACCGAATTCGACGGGACACGCTTTCTGTATAGTTTCATTCAGTGAACGCGCGTCGGGGATTGATTTTGCGGAAAGGGGAAGGATAAGTGTGCATGCTAAAAGCGCAATCAATAAGTGACGAAAAAATGATTTCATGTTTCCTCCGTATATCCATGTGTACGGATATAATGGAGAACTGCCAAAAGCCCTTCGCGGTTCAGATGAATACCGTCGCCGCCGTTATCATATTCCTCTTTTAAATACCCCTCGGCATCTGAAAGGGCGGAGAAGGTATCGAGAAATCCCAGCCCGTATTCTTCGGCTATATCAAGAAGCCATGAATTGCAAAGACGGATCCGCTCGGGCGTATAGGCGCGTATCTGACAGCTTTTCGCCACGGGAAAGATGGATTGCAAAAGAATGACAGTTTCTCCCGATGCCGATATGGCGGTGTTAAGAAGCGTGCGATAGCATTGCTTGAACTCATCCTCGGTGTAATAGGACGCGCCGTTGTTAAGGCCGAGTGTGATCACCAGATATTTGGGCTGTTTACGCATAAGTGCTTCGGAGACCGTCAATGCCTCGCCCGTATCGGGATAAAAGAGCTTGGCATGGCTTATGGTGGGAGACAGAGAAAGCGTGCCCGCACAGCAGATCTCGGCGTTTTGAACGGTCGCGCCTGTCCAGACGTTTGTCGCACCTTTACCGCCCGGAAGTACTCCGTAGTGCCAAAGACCGTAGGTGGTGGATTCACCGAGAAAGATAATGTCTTTGATATAGTTCTCACCCATATCCTCAGTAACATGAAGGATTGAATGCGAGGGAGACGGTGCTGTCCGATACTCAGTGGCAGAAGCTGCATTTGGCAGAAATTTTGAATTGTAAAAAAGAAGGAACAGGATGACAACCAGTATGCTGACGAAAACAAGATGTGTGAAGAAAAAGGGTTGTTTTCTTTCCATAATAAGCTCCGTACATTTGGAAGATTCAATATGCTCGCCCGTATCTTGGGCGAGCATATCTAACTTTATTATTTCTCGTTTTTTTGTCTGTATACCGACTGATATTCGGTTTTTTCCTGTCTGTTTTTACTGTAGAATAAACGTACAAGCAAAGCGCCGATGACGTAAAGGATAAGATAGAACACAAAAAGAATGAGCGCACTTCCGCCTGAGAGCGTATTTTTGGCGGGAAGATAGATAAACAGGATCAGATCCAGTGTCAAAAGAAAAAAATGTACGGGAAGCTTCCATTTGCCCTCATTTTGGCTTGCGGTAACCAGTATGTTGGCAAAGGTGATCAGAAAGCAAAAGGGGAACAGACCCAAAAGGATCTGAGGATACGGGTTTGCACTTGTTTGGTAAAGGTCAAGCATAATGATCAGATACAGCATGCTGAGCAAGCTGTAGACCACGCAAGCGTGGATAAAAGATTTTTTCAGAATTTGAACGAACATAAGCAATCCTTTCTTTGTGGAATATCTTATTTTATCATATAACAGCAAAAAATGCAATCCTTTTATTTGTGGCGGGTAAAAAAATGATTTTGTTTTCAAAAAAGATAAAAATTAACAATGTTGACATTCTTAACATGAAATTCTTTGCTATAATCTAATACATAGAAAGCAGAGAGGTTGGAAAATATGCAAAATCGTCGACAGGATTTTAGGCAAAAAATGATCGCATGGGCGAGCGGACGTTACGGTCAGGACAAATTTTCAAAGCATCTTCTGTGGTTTGCTATCGCTATGTGGTTGCTTTCCATGTTTTTGGTCAAGACTCGATGGCAACTCTTGCCGATGACGGTAGGATGGTTGGCACTTGTGGTAGCCACCTTCCGTATGTTCTCAAGAAATATTTACGCAAGGCAAAAAGAACTCGCCTTTTATGAAAAATGTATCGACAGACCGAGCCGTTTTTTAAAGCTTCAAAAAAACAAATGGCGAGACCGAAAAACACATCGGTATTTCAGATGTAAGTGCGGTGCAGCGCTTCGTGTGCCTCGGGGAAAAGGGAAAATCGTGATTAAATGCCCCAAATGCGGTGCACAATTAAATAAAACCACATAGCCCGAGTGTACCTTCGGCAAGTGTTTATTTCATAAAAAGGAAACAACAGTAAAATGAAAGCCAATATTAAAAGCAGACTGAGAAAAAAGGATATTTTCACCATCCCCAATATATTAAGCTTTTTCCGCATTCTCTTAATACCCGCTATTGCGATTCTCTATGTGAATGAATACCGCTACGCCTCGGTAGGTATAATCGTGCTTTCTGCACTTACCGATATTGTGGACGGGTGGATCGCAAGAACCTTTCATATGATCTCGGATTTTGGAAAGTTTCTTGATCCCGTTGCCGACAAGATGACGCAAGTGGTCATGCTATCCTGTCTTGTACTTCGCTATCCGTGGGCGATTTTTTTGGTGGCACTTCTTGTTATCAAGGAATTGTTCCAGCTTGTCTGCGGTATTATTGTGTTCAAACGAACCGACGAGATGAATAGCGCAAAATGGTTTGGCAAAGTGAATACGGCGGTCTTATATGCCTCAATGATCCTTCTTATTCTTCTTCCCGATATTTCCGAGGTTATTGCCACTGTTATTTTGTCCGTTTGCGGTGTTACCATGCTGCTTTCCATGTTTTTGTATGGATGCTTTTTCCGTCAAATGCTCATTCAGGCAAATGACCAAGAGGCAAAAAAGAACAAGCTGTGATTTCTGAAAAAACAAACAAATATTTTTATTCCAAATGTTGAAATGAAAAATTTTGTGTGTTGTGATGTAAGAAATATTAAATTTAAAACGGGGGATCACTATGAAGCTTTACGCCAATTTGCACACACACTCTACTCATTCCGATGGCAAGTTCTCGCCCGCCCAGCTTGCGAAGGTCGCTTACGATGAAGGTTATCACGCTTTTTCCGCGACAGACCATGACACAGTCGCTGAAGGGAAGACAGTCTGCGCCCGATTATTCGCTTAACAGACCGAACTTGACCTGAGATGGATAAATGCGATTCTCCAAGAATAACATTTATTTGTGAAATTTTTTCCATTTTCTTGTGAATTTTTTTGAGAGCAACTTGATATATATATGTGTGTGTGATACAATTAAAAAGCCTACAAAGAGACGGTAGGCAGATAGGAGATTTTTAATTATGAAAAAACTTAGTCTTTTAATCGTTCTTTGTATGTTGCTCACCATCGGTGGCGTGTATGCAACATGGACGTACACACAATCAACCGACATAGCAGACGAATCCGTCAATATGTCTTTGAATCTTACTAACGTTACGTTTGTCGGTACTTACGGCACTTATGAAATTGACCAATCCGGGGTAAGTATGACGATCGATCCTAAAGCCGGCACTACCCACACGACCTCGCTTAATATTACTGGTGACCTTGTGATTAAGTTTACACCGAATGCATTCGCTCCGGAAGAGGTTAAGACGGGGGCTGTTGCCTCTACCTATGCTTTCTCTTTGGCGAATACAAACTGGCAGTATAACGGTCAGAATATCGTTACTCTGAACCACGCAGGTACTCATGATATTGCTTGGGTTTCGGAAGCAGACGGTACCTTTACCTATACTCTTTCTGCCAGTGATCTTGCCGCGCATATCAACTTGACGGAGTTTGTTTTGGATACCAAGGTGGATTATGATAATTATAATGCCGTTCTGGGCCAAGGCTCTATTGTTCTTACGGTAAGTGACGGAGTTACATCCAGCAACTAATTTCAATATATAAAAAAATATGCCGCCGCTTTGCAAAGATATGTGAGGCGGCGGTGTATCCATTAAATAGAGGCTTATGACGAGTTTTGAGATTTACGTCTTTATCCTGTGCTTTATTGTGTTTTCGCTTTTGACGGCGATGTTCACATATTTAATCAGTTCTATCACCAAAATGGAGTTGGAATTGATTAAGCATGGACATAGAGATGAAGCAATAAAAAAAGAACTGAATAAAAAGAAAAAAGAAAACCGAGTTTTTTTGTGGATTAACAGAATCGTTTCGTTATTGCTGTGTCTTGTTTTTATAACAGTTTTCTCTTTTGCTATCTACATTCGTGTAACGGAAGATCGCCCTGCCAACGGAATTCCGTCCATTAAGGTGGTCAAAAGCGAGTCTATGGCTGAGAAGTATTCGGGGAATAAATATCTGTTCAACAACGATCTTAATGATCAATTTCAGATGTTTGATATCGTGGTTTGCCATCATCTTCCTGCCGAGGATGAGTTGAAGCTATATGACATTGTGGTGTACAAGCAGGATGATATGTATGTGATTCACCGTATCGTCGGCATAGAAGAACCAAATCCAATGCATCCAAACGAAAGATATTTTCTACTGCAAGGCGATGCGGTTGATCGACAGGACAGGTTCCCTGTACGATATAGTCAAATGCAGGGAATTTACAAAGGAGATCGTGTACCGTTTATTGGTAGCTTTGTACTGTTTTTGCAATCTCCTGCCGGATGGCTATGTGTACTGTTAGTGATCTTTTCTATGATAGCGACACCGATTATGGAAAAGAAAATAAAAGAAGCAACGGGAAAACGCATTTCCACTTTTTCGGATCTGTTGCCAAAAGAAGAAAAAGAGGAGGCACACGAATGAGCAGAAGTATAATGCGATATATGACGCTTCTGTGCAGCTTGTTTGTTTTTGCTTCTATAGGCGGCGTTTTTGCCACGTGGCATTATGCCTATGACACTGTTGCGAATGCAAACGCAGATATGAGTGTCGCCTTGTCAGAATTCGAGTGGAAACCGGATGAAATTCTTCCTACAGAATCGGAAATCGGAGAAAATCACTTGGCTTTGATCGAACTGATTCTGAATGAAAACCAAAAGGGATATGGCTTGAATTATGATAATAAGCAGGTGCTTGAAAAATATTTGGAGAACTATGGCATTGTTTTTTCTAACCAAAAGGTTACGGGAGGAAATATAAAATTTGTTTCCGATGAAACAAATCAACTGTACTATTGCGTAGAAAAAATAACGGATACGATGTATTATGCCTATACCTTTTCCTTTAGTGATTTGAACGCAGTAAAAGGAACGACTCAAGTGATGACGGTATACAGAACGATCCTTGAAAAGACGGACATTTGGCGTGCGCCGAGAAGCTACTTCGGTTATGCACAAACCAAATTGTTGCGTGATTTTGGGGCAGAAAATGTTCCCGGAACACTTGCGTATTCCGTTGATGTCGGCACATGGACACCCGGCCAATAATCGATTGCGACTTTCGGAAATACAAAGAAAACCGAACCCTTCGCCTTAAAGCGAAGGGTTCGGTTTTCTGCTGCCATGGTGCGGGTGACAGGGGTCGAACCTGCACGAATGAACATAAGATCCTAAATCTTACGCGTCTGCCAATTCCGCCACACCCGCATATTTTCCGGCTTCTCGACCAAGGTCGAGAAGCGGATTTTTTGTTTTTTTCTATGAATTTCAGTTGAAGAAGCCCTCGCGGTACAGAAGCTCGGCAATCAGCACCGCGCCGCCTGCCGCGCCGCGAAGGGTGTTGTGCGAAAGACCGACAAATTTGTAGTCGAAAACAGTGTCCTCGCGAAGTCTGCCAAGGGTGATACCCATGCCGCCGTAGATATCGCGGTCAAGTGCCGCCTGCGGACGGTTATCCTCCTCAAAATAGGTAAGGAACTTTTCGGGAGCACTGGGAAGCCTCAACTCCTGTGCCTTGCCCTCATAATTTGCCCAAGCCTCAAGGATCTCTTCCTTGGTGGGCTTGTTTTCGAATTTAACAAAGACAGCTGCTGTGTGACCGTCGCTGACGGGAACACGGATGCACTGGGTGGTGATCAGAGGCGCATCTGCCTTGACGATGGTGCCGTTTTCGATATGGCCCCAGATCTTCAGTGGCTCCTGCTCGCTCTTTTCTTCCTCGCCGCCGATGTAGGGAATGATATTATCGATCATTTCAGGCCACTCGCGGAAGGTTTTGCCTGCGCCCGAGATTGCCTGATATGTGGTGGCAAGCACCGTGGTGGGCTTATATTTCAGAAGGGGAGTCAGCGCGGGAACGTAGGACTGGATCGAGCAGTTGGGCTTGACGGCGATAAAGCCGCGCTTGGTTCCAAGACGCTTTCTCTGCTGGGCGATGATCTCAAGATGGGAATCGTTGATCTCGGGAATGACCATGGGTACGTCGGGAGTCCAACGGTGCGCCGAGTTATTGGACACCACGGGGATCTCCGCCTTGGCATAAGCTTCCTCAAGGGCACGGATCTCATCCTTCTTCATATCTACCGCGCAGAAAACAAAGCTCACCAGTTTTTTGAGTGCTTCGATATCGGAAGCATCCATTACTACCATGTCGGCATATTTTGCCGGCATTTCGGTCTTCATCTTCCAACGCTCACCGACAGCCTCGCGGTAGGTCTTGCCTGCCGAGCGTGCGGACGCGGCAAGTGCCACGACCTCAAAATAGGGGTGATTTTCCAAGAGTGTCAAAAAGCGCTGACCGACCATGCCCGTCGCGCCTACGACACCGACCTTCATCTTTTCCATAATCATGTATCCTTTCAAAGTTAAATAATGACAATAATAATTTATTATACCGCGTGTGTGCGGTAAAATCAAGGGGCTTTTTGAAATTTTATGCAAAAAAGAGTTTTTTAGCTCATTTTCACGGTGAAAATCGGCTCCGAAAGCGCAGGTTTTTTGGCTTCCTCGAGGTTGATGACCTCAGCCTTGCCGCTTTTGATCGCGGCAATCAAGTCTTCGATGCGGCGGCAACGCTCAGCAACCAGCACGCCGCTGAAAAGCTCGCCCTTGGCCTCGTGGCAATCGCTTCCGCCTGTAATGGGAAGCCCCGTGCTTACGGCGTACTCGTAGCCACGGCGGTTGCACTCGGGAGTGTTGCCGCAGTTGTAGGCCTCGATCGCATCTACGTCATTGGGACGGAGCAGGATCGTCATAGCGCGCATATATGCTCGCTCACGGTAGGGGTGCGCTTGAATGATAAAGGCACCTGCCTTGTGCATAAAGGGGAAGAATTCCTCGGCCTTCATATCGCGAAGCTCAGGGTGCATTCTTAAAAAGTCGGGTGTGATGCCGTAGATCAGATATTCGTCCCAACATTCAAATTTTTCCTCAATGCCGAAGAATACATCAAAATCACGCCCCTCGGCGGCCTTCTTTGCCGCTTCGTAGCCCTTGACGTATTCGTCGACGTAGTCACTCCAGGGAAGCTCACGGGAGGGACGCGTGTTACCGTGATAAAAGTGATCGGTCACCACCATACCCGTATAGCCATTTTTTATATAGAAATCCACAAGCTCCGCGCCGCTTGAGCGACCGCAGGCACTCGCTTCGCTTGTGTGCAGATGAAGCTCGTATTTAAACATCTGGAATCATCTCCTTTGGCAGAGCGTATAAATTCAGATCCCACGCGGGGATATAGGGCAGTTTTCTGAGATACAGGCGATAGGACGGACAAAGCTGCTTGACAAGTTCTGGGAGTACAAACAAGTCCTCACTTCTGTGATAGAGAGAGACCAAGAGCCTTGGCGCGCATCTTTGTACGGTTTTTTGACTGCCGAGAAGTGCCTCATATTCCGAGCCCTCAACGTCGTATTTGATCAGATCGGTTTTTTGATTGCCCAAGATGTTGTCCACCGTATCCACCATAGTCTGTGTAACCTTTTGTTTTTGGTCGCCGCCCGCAAAGCCCGCATTGCGGTTGCCGCTGGCATCAAACAAGAGGATATCTTTTTTTGACCATGCGCCGATGTTGTGCGCCTGTATATCTATTCTGTCGCGCACAGTGGCGGCGTATTCCGACAGTTTTCTATAGTTGCGTCGGTCGGGCTCAAAGGCAGTGACACGGGTAAGTCTCGGTGAGACGGGGAGAAGCTTGCGCACGGTATCCCCATTATATGCACCAAGATCGGTATAGTGCTCCAGCGTTTCGCTGTGCAAAAGCGGACAAAAGGTGTCCGCCTCATCGCTTTCGCAAGCATCAAGGTATGCAATGTTGCCTGTGAGCTTATACTGTATGACGTTTAAAAAAGTTTTGCGAGACAGATCGTCCTCAAGCCATGCTTCTGTTTGCTCAAGCTCTTTTTTGTGAGCCTCAAAAAAGGGGCGGTCAAAAAGCGTCGTGCCAAACACGGGCACGTCGGGGGCATACAGCTCCTGCTCGTTTGCCACGCGGCGGATGGTATCCAGCACGTCGGGCAGAGAAGAGGCAAAGGAAAGAAGAACAATGAAATTCCCGTATTTCTCTTTGGCGGCAGAGTAGGAAAGCACAGTCTTGCCGTGAAAGCTGTGTCCTCTGACAAATCCATCGCTGGCAAAGGTGTCGGCGATCTCAATGCCGCGTTCATGGCAGACATCAAGAATCTTGTCCGCGCCGTTTCCCATGCCGTAAAGCAGGATCGGCTTATGCGCGTGAGAAAGGTATTCCCACAGATCCTCGCGGATCTCAAGATCACGAATACTCATAAGCCAAGGAATCTTGCCGCATTGTCATACAGAATTGCCTTTCGCTCCTGTTCGTTCAGATCAAGAGCAAAAAAACGTTCCAGCTCAGACTCGGCGTAAGCGACAGGATAGTCGGTGCCAAACATCACTCTGTCCGTGCCAAGCTGATGAATGATGCTTGAGGCGTACTCGGGTGTCATAGCCCAAAGTGCGCTGGAGGTGTCAAACCAAACGCCGTCAAGCTCGGCAAGCATGAAGCTCTTGTGCCATGCGCGGTATCCGCCAAGATGCGCCGCGACTACCGTGAGCTTTGGAAATTGCTTTTTAATGCGGATAAGACGCTCGGTGGCAGAAAACTGATATTCGTCTCTGTCATCCCCCATGTGGAAATAGATCGGCAGACGCCCCTCTATCGCTTCGTACAAGGGCATAAGACGTCCGTCATCAATATTCACCCCTTGAATGTCGGGGTGTATCTTAAAGCCTTTGAGACCGAGCCGCTCCACCCCATCGGCAAGTGCAGGCATATCTTCACAGTCTTGATGCGCACAACCAAAGGCAAGCATTTTAAAGTTTTCGGTGGTATGGTCCGCGCATGCCTTTGCTAAATATTCATTTACGTGTCCCACCTGCTTTTGATTGGTCGCAACACCAAGCAAAAGACAGCCGAGAACATTTGCTTGTTTTGAAGATTCATCAATGTCGGGAAGCGTTCCCTTGCCTTCGCAGACAAAGCTGTAAAAGTGATTGAGATTGTCAACCGCGCGCTCAGCAATGGTTTCGGGGTAGATATGGGTGTGGATATCAAAGATTTTGTACATTTTTGTTTCCTTTTTCTGTTGACTTTGCTCCCGCAGTGGAGTATAATAAAAACATCAAAAACGGGAGGAAAAGATTATGGATTGCTTGTTTTGTAAGATTATAGCAGGGGAGATCCCCTCAAAAAAAGTATATGAGGATGAATACGTGTATGCGTTTCATGACATCAATCCTCAAACACCGACACACATTTTGGTTATTCCCAAAAAGCATCTGGCGTCTGCCGATGAGGTGAACGCATCCAACAGCGTTTATGTTGCCAAAGTGTTTGAGGCAATTCCGATGATTGCCGCTGAGGCGGGACTTGTTGGCGGCTACCGTGTGATCACCAACTGCGGTGCGGATGCCTGCCAGTCGGTGAAGCACCTTCATTTTCATCTGATGGGCGGCAGACAGCTTCCCGAGAATATGGGATAAAAGAAAAAATATTTTGGGGCTGTGCCAAAGGCAACAGCCCTTTTTTATTTATAAAATTATTACTTCGATGTCTTATTTTACAAATTCATTGTAAATAGCGCACAGTGCCTTTTCAAAGTCCTGCTCCTCAACACCCACAATGATGTTGATCTCGCTGGAGCCCTGGTCGATCATCTTGATATTGACGTCAGCACCCGAGATGGCATCGAAGATTCTGGCGGCGGCGCCCTTGGAGCGTACCATGCCGCGACCCACCACGGCGATCAGTGCCAGACCGTCCTCAACCGAAATGCTGTCGGGACGGACTGCCTTTTGCAGACGGGTCAAAAGACGCTCACGCTTTTCCTCAAGTGCGTTTGTCTCAAGAACCACACTCATGGTGTCGATGCCCGAGGGGAGATGCTCAAAGGAGATCTCATCGTCCTCAAAGACCTCGAGAACCTTTCTGCCAAAGCCGACCTCAGCGTTCATCATGTCTTTTTCAATGGTAATGACCGAATAGCCCTTACGTCCCGCAACGCCCGTAATGATATGTTTGTTATCATATTCGTTGGTGCCCGGGACGATCATGGTACCTCTGTCCTCGGGATGGTTGGTGTTTCGAATGTTGATCGGAATTCCTGCATAGCGAACGGGGAAGATGGATTCATCGTGAAGCACGGTGGCACCCATGTAGGAAAGCTCACGAAGCTCGCGATAGGTGATGGTGTCGATCGAGCAGGGGGAGGGAACGATACGGGGGTCAGCCATCATGAAGCCCGAAACGTCGGTCCAGTTTTCGTAAAGATCAGCCTCAGCGGCGCGTGCAACGATGGCACCCGTGATGTCGGAGCCGCCGCGCGAGAAGGTCTTGATGGTGCCGTTGGGCATAATAAGTCGGAGGCCAAGCG
>JAZNDA010000024.1:0-3134 GCA_045587785.1 Eubacteriales bacterium | reverse complement strand
GCGTGTACAAGATCAAAAGGCTGTGCCGAAACAAGAACTATAAAATTCACGCAACACATCCGTTATGGTTTCTTGGAAGCAAGCACACAAAGAAATGCGACCTTTATATCGAAACCGCAAACGAAGTGTTTGCAATCAAGCTGTTTGGAATGCCGAGACGGTTGTCGATATTGGTTTTGAAGGAAAACGGAGAATACTTTATCCGCAGTTTTATAGCCTTGATTTCGTATGGCGGAGGTATTCGTTTTCCCATCAATGGCAAGCCGAAGCCTATGCCTCTGTATGATTTTCGATACAAGTATAAGAATGAATGGGAAATTAAGACCCCAAGGAACGTTCTGTTAGTCAATCCCGTTTCGATGGAATTCAAGCGTCAGCCACATCACGGTGGCGAGGTAACTGTAGGTGCGGGCGAGATTGTAAACGGTATGGAGATCGATTCCTTGCCTCGACTTTTAGGAGATTTGGAGAGTGCTTTATGATAACTGCATCGCGATTGTTACATAAATGCAGCACAACTGTATTGCCGAAAACACTCTTTTCCGATCTGCAGCTTGATAAGATTTTGAGCGCACAGACAATTGCTGTGCTACAAAGTCCTTGCGATCAAAATGAGATCATGGGGCGCAACGAGTTGTTTGCGGTTCTTGATGATGAAGAAAATCTTTTGCGAACGGAAGAACTGCTTTCCACATTGCTCACAACTGAGAGGGCTTTGCTTTTGTTGAACGATGCCAAGATTTCGCTTGATAGGTACTACCGTCAAGTGGAAATGCTCGAAGCATATATCGCATCTTGCGAGGCTCTTGCCTCTATGAGGGGGCTCGGAGTGTTGTTTGCAGAGGTGGCTAATTATTTTTCCTCGGCGGATAAGGTCAGTATCCTTACCCGTATGAGAGAATCGGAACAAAAGATACAGAACCTGCTTCGCGAAATGAGTGCAGGTCTTTTGTCCTTTGCTGATAAGAATTGGCTCACTCCCGATTACAATGCCGTAAGCGAAATTGACAACATTTCTGCGAGCGCGGAAAAGCTTGGATTCACTGTCCAAAAAAAGAAAAAGCAGAATGCAAAAATCAATCCGGCGTTCTCGGATGCGATGTGCAGACTATTCGCCGATCAGATTGCGCAGATCGAAGCGGAGATTGCCAAATATGCCGACGTTGATTTTTACGAGCCTACCTCGTATATTTCCGAAATCAAGTTCTTTTTGGAGATGCAGGCCTTTATACAAAAGGCAAAAAAGCTCGGTGTACCAACAACCATCGCCAAGATAGCAAAAGAACCGTGCTATACTGCAAAAGAACTGTATGACATTTCACTCTTGGCAAAGAATTGCGAAAATATCGTTCCCAACGATGCCGATTTTTCTGCGAAAGAACCCTTTTACTTTGTCCTTGGCGCAAACGGCGGCGGAAAGACTACATATCTACGAGCTGTTGGCATCAATTTGATACTGTTCCTTGCCGGATGTCCTGTGTTTACAAAACAAGCGGAAATATATCCGTTTGATATTGTGCTGTCGCATTTTCCGAAGGATGAGCGGTTTGACAATACGGGAAGACTCGATGAGGAGCGCAGACGCACGGAAGAAATGCTGAAAGCGTCACAGGGCAAGGTTGCCTTCTTGCTTTTCAATGAAACCTTCAGCGGAACCGACGATAAGCGCGGATTGGCATTGCTTACAAATACGGTTACCCAAATCAGTGAACACCGCCATTTTGGTCTGTTCGTTACCCATTTTCACGAGGCAATGTCCCTTGATTATCCCGTTTTGTCGGCAGAGGTGGATGCAAAGGACAAGAACAAGCGTACCTTCCGCATCGTACGGTCGAAAGGAAGCGCGTCATCTTATGCCGCCGACATCCTTAAGAAATACGGTCTTGACAAAAATTCTTTAGAGGCAAGGAGGCGCGAAAATGGCAATTAGTATTTTGTATTTGAGCGAACGTGTATCCAAAGCCGAGCCGATATCCGAAAGAATCGTGTATCATCTATCGCCTGACCGTTCCTTTGCGCATATCTGTGCTGACGTCAAAAAGCGGACTCGCTTCCTATCTGTTGTGTCAGATCTGACCGATGATAAAAATGAGATTCTGTATCGGCAAGAAATCTTAAAAGATTTTGAGCACAACCCTACCTTGCTCGATCAATTCCTATCACTCTCGGCACGTTTTGAAGAATTGAGAGTATCACAGAAGGACGCAGGCAAGCAAGAATATCGCATGAACGTGACGGGAACGGCATCTTCTGCGGCATCCAAAAACATTCTCGGCGCGCAGGCTCTATGCCTCAAACGCGCACTGCTTTTTGTAAAAGCATACGGTGAGCTGTTGGCAAAATTCGATTTGAAATCGGATGGATTGATAAATCTTTTCACCGCCTGCCGGGAGCTATATGAAAATCCCGAGTTTTCAAAACTGATCACGTTTTGTGCCAAGTACGAGAATTTCAGTACAAGTGGGTATTGGGATTATAAGTTCACCTTGAATGACGAAGGGCGTATTGAGGAATATGCTTTGATCGATCACAGATACATACACGTGACCGATCCCGATATAAAAAAGAAGGGCTTTTCGCTTTTCAAAAAAGCGGAAGAAACAACCTATCCCTGCGCACGTGTAGATTCTTCAAAGGACGGATTTTTCGAGAGTTTGGCTATATCGTCTTTTTCGGATCTGACCAAACTGTTCAGCAGCATATCCGAGCAGATCTTCTCACGGTTTGGCACTCTCGGTCAAGAGCTTGTTTTTTATGACGTGGCACTTAAATACATCAAGGCTCTGACCGCAAAGAACATTCAGCTATGCTATCCTGCATTCACGACGGACAAGAGCGTAGCCGTCAAAAACCTATACGATCTGTATTTGTTAATGTCAAAGCCCAATCCCTCTGATGTGATTCCCAATGATTTCAGGCTTGGAGAAAACGACGGCGGTTTGCTGGTATTTGGAAACAACGGCAGCGGCAAGACGGTGTATTTGCGTTCTATCGGCACAATGCAGCTTCTTGCGCAAGCGGGCTTGCCTATTCCTTGTGAATCCGCAGAGATCACATTATTCTCACAGATTGCAACACAGTTTTCGGAAGCGGAAAAAGAATTTTGTGAAGGAAATGACGCAGGACGTTTTGAG
>JAZNDA010000023.1:0-16256 GCA_045587785.1 Eubacteriales bacterium | reverse complement strand
CATAATATCTCTTGATGAGTCTACATAATGCTTTGCCTGCGTGGTGAACAGTTCATAGTAACGCCCCTTTTTCGCCATCAGCTGTTTGTGATCGCCCTCCTCTAAAATCTGACCGTATTCCAGAACGATGATCTTATCGGCAGAGGTAGCACTTGATAAACGATGCGAGACAAAAATTGTGGTCTTATCTTTTCTCAGAGAATCAAACTGATTGTAGATCTCCTGCTCTGCCATGGCATCAAGTGATGCTGTCGGCTCATCCAATATCAAAATATCCGAATCACTGTAAAAGGCGCGCGCTACCGAAAGCTTTTGCCATTGACCGCCCGAAAGCTCAGTGCCGTTTCTTTCAAAATAACGCATCAGAGCCGTATCGTATCCGTCGGGTAATCGCTTGATAAATTCGTCGGCATTGGCAGCCTCTGCCGCTTGCTTGATTCTTTTTTCGTCCACCTTTAAGCTTATATCGCCGAACATAATGTTCTCCGATACACTGCACGCATATTTTCCGAAATCCTGAAAAATAATGCCGAAGATCTCATATAGCTTCTCGGGGTCATATTCTCTGATGTCAACGCCGTCCAAAAGGATCCTTCCCTTTGTCGGATCGTAAAGACGCGTGAGAAGCTTGATAAGGGTAGTTTTTCCCGCGCCGTTGAAGCCCACAAGCACCACCGTCTCGCCTGCTTCGATCCGAAAGCTAACATCGTGTAATACCTCGACGTCGGTTCCCGGATAACTGAAGCTGACATGGTCAAATTCAACAGTGTGCGTGCCGCGGGCAATAGGTCTTGGCGCAGGCAACGAGGACTTGATACTCGGCTTTGTATTCATAAACGAGATCAAATTATCAATAAACAGTGTACCTTCATAGACAGTGGCAGAGGTGTTAATGATTGCAGCGATATTGCTTGCGATAGAAATCAGCGCACCCGTATAAAGAGAATAATCACCGATCATATAGTCGCCCGTAAACACACGATATGCAATCAGCAAATAAAACAGACAGTTGACTACCGCGGAAACAAACGCAATGGAGACCGCCCAAATCCCCTCGTGAACGATCAAGCGGTACAAACCTTTGTAATAGGTATCAAACACATTTTTGTATTTGTCCATAAAGGTATCGCCAAGATGAAACATTCTGATCTCCTTGGCAACATCCTTATTCACAAGCACACTCGAATAGTAATTCATCTGCCTGCGCTCCTTGGAGCGGAAACGCATATAGCCGAAATGCTTGCGGCGATATACAAAGCTGACGGCAGCCGAGGGAATCGACACCGCAAAAATACACAGTGCCGCCAACGGCAGCTCCGCTGACAGGATGAATACGTAGCTGAGTAGGCTGATAAACGTACTGACCGCCGAAAAGGTAGATGACAAAATATTGATAGGACGGTTTCCCGCCTCCCTGTTGGCATTTTCCAGCTTTTCATAAAACTCCGGAAGGTCAAAAGCCGCCAGATCGATCTCACACGCCTTTTCCATGATCTGGAGCTTGACACGACGAACCACAAGCTCGCCCGCAATGCGTGTCACGGAAACGTCAAGTCTCGTAAGAACACGGGTTAAAATTCGGTACACAAAGAGAAACACAAGAAGAAACATAATGGGAGAGGCGAAAAAATCTCCGATCGCATTTCCCAGAGCTCTTCCCGTGACCATGTTCTGAAGCTCATTCAATATTTCCTTGGATATCAAAGAGCCGACTACGGGCATCACGCCGTTGAAAAGAGAGAGAAAGATCATGAAAAACAGAATCCACGGTCCTGTTTTCCAAACAAGAGAAAATATGTACCAAAAGCGAGAGAAGAAACCGCTCAAAAGCTCTCCGAGATATCTTGGAACATCTTTTAGGGACTTTGGGGGCGGCACCGTTTCATATTGGTAACCGCCGGGACCGATTATCGATCCGGCAGCGGCGGCGTTTTTATATTTGAGGTCTGAGGCATATTCCGTCTGTTTTTCTCGTCTGTCCAAAAATATCCCTCCTTTTTTGATTTTTCATATATATTATACCACATTTCCCGAATGATTGTAAAGAAATATTTTTATCTTTTTTCTTTTTCTATATTTTATTTGTTAAAACCACCAAAAAAGGGGCTGTTTTTGCCGTAAAATTTTATCTATTGTTATTTTTAACGAAAATTTGCGCGAAAAAACGTCAATTTTATGTCTTTACAAGATGTAAATTATGTGATATAATTACCGACGTGGTGATTTATGGATGGGCCAATACATAATTCACACGAAGCTGCACAACAGGTACATCGTTTCAAGCGAAATATCAAGCTTATGATATCCGAACGCTGAAATGTTACATGTTGTGCTTTTTTATTTTGTTAAATTTCTTAAAAAGTGTGGAATTTTATAAAAAAATATGATATAATAAGAGGAATAATATAATACATACCATGTTTAGAAAGGATTTTATAATGCCTCAATATATAGAAAAAGCCGAAAGTCTTACGCTTCCTCTTGTTTTGTTACGCGGAAGTGTGGTATTCCCCTCTGTCAAGATCAGCTTTGAAATATCCGACAAAGCATCTATCGCGGCGGTGGATGCGGCAAACGATTGTAATTCATTTGTTTTTTTGGTTGCCTCTCGCGAGCCTGAAGTATCGGATATTTCTGCCAATTCTGTTTTCACGGTCGGAACCGTGGCAAAGATCAAACAGACGCTGAAAACCCCAAACGGTTCTTTGCGCCTTGTTGTAGAGGGTTATTCTCGCGCGTCGGTATCCCGTATTTCCAAAACCAAAAAATACTATGCTGCCGACGTCATCTGTAAAACCATTTCTGCAGCTGATGATCTTGGTGTGAAGGGTGAAGCGCTGATGCGCGAAGCGATCTGTGCACTGGAATCGGTAGTACGTCACCTCCCTGCCGTTTCACAGGATATTCTTCTTGCGGCGCAAGGAATTCAGAATGTCGGTCTATTGGCTGATTTTTTGGCTTCCAACGTATTGCTCAAATATACCGATAAGCAAATGGTTCTTGAACAGTTTGAGCCCTTTCCCCGTCTTGAGACCCTCATTATGCTTTTGGAAAACGAGGCGATCATTCTTGGTTGTGAAGCCGATATTCAAAGACAGGTACGCGAGCGTTTGAACAAAAATCAAAAGGATTATTATTTGCGTGAGCAGATCAAGGTCATTCAGGATGAGCTTGGTGAGGACGCTGAATCCGAAGAAGCCGAATACAAAAAAAGAATTCAGAAGGCAAAGCTCCCAGAGGAAGTCAGAGAAAAGCTTCTGAAGGAAAACGACAAGGCGGGCAAAATGCCTTTTGGCTCGGCAGAAGCGAACGTGATCCGAAATCATATCGCCATCTGTCTTGAGCTTCCGTGGAACAAAAAAACAAGCGACCGTCTGGATATTGTCAAAGCAAAAAAGATTCTGGACAACGACCATGACGGACTTGAAAAGGTAAAGGAAAGAATTTTGGAGTTTCTTGCAGTCAAGCAATTGGCTCCCGATCTCAAAAATCAAATTCTTTGCCTTGTCGGTCCTCCCGGTGTGGGAAAGACCTCCATTGCGGCATCTATCGCCAAAGCCATGAACCGAAAATACGTGCGTGTTTCTCTGGGCGGCGTACGCGATGAAGCGGACATCCGCGGACACAGAAAAACATATATTGCATCCATGCCGGGACGCATTATGACTGCCATGTCACAGGTAGGTGTCAACAATCCTTTGGTGCTTTTGGATGAAATCGACAAGCTGACGCGCGACTCACACGGCGACCCGTCCTCCGCACTTCTTGAGGTGCTTGACGCAGAGCAAAACAAAAATTTCAGAGATCATTTTGTGGAGTTCCCCTTTGATCTCTCAGATTGCCTGTTTATTGCCACCGCAAACTCCTATGAAGGTATTCCCCGTCCGTTGCTTGACCGTATGGAGATCATTGAGCTTAAGATATACACCAAACGCGAAAAGCTGGAGATCGCCAAAAATCATTTGATCCCCAAGCAAATGAAACGCCACGGGCTTACCAAAAAGACCCTTAAAATAAATGACGGTGCTCTGGCAGAACTGATCGACTTTTATACACGCGAGGCGGGTGTCAGAAATTTAGAGCGCGAGATCGCGTCCATTTGCCGCAAGGCGGCTAAGGCACTGATCGAAACAAATGCCAAATGTGTTTCGGTCACCGAAAAAAACATTTCGGATCTCCTTGGTGTGCGCAAGCTTTTGCCCGAACGCATTGACGGAGAAGATCAAGTGGGTGTGGTAAACGGTCTTGCTTATACCGAGCTTGGCGGCGAACTGCTTAAGATCGAGGTTGCCGTTTTGGAAGGCACGGGAAAGATCGAGATCACGGGTTCTCTTGGCGACGTAATGCAGGAATCGGCAAAAATTGCGGTCAGCCTTGTACGTTCACTTGCTACGGAATACAACATCCCTACCGATTTCTATAAGACAAAGGATATACATATCCACGCGCCGCAAGGTGCGGTTCCCAAGGACGGGCCTTCGGCGGGTGTCACCATCACCACCGCGCTTATCAGTGCACTGACCGAGCGTCCTGTTCGCTCTGATATTGCCATGACGGGAGAGATCTCTCTCCGCGGCAATGTTCTCGCCATTGGTGGACTCAAGGAAAAAACCATGGCGGCGTACAGCGCGGGCGCGAAGAAGGTTTTGATCCCTTATGACAATCTCCGCGATCTTGAGGAGATCGATCCGTTAGCGCGCGAAAATCTTGCCTTTGTTGCATGCCAAAAAATATCCGATGTCCTTACCGAGGCACTTGTTCCCATGGAAAAGACCATCAAAAGGCAAGCGCTTACCACAGAAAAGCTCCCCGAGATCGGAATTCGCCTTAATGGCGAAAGCATGCCAACGGCTAATCTATAAGTAAAAGGATAAGGGATATGTCACTTAACATTCAAAATACAAATCTACGTATCAGTGCGGGACTGCCAAAGCAGTTTCCCACCGATGCCATGCCCCAGGTGGCTTTTTCGGGACGCTCCAACGTCGGAAAAAGCTCTCTGATCAACACACTGCTTGGCAGAAAGAGCCTTGCCCGTGTCAGCTCGGCACCCGGTAAGACCATCACGGTCAACTTTTATGACATCGACAAAAAGCTGTTTTTTGTCGATCTTCCCGGATACGGCTTTGCCAAGCGAACGCTGGAGGACAAAAAGGTTTGGTCGGCACTTACCGACGGCTATTTCACCGCCAACCCCAACATTGATCTCTTAAAGCTGGTTCTTCAGCTTGTTGACAGCCGCATTGGTCCGACAAAGGATGACGAAATGATGCTGGATTTTCTGAATCAAAGCGGAATTCCTTACATTGTAGTGGCAACAAAATGCGACAAGCTCAACGCAACCGAACGAAAAAAAAGCACCGAGCTTTTGGAGAATCATCCGCTGATCGCCGAAGGCACGCCCATCATCTTTTTCTCCTCACTGAAAAACCAAGGAAAACCCGAGGTCTGGAAGCAAATTTCTGCTGCTACCGATATCAAGCTGTCTTAAAAAGAGGTTAGTTTACTATGTTTGATTTTTCCCCCGCTACCATTATGCGGTACGTTCTGATATTGCCGATCATTCTTTTGGCTCTGTCTGTTCACGAAGCATCCCACGGATATATTGCCAACAAGCTTGGAGATCCGACAGCCAAAAGCCTTGGGCGTCTTACGCTCAATCCCCTAAAGCATCTTGACGTTTTCGGTTTTCTTTGCATGCTGTTTTTCCACTTCGGCTGGGCAAAGCCCGTACCCGTAAGCGCCAGATACTTCAAAAAACCGCGCCGCGATATGGCACTGACCTCGGCGGCAGGTCCTGTTTCCAACGTCTTGCTTGCCATTATTTTTGCTGTCCTGCTTCGTCTTGAACTTATTGTCGTGAGTAATTTTTTCTCAGATGAGCTCTACGCATCTCTGACGGGCGGCACAGTAAGCATGGCGTTTAACATGCTGAGTGTTCTGAGCTATATGCTGTATATGGGCGTGCTTCTCAACATCAGTCTTGCCGTGTTCAATCTTATTCCGATCCCGCCCTTTGACGGCTCACGGATCTTTTACGTCTTTTTGCCGCAAAAGCTCTATTTCTACGTTATGAAGTATGAGCAGATCATCATGATCGTTATTTTGCTTGCGCTTTGGTTCGTTCCGCTTTTCTCGGGTCTGATCAGCTCCGCCACGGGAGGACTTTCCCATATGGTCCTTTGGCTGTTCGGTATGAGAAACGGCTCCGAGGCAACGCTTACGCTGAATGTCATGCTGAATCATCTGGCAACTGCGTTGTTTGCCTGAAAATTTTGTGAAAGGGGGATAGTATGGATTCCCTTACCTACCGTCTTGACCAGTTTGAGGGTCCGCTTGATCTGTTACTGACCCTCATTCACAAAAATAAAGTGAATATCGAGGATATCCCCATCTCTTTGATCTGCGATCAATATATGGAATATATTCGCGAAGCCGAAAACATGGATATGGACGTTGCCGCGGAATTCCTTGTCATGGCAAGCGAATTGATGCTAATTAAAAGCAAGCTGCTTTTGCCGCGCGATGAGGAGACCGAAGAGGATCCGCGTAAACAGCTTGCCGATGCCCTCCAAAAATATCAGCAAGCCAAGGCGGCAACACTGGTGCTCTCACCCATGTATGCGGCGTTCAGCGGCAGAATGGCAAAGGATACCGATGAGATCTCAGTTGACAAAACCTTTGTTGCCGATCAGGATGTGGAGTCTCTTTGCCTGGCTGTCAGACGAATCCTTTCGTACAATGCCGCCATGGAGCGCGCCAAGAGCAAGGAGCCGTTCACCCCGATGATCAGCAAACCCATTGTTCCCGTCGAGGTCAAGATCGTGGGAATTCTTGATCACATACAAAAAAAGAGGCATGTCTCACTTGGTGAGCTGCTTGACGACTCGGTCTCCCTGCCCGATATGATCGCCATTTTCATCGGTGTGTTGGAGCTGATCAAGGTCAACCGAATTACCATTGTTGAGGATGATGACAAAGTCGATACGCTGGAAGGCATAAACACTCGCTTTACGATCAACGAAAACTATAAAGAAACGGAGGACGATCCCGATGGACAAGCCGATGGAACAAATTAAAAATTTAGAAGCAGCCATTGAAGCCATTTTGTACGCGGCGGGACATCCGATCACTTACAGCAAGATCGCCGAGGTGCTTGGGCTTACCGAAAAGGACACAAAGAAAATGATCGAGCATATGGCTGAAGCGTATAATAAAGAAGGCTCGGGCAGAGGTATTATGCTCCTTATGTTTGAGGATTCCTGTCAGCTCTGCACCAAAGAGATTTTCGCCACCTATATCAGAGAGGCGCTCGGTATACGCCGAGGCGGAAATCTTTCTGCATCCTCCATGGAGGTGCTTGCGGTGGTCGCTTACAACCAACCCGTTACCAGAACGTACATAGACACCATACGCGGCGTAGACAGCAATTACTCGGTCAATTCCTTGATCGATAAAGAACTGATCGAGGCTGTCGGGCGTTTGGATGCGCCCGGTCGCCCCACGCTTTACGGAACCACTGAAAAATTCTTGCGTGTGTTTGGACTTTCATCCATCGATGAACTTCCCGAAACCGAGCTTATGACAATGAACGTCAATGCGGAAGGTGAGGTAGACACCAGCCAGATGACTATGGAAATTCCGAATTCAAGCATGATCGAGCCGACACCGTCAGAAGAAAATGAAAACGAAAACGAGGGCGAAATCGATTAAATATCTTTCCCTTTGGCTATACTTTAGAAATAGGAAGGAGGCGTGAGATGACGGTATTTTTGATCGTTCTCGGACTTTTGGCTCTCTTGCTTTTATTGTCTATGCTCACCGCACACGCCGTACTTGAATACCGTGATGACATGACACTTACACTTTCGATCCTGTTTTTTAAATTCCGCCTGTTCCCTGCCAAGCAAAAAAAGGTGCGCATATCCGACTATTCTCGCAAAGATACACAGAAAAGAAAGCGGAAAGCATCAAAAAACAAAAAACAAAAGTCGGCGACATCTTCTCAAAAACCAAATGAGGAAAAAGGAATTTTGGAAAAGCTGGACGGTCTTAGAAAACTGCTTTCCGCCCTACTCCAAAACACCTTCGGACATCTGAAGATCCGCGCCTCGCGTATACGTATACATGTTGCCACGGGTGACGCGGCAAGCACGGCGGTTTTGTACGGCGCGGTGAATGGGGCGCTTGTTATTGTACTTGAAGCTCTGGATCACTTTGGAAAACTAAAGTCCAAAAAGCAAGACGTTATAGAAGTCAAGCCAGACTTTCTTGCACAAAACACCACGGCGGACATACGTATTGACTTCTCGCTCCGTGTTTGGCAGGCCTTAGACATTGCACTGAAAACCCTTGTTTCTCATATCAGATCAAAAAATAAAAACGCTAAATGAAAGGATAACAATTATGGCAAACGAAAACAAATTACAAGAGGTCATCCGTACATCTTTAGAAAACATTCGCTCTATGATCGATGCCGATACCGTGATCGGCGAACCGATCGCCACGGAATCCGGCACCACCATCATTCCCGTCTCCAAGGTTTCGGTAGGCTTTGCCACCGGCGGCATGGATTATGACGGAAAATCCACAGGTGCGGGACGTCCGCAAAACTTCGGTGCAGGCGGCGGAACGGGACTCTCCATTCACCCCGTCGGCTTTCTTGTTGTCAAAAAGGATGGCAATATTGAAATGATCAACGTCGGTCAGCCCTATCCCACTGACCCTGTAGAACAGATCACAAGCATTATCGAGCGCTCCCCCGAGATCATCGGACGCATCAAAGCCATTTTCAAGAAAAAAGAAAATGACACAGATGCAAAAGAGGGCGAAAACGAGCAAGAAACAGAATAACACCGCATATCAGAGCAAGCGTCAGCATACATTCTATTAACATTATTAATATCCTACGGAAAGGTTTTGTTTATGAAACGCTTGCTCTCTTTTCTTTTGACATTGACCTCTCTGTTTTTTCTTTTTGTTCCGTTTTGTTGCTCGGCATCAGCACCCTCTCTTTCAGCAAAAAGCGCGGTCTTATTGGATGCGGCAGAGGGACAGGTCCTATATCAGAAAAACGCCTTCGTAAAGCTCCCCATGGCATCCACCACCAAGATCATGACCGCTATTGTAGCTATTGAGAGCATGCCGCTGTCAACGGAAATTGAGGTCTCTCCCGATGCCACGGGCATTGAGGGCTCGTCGATCTACCTTTATCCAAAAGAAAAGCTGACAATGGAGTCGCTTTTGTACGCTCTTCTTTTGGAATCGGCAAACGATGCGGCAACTGCCATTGCCATTGCGATTTCGGGTAACGTAAATGACTTTGCAAAAAAAATGAATGAGAAAGCCCAAGAGCTTGGTCTTATCGGCACCCATTTTGAAAACCCACACGGGCTTGACAGCGAGGAACACTATACCACCGCGTACGATTTGGCAAAGCTTGCCGCTTACGCGTTGTCAAACGATATCTTTTTGACAATCTGCTCCACTTATAAAAAAAACATTCCCCTCAATGGCGACGAGGGTGTGCGTGTGCTGGTCAATCATAATAAAATGTTACACATGTATGAGGGTGCTGTCGGTGTCAAAACGGGCTTTACCAAAAAAAGCGGACGGTGTCTGGTCAGCGCTGCCAAGCGTGACGGACTTATGCTGGTTGCCGTTACGTTGAATGCTCCCGACGATTGGAACGATCACAAAGCTATGCTGGACTTTGGTTTTGGGGGCTATGAACGCCTCACCGTCAAAAATGCAGGTGAATATAAGGTCTCTCTCCCCGTGGTCGGCGGCACGTCTGCCTCGCTCAAAGCGGAAAATCTTACCGCACTTGCCAAGACATTAAACCGCGGGCACGGCGAGATCACATACCGTATCGAGGCACCGCGTTTTTTGTACGCACCGATAAAAAAGGGCGACAAGATAGGCAAGATCATTTGTCTGTGCGACGGTCAAACCATTGCCAGCTCAGATCTTGTTGCCGCGGAAAACATCTCCTACTCAAAGCCCAGAGGCTTCTTTGCGTGGCTTACTTCACTGTTTAGAAAAGAATAAAGGAAATTATGGATCAAATACGAATTCAAAAATTTTTCACCGATTGCGATATACTCTCCCGCCGCGCGGCAGAGCAAGCCATAAGGGACGGAAAGGTTCTTGTCAACGGTATTCCCGCTGAGATCGGACAAAAGATATCCCCAAGCACCGATATCGTAGAATATGAGGGCAAGATCATAAAGCCTCCAAAAAACGGCTCGTACACCTATGTCATGCTGAATAAACCTCGCGGTTTTTTGTCTACCGTAACCGATGAAAGAGGCAGGCGTTGTGTCACAGAGCTTGTAACGGATGTGGGCGTGCGTCTATACCCCATCGGACGGCTTGACATGGATTCCGAAGGGTTGCTTCTTATGACAAATGACGGCGATCTTACCTACAGATTGACACATCCAAGGCATGAAATTCCAAAAATTTATCATGTTACGGTAGCAGGCTCGGTTTCCCCCGAACAAAAGAAAGCGCTCAGTTCTCCAATGGACATTGACGGCTATCAAATTTTGCCCGTAAAAACCCAGATCGTAAACACAAAAAATGATAATACAACACTTTGCATGACGCTTTATGAGGGCAGAAACCGCCAAATACGCAAAATGTGCGAACGACAAAATTTAAAGGTTCTGACGCTTCGCCGTATCGCCATAGGCACACTTACGCTTGACGGTTTGCCGCTTGGCAAATGGAAGCATCTTACCAAGGAACAAGTACAGTATTTAAAGCAAAACCAAGAAAAGGACGTAAGATCATGTTAAAAATTCTTCCCATACAGGACAAAGCCGAGCAGGAGCTTGACTGCGCCCGTTGTCAAATAACCTACCGAAAGGATGCGCTCGCGTATGCGGCGACGGTGGACGACGTTTTTATCGGCGTATCTCAGTTCCGCACTACCGAAGGCACGGGAGAGATCTACGATCTGACACTGATCCCTCACAAAGAGGATTTTGAGGCACTGATCATTATGGGACGTGCCGTACTCAATTTTATTGACCTTTGCGACGTACATCGGGCAGTTTTTCTTTCTCAAAAGGTCAATGAAACGCTGATGAAAGCCATCGGTTTTTCAAAAAATGAGGACGGTATATGGGGAATAGATCTGACCGACTTTTTTGATCACCCCTGTCAGCACCACAAAAAAGATTAATTCCTTTTTTTCGGTTTTTCGGAAAAACTTTCAACATATAAAACCTTTCTTGCGCGAAAAAATAAGAGTAAACCATGATTTCGCAAAAGAAAGGTTGTTTTTATGAAAAAAAAGAAATTATTATATTGCGCCTGCATTGTTCTGATCTTGTCATTATCGCTATCTATCCTTGCAGCCGCGGCACGCATGAACCGAAACTCACCGCTTGACTTAAGACCCCGTGACGGTATCACCGACAGTCAGACCGAAATGCCGAATACGCAGAATCCCATGGATAGCACGACCGAAAATAGTACGGGCAACACGGACACTTCCCTCGCCCCCGAAAACAGTAACGGAAACGGCGTCGTCACAGATAATATAACAAACGGAAATGACAACATGACACTTGTTCCCGATCAAAACGAACCGTCCCAGACCACTACCGAGGACATGATAGAGGATATGCTCCCCGACACCAATGTCCCCGATGCCGATATCGGCGGTGCTGTTGGCGACAATGACGGCGACTCGGTTCCCGACGCTGTGGACAGCGATGACGATAACGATGGCGTAAAAGACCCCATAGATAGCGACGCCAACGGTGACGGCACAAATGATACCGAAAAGACAACGGGCATCATTGGAATTGTCATTGCAGTGGCAGCTGTCATTGCGGTGATCCTTGTCATTATTGCAGTAGTTCCCAAAAAGCCTAAAGATTCCTGATATCAAAAAACATTTGAGCCGTGGTTACACGGAAAGACAGCATTAAAAAAACGCTCCGTGTTAACTTACACGGAGCGTTTTTTGCGGTAAAATAGCGGCAAGAACAAACCAATCTATTGATTTCTGAACTGCATCTGATACAGCCCCGCGTAAATTCCCTGCTTTTCTATCAGTTCCTTGTGCGAGCCCCTTTCGGCAATATTTCCGTCGGATATCACGGCGATCTCATCGGCGTTCTTTACAGTTGAAAGTCGGTGTGCCACCACGATGGTGGTTCGTCCCACACAAAGCTCGTCAAGTGCCCTTTGAATGAGGATCTCCGTGGCATTATCAAGTGCGCTGGTTGCCTCGTCCAAAATGAGGATCGGGGGATTTTTCAAAAACACTCTTGCAATACTCAGACGCTGTTTTTGACCGCCCGACAGCTTGACACCGCGCTCTCCGATCTCGGTATCGTAGCCGTGCTCCAGCGACATCACATAATCATGAATATTCGCCTTTTTCGCCGCCTCTATCACATCTTCTTCGGTGGCTGTCGGGTTTCCGTACAGAATATTATCGCGGATGCTGGCATTGAACAAATACACGTCCTGCTGTACGATGCCGATGTTTTTTCGGAGTGAGCTTCTTGTCAAGGTTCGAATGTCAATACCGTCCACTAAGATCTCGCCCTTCTCTACGTCATAAAAACGAGGAATGAGATGGCAGATGGTAGTCTTTCCTCCGCCCGACGGTCCGACAAGTGCGTAGGTCTTTCCCTGTTCCACGGTAAAGCTGATATCGTTCAGCACATCATTTTTCTCTCCGTAACCGTACGTGACGTGACGAAATTCAATATGTCCCGAAAGTACTCCTGCCTCGCGTGCGTCCTCGTTTTCTTCCTCCGGCACCTCGTCCATGATCTCCACAAAACGACGGAAGCCCGTCACACCGTTCTGGAATTGCTCCATAAAGTTAATGAGCGTCATGAGCGGCGAAATAAAAAGATTGATAGACACCACAAAGGCAGAATAGTCGGCAAAAGTAATGAGGTCATTGTAAAGAAAAAGTCCTCCCGAGGTCAGCACGATAACGTTGAAGATATCGGTCACAAAGGTAGTGGCAGAATGAAACTGCCCCATCGCCTTGTAAGCTTCGCGCCTTGACTTGACAAACGAATGATTTCCCTTTTCAAACTTCTCAGACTCGATATGCGCATTGTTGAACGCCTTGGTCACGCGGATGCCCGAAATACTGCTTTCCAGCGCGGCATTGATCACGGCAACCGATTTACGGCTTTCCATAAAGGCATCGCGCATCCGTTTCCTGAGAGACATGGCGATCAGAGCCAAAATCGGAACACAAGCAAACACGATCAAGGTCAGCTCCCAGCGTATAGAGCAAAGATAGATGAAGGCGATAACAATGGAAATGGAGGAGATCAGTATGTTCTCGGGTCCGTGGTGCGCCAGCTCACTGATATCCATTAGGTCATTGGTCATACGGGACATGATCTTTCCTGTTTCATGATTGTCGAAAAAGCGGTACGGAAGCTTTTCCAGATGATTAAACATATCGCTTCTCATCTGCGCCTGCATCCTGACGCCCATCACGTGTCCGTAATACTGAATGAAAAAGTTGAGAAGCATGCGCACAACGTAGATGGTGAGCAAAACACCGCCGAACACGATGATCAGCTTGTATTTTCTTTCGGGGATTAGATCGTTGAGCATACGTCTGGTTACCATGGGATATATGATCGCCGTCAATGCCACCAAAAGTGAGGCGAGCATATCCATAATAAAAATTTTCATGTGAGGTCGGTAGTAGGACAAAAATCGTTTTAACATTCATTTACTCCTTGTTAAACTGCAATTTTCTAAATTATACCACATAAATGTGAATTCTTTAATAACATTTTAAAATTTACCGAACTTGTGTATTTTTACATACGAGAGAGGGATTCGCTCCGGCGCTCCGCGCCTATCACGCCACGTCGGCGAAAACAGTCCATCGGACTGTTTTCTTCCGAAGTCGCACTTCTGCGACTTCTCCCTCCTTGTTCGAATCCTTCACGATGCCAAAACAAAAAAGCACCCTCTTTGAGGATGCTTTTCGTTTTGGCGGAGAGAGAGGGATTCGAACCCTCGTGTGCTTGCGCACAAACTGATTTCGAGTCCGTTCGGTAACTTGGAAGTTATCGAACAATACTATCCCAAACTCGCCGTATTTCAGTAGTTGATCTACAACCATAAAAATCGTCCGCTGCGTTGAGTTCTCTCCTTGAATTTTGGAGAGAAAGTCAAACACGATGGCGTTATTATAGCACAAAAACGCCCGAAAATCAAGGGGTTTTGAGAAAATAATACCATTGTTAATATAAGTTTTTGAATAAAGTAGTCTAATTGGAACTTGACGGAATTATCTCCCTTTTGTTGATAACTGCCCGTCAAAATAAGAGCAATTCGAACTCATCAAAAATGGGCAAAAAAATATGCTTTTTGGAGAGAACTTGGAGAGAAAAAGGGGCTAAAAACCCTTCTTGGAGAGAACTTTGGAGAGAACAACGGGGAGAAAAAATCCCCATAAAACACAAGCGTTTGACACGACTTGGCTATGCCGTTGACCGAATATTTTTATATGAGGTGTAGCTATGGATAAGCAAACTATCGAATACTTAAAGACCACTTATCCCGAAGTGATAACAAAGGATCAATTCTATCGGATATGCCATATCAGCAAGAAAACCGCATCCTATCTTCTCGACAACGGACTCGTGCCTTGCACCAACTCCGGTAAGCAAACCCGCAAGTACAAAATCCTTCTTGACGATGTTATCGCGTTCTTGGATGCTCGTGAAAATAATCCCTTCGCTTTCAAAGCTCCCGATAACTATTACGGTCGCGGAGCGCATAACCCCCACGCCCTCAACATAGAGCGTTTGATGAAGAACAGAAAAATGCTCCGCACTTTCTTGAATAACAAGATAGCCAATTATGACGATGTAATCCCTCCCTCCAAGGTGGCAGAGATCACGGGCTACACGTTAAAGAGCGTTTTAAGTTGGTGTGAGAAAGGCAAGCTCAAATCCTTCAATATTTTCAATCGCGTTAAAATCCCGAAAGAATATCTCGTGGATTTCTTGGTGAGCGACGAAGGACTTTTGATAGCAAAAAAATCGAAGAAGCACATCGACATTCTGCTCGATGCCCTACATTATATAAATATGATGTGCGCCCCCAAGAAAGATGCTTAATACATACGGCAAGAAAAGCCGACCTTCGGAAAAAGGTCGGCTTTTCTGCTCGTCAAATTGGAATTTGTTTATTTCTTTTTCTTCAGTTCGGGAAGTTCCTCGCACATAGCTTCAAACAGTTTTTTCAAAAGCTCTTTATCCTCGATATTTTCTACAAGAAGCATCTCTTTTGCACCTTCGTATGGCAGTTCTCTCGGTGCATTTGGCAGCAATGCAACTGCCGATTTCGTAGGCTTCACAAGCAATCGGTTATCGTAAACACCGCCAACGACCTTACCACCATAGTACAGCACATATTCGCCCATCATAGCACGGGCAGACAAGCCGCTGCATTGCTCTAATACGAAGTCTAAATATTCTTTACTACTTGCCATAGTTACCTCGTCAAATTCTTATTTATCGGTGAGTTTATTATATCACAGAAGCCACTCAAAGTAAATAGGATTTTGTAAACAATACATACGGCACGATTAGCCGACCTTTCACCAAAAGGTCGGCTTTTTCTATGCCAATTTATATGTAAGAAGGAGTGATAAAGTTGGATGTTAATAGTCAAGAAAAGGTCTGCACCGTTCCTATAAGTCTGATCGACGACTTTGCCGACCACCCTTTTCAAGTGAGGGATGACGAGGATATGGAACGGCTCGTACAGAGCATTGACAATAACGGTGTTCTCAACCCCGTTATACTGCGAAAGAACGGTGAGAGATACGAGCTTATCGCGGGACACCGCAGGAAGCACGCTTGTCTGCGGCTCGGTATCAGCGGCATTCCCGCCATCGTGCGAGAACTCAGCCGTGATGAAGCGGTAGTTGAAATGGTTGACTCTAACCTTCAACGTGAGCACATCCTTCCAAGCGAGAAAGCATTTGCCTACAAGATGAAAATGGATGCGATGAAACGCAAGGCAGGCAGACCGAAAGAAAATGTGTCCCAAGTTGGGACGAATTTACGGACGGACGAAATAATTGCAGAGGAAGCGGGCGAAAGCCGCAACCAAATTCAAAGGTATATCCGCTTGACCGAGTTAATTCCCGAGCTGCTTACGATGGTGGACGAGGAAAAAATCGCGTTCAGCCCTGCGGTGGAGCTTTCCTATCTCACGGAGGACGAGCAAAGAGA
>JAZNDA010000022.1:0-14297 GCA_045587785.1 Eubacteriales bacterium | reverse complement strand
AGTGCGTAAAATACGTCATTTTGTGCCACGGGGAGCATTCGCTCTCCGTGGCAGTCCGAAATAAAAAAGGAAAAAACAAGCGAGCTTGTTTTTTCCTTTTTTCTTCGGACGTATCACGGCTTCGTAGAAGCCGCCCAAAATGACGGCACATCTGTAGCCGCTTTGCTTCATGGTTTTCGTTCGCAATGTGGCTTTGCACAGATGTCATTTTTCTTTTGCCGTAAAAGTTTTTGCGGAGGCAACTAATTGGGGTTTGCGTAGCAAATTTGCAATTTTAATCGCAAAATCAATTTGTTAACCGAGTTCGCTACGCGGACTCGTAAAGGTTGGCGGGGTCCTTGGCAGAGCCCCATAGAAACAAAAACCCCACCGAGCCGTGTGGTCGGGAAGATAGAAACCCTGCCGTGCAAGGCGGTGTCCTGTCCTCGGCTTTACTGCTCCCAACGTCCTTTTACAGCCGAGACAAGTCAATCGGTATGCAAAAGGGAGGTCTGCAAACCACCGCGGAACTCCGAACTCCTTTAATTCAACTGTAGGTCCATTTACCCGTCCCATCACGCACTAAGCAGGATGGTTTTTTATTTTTTACTCGGCGTCGTAGTCGATCTCTTGCGAAAACAGATCGTCGAAGTAGTCGGCGGCATCGTCGAACTCGTCGTCATCGTCGATGGAGACCAGCATTTCCTCGCCGTCCTCAAGGATCGACTTGAGAATGGTATATTCGCACACGCCGTCCTCGTCGGTCTCGCCCTCGTCGGCAGGGGCAAAAGCATAATACTGTGTGCCCTTGATCTCGGCTCTGGCAAGAAGCTCAAATTTCAGCTCGTTTCCGTCCTCGTCTGTCAGTGTATAGTATTCGTCACCAAGCAGGTTTTCATCCAGATTTTTTTCGTCCATGTTTGTGCACTCCTTTTCTTGATCTTCACATTCTTATTGTACTATATTTTTCCCGAAAAGTCAATGCCTTTCACACATTTTCATTCGACAATGTTCGGGGATCTGCAGGGAACGCTTGGGGCTCTGCCCCAAACCCCGCAAGTTTTTGAAAAAACTTGACTAAAACTTTTACTGAATTGGTTTGTACAAATTTCACGTCATTTTGTAACCGAGAATCTCTACGAGATTCTCGGTTAGCGCGTTGCCGTCGCAAAGACAAAGAAAGATCGCTTTCTTTTCTTTTGCGAGGCATCGCGCGGTATCCCCCCGTCTGCGACGGGGGCAAAATGACTAAGTAAAACCAAAGCCATGAAAGTTTGGTCGAGCTTTTTAAAGCTCGCAGGTTCCAAGGACAGCGTCCATGGTCGCACTCCGCAGAGTGCGAAACTTATCCCTCAAAATCTAAAATTTCGGACAAAACGGCGTTGCTGACGTAAAAGCCGTCCTTTGTGAAGGCATAGCCGTGGGCGGTCTTTTTCACCAGACCAAGCGGCAGAAAGCGTGAAAGTCCGTTCATGTACTCATAGGCTTTTTCTCCGTACCGCTTTGCGAGCGCGTCAAAGTCACAGCCCTCAGAGAGGCGCATGCCAAGCATGATCGATTCGCACAGACAGTCATGCTCGCTGACCTGTTCCCGCGTGTCCTCTCTTTGTCCCGACAGATAGCGCGGCATGTCCTCGGTGTTCGAAAAACGCAGATCGCCAAGACAGGAATATGCTGCAAGCCCCAAGCCAAAATAATCCTCACGCTTCCAGTAGCGAAGATTGTGCCTTGACTCCCGACCTGCTTTGGCAAAATTACTGATCTCATACTGCCCATAACCTTGTGATGCCAAAAAGTCTGCCGCGTGCATATACATGCCGCGCTCGGTATCCTCGTCGGGGAGGGGAAGTGAGGCGCGGCGGTCATAAAACGGCGTGCCTTGCTCGATCTTGAGACCGTAGACAGAGATGTGCTCGGGTGAGAGGGCGCAAAGCTTCCCCAGCGTGTACGCAAAAGATGCCGCGGTCTGATGGGGAATACCGAACATCAGATCGACGCTGATATTGTCAAAGCCTGCCGCGCGTGCATCCGAAAAGGTGTCCGCGAACTGCTTTGCGGTGTGGATGCGCCCGAGGGCTTTCAGCTCCCCGTCATTCAGCGATTGCGCGCCAAGGCTCAGACGGTTAAAGCCTGCCGTTCTGAGTGCCAAGAGGGCATTTTTATCTACGGTGGCAGGATTACATTCGGTGGTGATCTCGGCGTTCTTAGCAAGTGAAAAGTTCTTTTGCACTGCGGAAAGAAGCGAGCAAAGCCGCTCGGGGGGCAGATAGGTCGGGGTGCCGCCGCCGAAATATACGGTGTCAACGAGATAGTCTTTCATGCGCGCGCCCCAGAGGGCGATCTCTTGTGTGAGCGCCGTGCAGTACCCGTCTGCCGTGGGGTCATCCATGTGCGGAAATGAGCAAAAATCGCAATAAAGACACTTACTGCGACAGAAGGGTATGTGAAGATATAAGCCAAGTGTTTTCATCATGACAACTCCGATGTGCGGCTGTTTTGAATTTTGTGTGCATACTTTCAAATTTTGATTTGTCGGTGCGTTTAAATTTTGTGCAAGCAGATTTGAATCGTCGCGCGGGCTCCTTCCGTCGCCTACGGCGCCACCTCCCTCCCGGAGGGAGGCTTTCAAGGATCCCACGCTCAAATTGTATCCGTAAAAGGCTCAAACACCTTTGTTTACAAGATGTCTGTGCTATTGCGAAAAACGGCGCAACAGAGCCTCCCTCCGAGAGGGAGGGGGACCGCGAGTAGCGGTGGAAGGAGCCTGCGTGACTTCGTGTCCTGCATGATGCAAAAAATCTGTAGCGTAGGGCGGGGGCGCAATGCCCCCGCCTATTTGTTTTTTAAATTATTCCGCCTTGTCGGACGCGTCGGCGTCGCTTGGCTTACCCAGATACTCGGGCAGCTTCATGCCTGCCTGATCGAAGATCTCCTGCAAGGGGGGCACCGACTTCATCAGACCCGAGAGGAAGTTTGCGGTGGACGACTTGTCGCCGCCTGCACTTCCGCTGTCCCAAACCGTGATCTTGTCGATCTTGAGGTTCGAGATGGCTTCTACCTGAATACGGGTCAGCTCTTCCAGCTTGTCGGCGATCATCATGCGAACCGCATCCTCCGCGCCGCCTGCCGAACGAACGATTTCGGCAAAGCCCTCCGCCTGCTTGGTCATGATCTCGCGCATACCCTTTGCCTGCGCTTCCATCTTCATGACGATCGCGTCGGCTTCACCCTGTGCCAGACGTCTGGTCTCCTCGGCGCGTGCCTCGGCTGCCAGTTCGATCTCCTTTTTCTGGATCTCTGCCTTGACGATGACGTCAGCCTCCAGCTTTGCCTTTTCAAGGTTAGCTCTTGCCTGCTCGGCTGCCTCTTGTGCGGCGTAGGATTCCTCAAGCGCCTTTGCGCTCTGGATGTTCTCGGCGGCAGTCGCACGCTTGAGTGCCTCTGCCTCGCGCTCACGTCTGGTCGCCTCGGATTCGGCAACCTCCACCTTGGCAAGGTTCTCGCCCTTGATAGCCTCGGAATTGGAGCGCGACACGTTGATTCTCTGCTCCTTCTCGGCGTTTGCCGCACCGATGGCACCGTCTCTGTCAGCCTCGGCGACCGAGATCTTAGCATCGTTGATTGCCTTGGCGGCGGCTTCCTTACCCAGAGCTGCGATGTATCCGCTCTCATCGTTGATGTCGGTGACGTTGACGTTGATCAGACGCAGACCGATCTTTTTCAGCTCGGTCTCCACGTTGCCCGATACTGCGTCAAGGAACTTGTCTCTGTCGGTGTTGATCTCCTCGATATCCATGGTGGCGATGACCAAACGGAGCTGACCGAAGATGATATCCTTGGCAAGCTCTTGGATCTCTACCAGCTTAAGCCCGAGAAGTCTTTCGGCGGCGTTTTGCATCACGCCCGGCTCTATGGAGATACCAACCGTGAAACGGGAAGGTACGTCAATACGGATGTTCTGTCTGGAAAGCGCGTTGGTAAGGTCCACGCTGATGGAAAGGGGCGTCAGATCCAGATACTCATACGCCTGTACCACGGGAACCACGAATGCCGCGCCGCCGTGGATACATTTTGCACTGCGGGACGTGCCGTCCTTGTTGGTGCCTACGTTACCGTAGATGACCATGATCTTATCCGAGGGGCACTTTTTGTAACGGGAGATCACCACGATAAAGCCCGTGAAGACCACCACGGCGATGACGCAGATGAGTGCGACAAGGGAAGGCGAGATGCCGCCCGCGAGTAAGGTTGTGTGTGTCATTGATGTTTCCTCCGTGTTTTAATTTTGTGTGGTTTCGCCTGTCAGAACGCCGCGGTCGCGGAGCCTTTTGCGAAATCCGAAGTAGTTTGCAAGCAGGAAAAGCCCTGCCCATACGAGCGCCATGGCAAAGCCGACGGCGATCATGCCGATAAAGGGGATCTCTCTTATTCTGGACTCGCTGTTATACGCGCCGCCAAGCAAAAGGAAGCCCGAAATGTGCCTTGTTGCACCTGCCAACCAAGGGGAGAAGTGCGTGGGTATGCAGATCAAAAAATGCACAAGTGCCGCAAGTCCCACAGCGGGGATGGCTTCGGACGGTGTGAAACAGGCGTTTCGGTAGCCATCCTTGTATCCAAGCAGGCAAAACAGCCCCGTGGATATGGCAAACAGTGAGCACAGACGAATGGCGGACGCCGCCGCGAAGTCAAGCTCCACAAAGAGAATGGCAAAGCGGATCAGCAGGATGGTAAACAGCTCGGCGGCAACGCACGCCACCAAAAGATAAAGGAAATTGAGAAACGCTAAAATCGGAATATCCTTATTTTTCACCCTCTGCCTCCTTTTTATCCGCCACAAGCGGCTCCACCAGCAAAATGCCCGTGCCGTCCACCGCCACTACGCGCACAAAGCTTCCTGTGGCGATCTTTTGTTCGCTTGTCGTGATCGCCGAGAGTTCGCTGTATTTTTCCTGCAGGGTGACGGTCACTTTACCCGTTCCTTTGCCTGCAGGGGGGATGGGAATATATACCTTTGCTACCTTGCCGACGGCGTTTTCCACGTCAATGTTACCCGATGCCTGAAGCTTTGACACCGCGCGCATCAGATACGCCATGCCAAACAGCGTAAGAAGCCCCAGAGCCGTGGCAAGCAGTATGGCGGGAAGCGGGGGCATCAGCTCCCAAAACGCCACACCTGCCCAGCCGAACACCGTCAGCATGGACACGATACCGCGCACCGAGAACAGCGCGAGTCCGTCACCCTCCATGTCATTTGCTTCAAATACGTCATCGCCGTCCGCGTCTGTCTCCCCGCCAAAGCCGACCAGCAAAAGAATCGTCTGGATCAGCATGATCAGCGTGGAAGGGATCGCGATCAGCGCAAAGATCTGCTGTGCTGTTTCCAGCCCATTCCACCAAGCAATCATATATTTACTCCTTTCTTGTAGGCAAGAGAGAACATCTCACCTAAGTTCCTCAAAAAGCATATCCGCGCGGTGCTTTGTCAGCGAGGCGTAATATGCGATCACTATGATCTCAAGTCCCTTCAGAAGCCGCTTTTTGGCTCCTGTCATGGGTTCCTCATAGTCCAAGAGTATCTCGTCCAGCAATGGGCGGATATTCTCCGTGGAGATCGCGTCCTCTCCCGTCAGCCTGTCTAATGTGCGGCAGATGTAATCGTACAGCACCGAGGCACGGATAATGTCATCGTTTTTGTCATTCACGTTGCCATTGATGTAGCGAACGAGGAAGTCGATGCGGTCAAGCTGCATGCACGAACGGAGCATATTGATGATCAGAATGTGGGCTACGTGATCGATATGATACTGCCGTCCTTTGGTGTTTTCCAGCCATCCGCGTTTGGTCCAGTTTTGAAGCGTTGAGGTGTCAAGCCCCGAAATGCGTTTGACCTCGGCGACAAACACGCCGTCCGTGATAAAAAAGATCTTGGAAAGAAATTCAAGCCCCGTCACGTTTCCCATGTCGCTTTTTTTCAGTATGGTACCGGGGATCATACATTCGTCAATGGTAAGATTCATGAATGCCCTCCTTTCTTCTTGCTTTCTTTGCTACAGTATATCACACAATCATGCGATTGTCAATAGGCATCTTCCGAATTCTTTGATTTTTTTCTGAAAAATATCGGTTGACACGGGGGAGGGTGTGTGTTATAATGTATATGTATGCTTTCGCAGATACACATATCATGTTCCCAAACGGAGATTTTTATGAAAATAGGATTTGTTTCGCTCGGCTGTCCCAAAAATCAACTGGACACCGAGGTCATGCTCCATGAGCTTTTGGCGGCAGGCTACGAGATCACGCCCGAGGAGACCGAGGCGGACGTGGTGATCGTCAACACCTGCGCCTTTATCGAAAGTGCCAAAAAAGAAGCCATTGACAACATTTTGGATATTGCGTGGCTCAAAAAGCATCATACATTGAAAGCCATCGTGGTGACGGGCTGTCTTGCCGAACGCTACCGCGACGAGATCTTCCGCGAACTGCCCGAGGTGGACGCGGTGCTTGGCGTAGGCAGTATCCATCACATCGTGGATGCGGTCAAGGCGGTGACCGAAAAGACCAAAAAGGGCGGGAAAAAGCCGACGTATTCTTCCTATGAGCCGAATTCCGAGGTGAGGCTTGGCGGTGACAGAGTGCTGACCACGCCCGACTACGCCGCTTACATCAAGATCGCCGAGGGCTGTGACAACAAATGCGCCTACTGCGCCATCCCTGCCATCCGAGGACCCTTCCGAAGCCGCCCGATGGAGGATATCATCGCCGAGGCAAAGAATCTCGAGTCGCTTGGCGTGAGGGAGCTTACTGTGGTGGCGCAGGATACCACGCGCTACGGCAAGGATCTCTACGGTGAATACCGCTTGGCGGAGCTTCTTCACCGCATCACCGAGGAAACAAGCATCCCGTGGATCAGAATTCTGTACTGCTATCCCGACAAGATCACCGACGAATTGATCGCCGAGATGCGCGACAACGACAGGATACTCAAATACATCGATATGCCCCTGCAGCACATTTCCGATCACATGCTGACCGCCATGAACCGCCACGGCGACAGCCGTATGATCCGCGAGGTAGTGGCAAAGCTCAGACGGGAGATCCCCGACATCGTCATCCGCACTACCTTTATCGTGGGCTTCCCTGGGGAGACTGAGGAGGACTTCGAGGAGCTGTGCGAGTTTGTGCGCCAGATGCGGTTTGAGCGCGTGGGCGTGTTTACCTACTCTCGCGAGGAGGACACCCCCGCCTATGATTTCCCCGATCAAATTGACGAGCAACTGAAGCAGGACCGTTATGATATTCTGATGGGTCAGCAGCTTGAAATTAACGAGCAAAACAACCAAAAATATATCGGCAAGACCCTCCGCGTGCTTTGTGAGGACTTTGACGCGGTCAGCGAGGCACACTATGGCAGAAGCGCCTACGATGCCCCCGAGATCGACGGCAAGGTCTACTTTAAGGCGTCCCGCCGCATCGCGGCAGGCAGTTTTGTGGACGTCAAGATCAGAGAGGTCGTGGACTATGACCTCTACGGCTTTGCGTGCGAAGCCGAAGCCTGAAAGGAGCTATTATGAATCTACCCAATAAGCTTTCTGTTCTCCGTATGTGCCTTGTGCCCGTGTTTGTCGCGGTCATGGTGCTTACTGTTCTGTTCCCGTCCTTTGATCTTGTGGGGACTATCCTTGGGGCACTCGTGTTTATTGCCGCCTCGTATACCGATATGCTGGACGGCAAGATCGCGCGCAAGAATGGGCTGATTACCGATTTCGGCAAATTTATCGATCCGCTTGCCGACAAAATGATGGTGATCGGTGCGCTGGTCGTTCTCCTTTATAAATATACTGAGGTTCGCCACGTTCTGGTGTGGGCGGTGCTGGTGGTCATTTTCCGCGAGCTTGCCATTTCGGGCGTGCGTATGCTTGCCGCGGGCGAGAACGTGGTCATTGCCGCCAAATATATCGGCAAGGTCAAGACGGTTTTGCAAATCGTGTGTATTTGCACCATCATGATCGAACCGCTTTTGGCAAGGATCTCCTTTTTGTCGGTGCTGGCATATCGCCCCTTGACCTATCTTTTGATCGTGGCGATGGTGGTGATCACGGTGTGGTCGGGCATTGATTATATGTATTCTTACCGAAAGTTTCTGAATCCCAATAAATAAGCTCTTAAGTAGTCGAAGAACCGAGGATGCTATGACCGTTCATTATTTCTATCCTTATGACAGCAAAACGGGGAATCCCTATATAAAAAGTCGGGTTCCTGCCGCCTTGGCGGCAGTGCGCGGCTTTTTGCTCTCGCCCTCGTTTATGATGGTCTCGGCGTTTATCGCCTGCCTTTTTTCGGTGCTTGGCGAGGAGTATACCATGGTGGGCATTGTCATCAACGCCGAGCTGTTCGGTCTGGCGCTTTTGCTTTGCGACGATTTTGCCGCGGCTTTGATGCCGTTTCTGTCGGTCATGTGCCAAGGAGCGACGCTGTTTGAAAACTGGGATGTTATTTTGGGGTATCTGATCCCATGGGGATTTTTGCCTGCGTTTGGTCTTATTTTTCATCTGACCGTTTACCATAGGCCCATCAAGGTGGGGCTTTCGGGCTGGGGCGTGGCTGTGACGGGCGGTGCTGTGCTGCTTGGCGGGCTTGGCGTGATCTCGCCTCTTAAGCCGTTCGAAAGCACAGCGGGTGCCTTTTACTATTTTGGGCTTTCCTTCGGGCTGTTGTTCCTGTATCTGTTGTTTGCCTCGCACTACAAAAGGGTAAAGGATTATGACGTGTATGACCATTTTCTGTGGACCATGCTGTTTACGGGACTTATCTGCTCAGTGATCATTATTGACACCTTTGCGGCGTATACGGGCTCGGCGGTGGATTTTATGGGCTTTCGCAACGCCACCGCCTTCCGCAATTCGCTTGCCAACGTCATGATCATGGGCTTGCCCGCGCCCTTTTACTTCGCGTGTAAGCACGGCGGTCGTTTTTTTGGTAAGATATTGCCTTTTTTGCTTGGACTTCTGGTGTTTCTTGCACTTTGCATAACCACCTCGCGCACGGCGATCATTTGCGGTGCGGTCTTGCTGGTGCTTTGTCTGATCTACTATTTCCGCCATGCGCACAGTGTGGCTGCCAAGATCGTAAATTCATTGTTTTTGCTTGGTTTTTTGGCAGTCGTTTGTGTTCTTTTTGTTTGGCTGCTCGATATTTTTGAATTGAATAAGCTGATAGAGCAGATCAAAAACGGGACGGCGGTGAACGAACTGATCTACTCCTACCGCGGTCGCATGATTCTGCTTACCGAGGCGGCGGATGAGTTTTGCGAGCATCCGTTTTTCGGTGTCGGACTTTTGCATGGCAACAAATATTCCTACCCCTTTGAGGACAAAATGGGCTGTATTTTGTGGTTCCATTCCTATTTTCCGCAGATATGGGCAAGTTTTGGGCTTGTGGGATGCATCGCGTATGCCTTTCATCTTGGGCTCAGAGCGCGCCTTGCGCGCCTATGCCGTGACAAGCGTTCAAAGGCAATTGCCCTTACGGCGCTGTCGCTGTTTCTCTATTCCATGACCGACCCCGGGGAATTTATGCCCGTTCCCTTTGGCATGATGGCGGTGCTGGCGTTTGTACTGCTCGAAAGATATATGGAGGCGAGTCCCGAGTATCTGTGGCAAATGCCGAAAATAAATATTATTTCAAAAAGTCATAAAAAATCACAAAAAAGTATAGACAAAACCAAAAATATATGATAAAATATCATATACCGTGAAATTCTGAAGGGAGTTTTAAAAATGAATAAGCTTTTGATTGCATTGCTTGCAGTACTTATTTGCCTTTCTCTGGTTGCTTGCGGCGACCCCTCTGAGACAACGGGCGGTGCTGATGATACCGGCAACGTAGACGGTACGGGTAGCGGTACACCCGGCGGAGAGGATGTGGATCCCATGGACACCGATAATCTTTCGGTTGGCGTGGATGATGCTACCGAGTTCGGTCCCATCAATCAGTAAGTTAAAATGAAAAACGCGCAGCTTGCCGACCTTCTGCGCCCGAGATCGTTTGACGATATCGTGGGGCAGGAGCACCTGTTTGGGAAAAACGGCGTGGTACGCCGCATGGTCGCAAGCGGCAGAATGTCCAACATGATCTTTTTCGGCCCTCCGGGGACGGGAAAGACCACGGCGTCTTACGTGATCGCGGCGGAATCGGGTATGAGCTTTTACAAGCTCAATGCCACCACCGCGACACTGTCAGACGTGCATCGGATACTGACCGAGACCGACAATTTGTTTGGAAGCGGCGGTATCCTTTTGTATATCGATGAGATCCAGTATTTTAACAAGAAGCAACAGCAGTCGCTTCTTGAGTATATTGAGGACGGTAGGGTGACCCTGATCGCCTCTACCACCGAAAATCCTCATTTTTACGTGTACAACGCGATCATCTCGCGCTCGTCGCTGTTTGAATTTAAACCCGTCGCTCCTGCGGCATGCGTGGGAGCACTTTGTCGCGCTTTGGACTATCTTAACGGCGAAAACAAGACGCAAAAGACCGCCGATGGGAAGGTGCTTGAAAAAATAGCGCGAATGACCTCGGGCGACGTCAGACGCGCGATCGGACTCTTGGAGAATACCTATTACGCCTCGGAGGACGTGCTGACCGAGGATGCGGTGGAGCTTTTCCGATCGGGCGTGGGTAACTACAGCGACGATACGCACTACGATCTTTTGTCGGCACTGCAAAAGTCCATCCGCGGCTCCGATCCCGACGCAGCAGTGTTTTATCTGGCAAAGCTTTTGGAGGCAGGCGAGCTGATCTCGGTCTGCAGGCGGCTTCAAGTGATCGCGTCGGAGGACGTGGGGCTTGCCTATCCTCTTGCCGCCGCCGTCACAAGGGCGTGTGTGGAGTCGGCAAAGGAGCTTGGGATGCCCGAGGCAAGGCTGACGCTTGCCAATGCCGCGATCATGCTGGCAACCGCGCCCAAGTCCAATTCGGCACACAACGCCGTGCTTGCGGCAACCGCCGACGTGCAGGCAGGGCTTGGCAACGTTCCGCCCGTGCACTTGCAAAGCCCACTCTACAAGGGCTACAAATATCCACACGACTACGAAAACCACTATGTTCCCCAGCAGTATTTGCCAAATGATATCAAGGGCAAGAAATACTACCATCCCGCGCCCAACAAGACCGAGCAGGCATCCGAGCAATACTGGAGTGCCATCAAAAATAAAAAGAACTAAAACCAAGGGCTCTGCCCTTGGAACCCGCCACCTTTTGAAAAAGGTGGACGAAAACTTTTACGGCGCACCCGACATAAAGTAACTATAAAAACACATCATGGTTTGTGCGAACGGTACGTCATTTTGTGCCACGGGAGCTACGCTCCTGTGGCAGTCCGAAATAAAAAACGGGAAAAACAAGCGAGCTTGTTTTTCCCATTTTTTTCTTCGGACGTACACGGCGTCCAAGGACGCCGCCCAAAATGACGGCGAATCTGTTGCCGTTTTGCTTGATCGTTTTCGTTCGCTAAATGGCTACGTATAGACTGCATCTTGCTTTGGCGGCAAAAGTTTTTGCGGAGCTTTTTTCAAAAAGCGACCGTTTTCTCACGTGCTTCATTTCACGCACTCGCCAAATGGCTATGCACAATCTATATCTTCCCTTTGCGGCAAAAGTTTAGGTCAAGCCTTTTTAAAGGCTTGTGGGGTTTGGGGCAAAGCCCCAAGAAAGGGGTATGGGGCAGAGCCTCATGCGTTCTCAGAGCTCGTCGATGAGGCGAATGATATCCTTAAAGGGCATCAGATGCTCGTCGGCTTCCTTGGCGCGGTGGTACTTCAGAATTTCCATGGCGGTGTTTTGCATGGCAGGGAAGGCACTTCGGGTGAGCTGGTTGGCGTAGATGACGATATTGACACCGTGGGCGGACAGCTCTTCCTCGGTCACGCTGCCGTAGGAGGTGGGAACCACCACGATGGGAGTTTTTTTGTCTTTTTCGCGGAACTTGTCGCAGAATTCCAAGATCTCATCGGGCTGTTTTTTGCGGCTGTGGATCATGATGCCGTCTGCGCCTGCGGCGGTATAGGCGAAGGCACGGGTGAGGGCATCCTCCATGCCGCGCTCAAGGATCAGACTTTCGATGCGCGCGATGATCATGAAGTCCTCTGTCAGCTGTGCCTGTTTTCCCGCGGTGATCTTGGCGCAGAAGTTTTCTATGGAATCCTGCGTTTGCTCCACCTCGGTGCCGAACAGGGAATTTTTCTTCAGACCCGTTTTGTCCTCGATAATGACCGCCGATACGCCCATTCGTTCCAGCGTTCGGATGTTATAAACAAAATGTTCACTCAGACCGCCCGTGTCGCCGTCCAAAATAATGGGCTTTGTGGTGACCTCCATCACGTCGTCGATGGTGCGCAGACGGGAGGACATGTCCACCAGCTCAATGTCGGGCTTGCCTTTGGCGGTGGAATCGCACAGAGAGGATATCCACATGGCATCAAACTGGTCAAGCTTGCCGTCGCGTTCCACCACGGTCTTTTCGGCGATCAGCCCCGTCAGACCGCTGTGCACCTCAAGGGTCTTGACGATGGGGCACAGATTGACAAGCTGTCTCAGACGCTTTCTGCGGTATTCGGGCATGGCAAGACGCTCCACAAGGGCGCGGTCCAGCTTTTTGGTCTGCTCGGTCCTTGTATACGGAACCTCGATCAGCTCGCCGCCGTAGGCGGAAAGCGCCGCAAGCACATTTTCGCGGATCGCCGACTCCGCACCCTCACGCCAGTTGTCGCCGTGGATAACGTAATCGGGCTTGTAGGTGCTAAGCGCCGCATCGTACAGCATATCGTTTTGCACCACTACCTCGCTCACGCCGTCAAGTTTGGCATACAGCCCCATTCTCTCGGGCAGGGAAAGGGTGGGAAAGCGGTTGTAGCGGATAAGAGCCTCGTCACTGAGGGCACCCACGATCACTTTGCCGTATTTTTTTGCCTCGCGGATGATATTCAGATGCCCTTCGTGAATCACGTCGGTGCAAAAGCAGGTGTAGACCGTTTTCATGATCATGTCTCCTTGTAAATGATGGGAACCGAAATGCCGCACGCCAAAAGGGCTTCGCGGAGCACAACGAAAAAGTCCTCGATATCCTTTTGATCGATGGCACCCAGCGCGCAAAGACGGAAGGTGTTTGTGGTGGAGATCTTACCGGGGTAGATTGTAAAGCCGCGCTCATAGCAGTAATCGTGCACCCGCTCAAAGCTCCAGTTCTCATCGTCGGGGTAGAGAACCGAAACCACAAGCCCTGCTTGGTATTCGCGCTTTATGACGTTTTTGAAGCCAAGGTCACACAGGCCCTTGTGGATGGCTTCGAACACACGGCAGTGCCGCGCCCATTTGGCGTCCTCGCCCTCGGCAAAATATTCCTTCAGAGCTTGACGGGCGGCGTATATGGTCTGGACGGGCGGGGTGAAATGCATCTCGCCCGTTTTTTCAAAGAAATCGTATTGTAAAAAGAGATTGCAGTAGTAGGAGCGTTTTGGGTAATCGGCGGAGGCTTTGATGATGTCCTCTCTGCCCACGATAAAGGACAGACCCGTCATTGCCATCAGACCCTTTTGCGCCGAAGCCATGCAAAAGTCCACGTGGTCGCGCTCGACGTCAATGGGGATCATGGCGTAGCTGGAGGTGGTATCCACCGCAAAGACCGCGCCCGCGTCGTGCGCCGCCTTGCCGATCTCACGGATGGGATTGAGCACGCCCGTGCCCGTTTCGTGGTGGGTGGTGTATACCAATGCCACGTCGGGGTTGTCCGCAAGTGCCTTTTTGACCGACGACACGTCGATAGGTCTGTCGATGGGCAATTTTAGATCAATATGCGGTAGACCGTAGTACTCGCAGACCTCCGTGCCGCGGGTACTGTAGGCGCCGTTGTTGACGATGAGCACCTTTTTGCCGCTTGGCAGAAGGGAATTCAGGCACACGTCGATGTTGATGGTGCCCGAGCCGCAGAACAGCACCGAGGTATAGGGATCTTTTGCTTTGTCGCCGTGTACGATGCGGACAAGATCGGCGCGCATATCCTTCATCATGCCCGCAAATTCCTTTTCACGGGGGCAGATGTCGGGAACAAGCTGTGCCATTTTGACGGTGTCAGTGGTGGTGGACGGACCGGGGTTTAACAGTATATTTCTTTTGATTTCCATATGCGCTCCTTTAAGATTTATTATAGAGGTGGACAAAGACGCTCGGGGCTCCGCCCCGAACTCCGCAAGGGGAAACGCTCGGGGCTCTGCCCCGAACCCCGCAAGCCTTTAAAAAGGCTTGACCTAAACTTTTGC
>JAZNDA010000021.1:0-9822 GCA_045587785.1 Eubacteriales bacterium | reverse complement strand
AACGCGCAAATGCTACGTTGCCGAAAAGAAAGCGAGCTTTCTTTGTCGGCGCGTTAGCTTTGCGCTGACGGGAAACCGCTTTGCGGTTTCCCGTCCCAAAATGACGTGAAGCTTTAGCAACCCCATGCAGAAAAAGTTTTGGTCAAGCTTTTTCAAAAGCTTGCAGGTTCCAAGGGCAGAGCCCTTGGTCGCCCCTCGCAAGGGGCGAAACTCCTATCATTCCCACACAGAAAGGAAAACCACCATGTATGATATTATCGTTGTAGGCGCGGGACCTGCGGGGCTTACCGCCGCGCTGTATGCAAGACGCGCCGAGAAGAGCGTTCTTGTTCTTGAAAAGTCCACCTTTGGCGGTCAGATGACCTACTCGCCCAAGATCGAGAACTACCCTGCCATTGCCAGTGCAAGCGGAAACGAGCTTGCCGACAAGATGGTGGAGCAGGTTTTGGCGCAGGGGGCGGAGATCGATATGGATACGATAACTGCCATAGAAAAGACCGAGGACGGCTTCAAGGTCATTGGCGAGAACGCCGAATATCGGGCAAAGAGTGTCATTTTGGCACTGGGTGCCAAGCACCGCATGCTGGGCCTTCAAAATGAGGCAAGCTACGTCGGAAACGGCGTTTCCTTCTGCGCGGTGTGCGACGGCGCGTTTTACAAGGGACAGACCGTGGCAGTCATCGGCGGCGGCAACTCGGCACTTCAGGAGGCGATCTTGCTGTCCGAGGGCTGTGCCAAGGTGTACGTCATTCAGAATCTTGACGAATTCACGGGCGAGACAAAGCTGGTCAATATTCTCCGCACCAAGGATAACGTGGAATTTATCATGGGCACGGTGGTCACTGACCTGATCGGAGACGACAGCCTTCGGGCGATCCGTCTGCAAAGCAACTGCGGACAGACCGATGAGCTGAAAATAGACGGCATGTTCGTTGCCATCGGTCTTGCGCCTTGCAACAAGCCCTTTGAGGCACTTGCACCGCTGAATGCTTACGGCTACTTTGACACCGACGAGACCTGCAAAACACCCACCGAGGGTCTGTTCGTTGCAGGCGACTGCCGCTCAAAGACCATACGTCAGATCTCCACCGCTATTGCCGACGGCTCCTCTGCCGCCATCGCCGCATGCCGTTTTTTGGAAGAAAATGCCTGAAACTTCTCCAAAAAACAGTGAAAAAGGCGATATTTTCGGAAAAATTTCAAAAAACCCTTGACAAATCGGGGCACTTGCGTGTATAATAAAGAGCGTCATTGTGTAAAAGCGTAAAAAGGCTGTAACAGCAACACGCTTCCGTAGGGTGACAGTAGATATACGAACCCGCTGTCACTTGTTCTTTTTGGCGCTTTTTGCGCCTGTCTGCCTTGCAAGGTCTTACCTTGCGTCGGCATACAAACTCAAAAATCACTCAAAAATAACCGCGTGACAGTTCGAAGAATTTATAAAAGAGCAGATTTTACGCAAGTCGAGAAAAAAAGGTGAAGGAATATGGTTAATATTCCGAGGCTTTTTGACGACGAATGGCGTAAAATATGCCTTTTATAAACGGGTTCGGATGTCTACTGTCACCCTAAGTCTATAAGGAGGTGCAGATAATGCTCAGAACTTACCAACCCAAGAAGCTCCAGAGAAAGAAGGAGCATGGCTTCAGAAAGAGAATGAAGACTGCGGACGGCAGAAATGTTCTTAAGAGAAGACGCGCGAAAGGCAGAAAGAGACTGACCTATTAAGTGAAGGCGTAGGCAAAAGCCTATCCCAACGATAAAACCGCCGATGTCCTATCATCGCGCAGAGGGCAAGCCCCTCTCGGATTTGATTGCATCGCGGTTTTTTTCTATCAATAACCATTTCAAAAACAAAAACAACAAAAAACGGAAGAAAAGTTGCCGTATGAAAAACACAGCGATCAAGGAACACCATCTTTACAATAAGACCTTTACGCGCGGCGAGCGCTTTGTGGGCAAGCTGGTTTCTGTCCACGTGCTGAAGGACTACACCGCCAAAAAGCGGATGCTGGCACACCCACAAAAGATCTACACCAACCGCATCGGTCTTTCGGTCACCAAAAAGATCGGCGGTGCGGTACAGAGAAACCGCGCCAAGCGCATTATCAGAGCGGGCCTATTTGACCTGCAAAAGACAAGAACGCTGAAAACGGGATATCTCATCGTGATCAGCGCGCGCCTTGGCATTGCCGATAAAAAAAGTGAGGACATCCGCCGTGAGCTTTCAAAGGGGTTTGAAAAGCTCTGTATGTTTGTCCCCGATCAAAAGACATGAAACATCTTTGTATCCTGTTTATTCGCTTTTACCAAAAATTTCTCTCGCCCCTAAAACGCCCCTGTTGCCGATTCACGCCCACCTGTTCGCAGTATGCCCTTGAGGCTTTTCAGAAGCGCGGCTTTTTCGTGGGCTTTGGTCTCACAGTGTGGCGTATTCTCAGGTGTAACCCCTTTTGCGCGGGCGGCTATGATCCCGTCCCCGAAAAAAGGCAGCGAAAGAATAAACAATGACAAACGTCTGCGGCACCGTGCAGACCACTCTTGACGGTGCATATTCGCCATATCAAAATCGAATGGAGAGCCGCATACTATGCGGGAAAAGGAAAACATGAAAAAATTTGCAACCATCAAAACTTTAGCTGTCAGACTTCTTTTGGTGCTTCTGTTGCTTGCAGTCATGGGCTCGGTCCTGTCGGGCTGTGCTTCGGGCACCGTTTCGGTCAGTGTCAGCCTTTCGGACATCGAGCACAACGAGGAGCAAAACAGTCTGACCAAAGAACAGCTCAAAACACTTTCGGAATTTTTGGCAAACAACGGAAGTGCTTACGAGGCTTTCATCGCCGCTTACCGCGGATACGATATGACAGAAAAGGATTTTGACCGCGAGGCAGAACGCCCCGCGCTTGAACCTTCTGTCGATGCCGCCAAAAATGTTCTCAAGGCTTATGACAAGAACGGCAAGTCGCTCTCAAGCGTCGACTACAGCACACTCACCGTCGCCGATATGACAAGCGTGGTGAACGTGCTCAAAGCGAACGTCGAAAGAGAGACCTCTCGCGGTCTGTTCGAAAACATCCAGTACTGGATCGGCGTGGCACTTGCTTTTATCACTAACACCATTGGCTTTGGCAACTATCTGATCGGTATCTGTATTTTTGCTATTCTGATCGAGGTTCTGATGCTTCCTCTCAGCATCAAGCAGCAGAAAAACTCCATCAAGCAGGCAACGCTCCGTCCCAAGGAAATGGCGATCCGCCGCAAGTACGCAGGACGAAACGATCAGCCCACACAGCAAAAGATTCAAACGGAGATTCAAGAGCTTTATCAGCGCGAGAACTTCAACCCCATGGGCGGATGTCTCCCCATGCTGATCCAGCTTCCTATCATCTTTATTCTTTACAACATCGTCATCGACCCCATTCGCTATACTCTGGGTCTTTCCTCGCAGTTCTCCTCTGCCCTTTCCTCTTACTTTACCGCCGCGAAGGCGGCAGGCGGTCTGGGCGGCGTGCTGTCCTCCTCTCAAAGAGGCACCATTGAGCTTTTGTCTCATATCAAGAGCGAGGGTCTGGAGAGCGTCAGCGGTCTGAAGGATTTCCTCTACGTCAGCAACGGCACTGAGTGCTATGAGTGGCTGGAAGGCGTGGCGGATAAGATCCCCAGCTTCACCATCGGCGCGTTCAACTCAGGGGTTACGCCCAGCATCGGACAGTTCAGCTGGTATTGGCTGATCCCGCTGATCACCTTTGGCGTGTACTTCGGCAGTATGAAGCTGACCAGAAAGTTCACCTATCAGCCCACAGCCACAGACAACCCCCAGATGGGTTGCTCCAACAACATCATGGACTTCTCCATGCCGCTGATGAGCGTGTATATTTCCTTTATCGTTCCTTCCACCATCAGCATCTACTGGATCTTCAAGAGCCTTCTGGGCACACTCAAGCAGTTTATTCTCAGCCGTACCATGCCCATCCCTAAGTGTACCGAGGAGGATATCAAGGCGGCAGAGCGTGAGCTGAAGGGCAAGAAATCCCATGCTCCCGCAAGAGCTTCAAATCCGAGCGGCACAAAGCCCCGTTCGCTTCATCATATTGATGACGACGAGCCTGCACCTGCGCAAAAGCCCCAAAAGGCAAAACCGCAGCCCAAAGAGGATGAGCAAGCTCAGGCAGAGCCGTCCTCATCCACAGAGAATGCAAACACCCCCATTGATCATGCACCTGTGAAGGATGACAGCGACAAACCCACAAAAAATGACTGACAGAATGGAATATAACGGAGAAAATATTATGAAAAAAGAAATTACCGTAACAGCGAAAACCGTCGAGCTTGCTATTGCAGAGGCTGTCCGCGAGCTTGGCGCACCCGACGAGGCATCGATCAAATATACGATCGTCGAGAGAGAAAAGAAAGGCTTCCTCGGCATTGGCAGTACGCCTGCCGTTGTCCGCGCCAGCTATGGCAAGGACGGCACCGAGATTGCCGTTGCGTTCATCGAAAAGATCCTTGAGGATATGCAGATCGCGGCAACAGTCGCCGTGTCCGACAAAGAGGACGGCGACAAGCTCCTGACCATTGAAGGTAAGGACGCGGGCGTGCTGATCGGCCACCACGGCGAAACGCTGGATTCGCTCCAGTATCTTGCCAACCTTGCCGCCAACCGCAAAGAAGAAGGCGAAAAGCGCGAGTTCACCAAGATCACCATTGATATTGAGAACTACCGTGCAAAGCGTGAGGAGACCCTCCGCGCACTCGCCAGAAGAATGGCTGACAAGGTAGTCAAGTACAAGAAGAGCGTCATGCTTGAGCCCATGAACCCCTACGAGAGACGTATCATCCACTCCGAGGTTCAGAACATCAAGGGCGTTTCCACCAACTCCATCGGTTCGGAAAACAACCGTAAGGTGGTTATCTATCTTGAGGACAACAACTAAGAACCGACTTCACGGCGAGACTGCCACAAAAGTTTGGTCAAGCTTTTCAAAGCTTGCGGGTTCTTAGGGCAGAGCCCTGAGTCGCGCCTCGCAAGGCGCGAAACTCTCAATCGGCGTTTCTTTGCAAAGCTTTCTTTGCGACCCGAGGTCGCGTAGCGAACTCGAGGTGTCCTAAAGAAAGCGTCTAAACCCGTTGATTAAATGAAAAATCTGTAATTGGTTAGCTTAAAAACTAACTGATTACAGATTTTTTATTCCCCAAAAATTCAGAGACTTTCGTAAAGATTGACAACATTTTTATTCAGCTTTTTTGCGTATTTCAAGGCGGCATAGGCACCGCCTTTGTTACGCTCCACATAAACGAGCACCAGATCGGAACACTCAACCATCCACCGATTTTTGAGCGTGATCGCAGATTTCGGGTGCGCATCATATACACATTCGGGAATCATAATACTGTCATAATATTTTTCATAATATTCAAGATTGGACACTTTATACGGAAGTACTAATGTCATGTCGTTGTTTTCTTTTCCAAGCTCTTTTTGCATCTGCTTGATAACCGACGCCGCATATTCATCAAACACTCCGTTACGCCCAACAAAAAAAGATACATACATTTTTGTTTGTATTAACTCTTTGATGATCGGTGCGAGCCGCTCATTTAATTGCCACATACTGTCAATTTCCCGATGCCCAAACAGAGAAACCGTAAAAACATTCATATTATCATCCCCATTTCAAATACTATAAGCAGGAAATTTCGCTTTTTAATATCTATAGTATACCATGTTGTAAAAATAATATCAATAGTTTATGGCAATTTCGTTTGAATACTTATAGACTATACACAGTACAAACGAAAGTAGGGATTATCATGAGTGATATTGCAAAAATCTTAGGGCAGCGAATCAGAAATTACAGAACGAGCAAACATCTGAGCCAAGAAAAACTTGCAGAGCTTGCCGGATGTCACTCTGCGTACATCGGTCAAATTGAGCGCGGCGAGAAAAACGCCACAATCGAAAGCATCGAAAAGATTTGCACGGCTTTGAACATTTCCCTATCAAAGCTGTTTGAGAACCTCGGATGCCACGAGAGCGAAAAACGTAACATTCCGCTTGCCTGCTACGAATTTCTTTTGTCAAAGACGGCAGCGGAACAAGAGCAAATTTATAACATTCTGCTCGAAATGGACAAGTACAAAAAGAATTGAATAATAAAAAATACGAGAACACGCCAAATGCTCTCGTATTTTCTTTTCCACAAAAAATTTTGAGGGGTTTTAGGGGGACTTTTTCAAAAGTCCCCCCTAATCGTTCTTTTTACTTAATCGTAACCACCGCGCCGGCATATGTGTCAGCGATGTAGGTTGCAACCTTTTCGGACTGCAGTGCCTCAACAAGTGCCTTGATCTTGTCAGTGCTCTCGTTGCCCTTCTGAACGGCTACGATGTTGGCGTAGGTCTGTGCAGCCTCGCCCGAAGCGTCCTCGGAGGCAAGCGCGTCCGCAATCTTAAGACCTGCGCCGATCGCGTAGTTGCCGTTAATGACCGCAATGGTTCCCTCGTCGCTGTTCTTGAGCTGTGCAGGAACAGTCTGTGCCTCAACGGCAACGATGTTGTAACCGCCGTTGTCTACGATATCAAGGTGCGATACGCCGACCTCGGCAGAAGCGTCCTCGGGAAGCGTAATGAGCCCCTCCTGCTGGAGCAGGAAAAGTGCGCGAGTCTCGTTGCTGTCGTCCGCAGGAATGAGAATGGTTGCGCCTGCGGCAAGAGCCCCAAGGTCGGTCACGCCGTTACCATAGATTCCGAAGGGCTCGTAGTGCACAAGACCTGCCGACACGATGTCGGTGTTGTTGTCGGCATTGTAGGAATTGAGGTAGGGGGTGTGCTGGAAGTAATTGGCGTCAAGGTCGCCGTCCGATACGCCCTTGTTGGGAAGGATATAGTCATCGTAAACCACGATCTCAAGGGTATAACCCTTGGCGGCGAGGTCGTCCTTGACCACTTCCAGTATCTCGGCGTGAGGCGTGGAGCTTGCGCCGACTTTGATGGTGTTTTCGTCGTTCTTAGCTCCGCAAGCACAAAGCGCGGCAAGCAGAAGAACGGCAACAAGTGCAAGTGAAAGAATCTTTTTCATAAGTAGGTCTCCTTTGGTTTTTTATTTTAAATTAAAAAATTTACTTTACCCGTTTGTCGGTCTTGCGGGCGATCCACATACCGACCTCTTGAACGATCTGAACGATAATGACGATCAGCACCACACAGAACCAAATAATATCGGGATTGGAGCGCTGATGGCCGTAGATAATGGCAATGGCGCCAAGTCCGCCGCCGCCGATGGTGCTTGCCATCGCCGAGTATCCGAGAATGGTCACGATCGAAATCACCGCGCCCACAATAAGTGACGGCTTCGCTTCGGGAATGAGCACCTTCAGAACGATCTTCATATTGGACGTGCCCATGGCTTGCGCCGCCTCGATAATGCCTGCATCCACCTCTTTGATGGAGGACTCCACCATGCGCGCCACGTACGGCGCGGCGGCAATGACCAGCATAACGATCATAGCGCGGTTGCCAAGGCTGGTGCCCACCACCGCCTTTGCCACGGGAAGCATGGCAACCATCAGAATAATAAACGGCATGCTTCGGAAAATGTTGACGATCACACTCAGGGTCTTATTCAGCCACGTGATCGGACGGATACCGCCCTCCCCCGTCACCGACAACAAAAGACCCAGCGGCAACCCAATGACGTACGCAATGAGTGCCGAGAGAAGCGTGAGATACACCGTCTCCCAAACGCCCCTTTGAATGTCGCCGTTTGCCCACAGCTTTTGAAACATTTCCGAAAAGAGGGATAAAAATTTTTCCATATCTTATTCCTCCTTCAAAAACGATATCTTTTTATTCTTGAGGTAAGTAATTACGCGCTCGGATTTTCTCGCATCGTCGGGAAGCTGAATGATCATCTGCCCGTATGCCTTGCCGTCAAAATCCTTGGTGTCCGCAAACAAAATATTGACAGGCACCTGACACTCCAAAACCAAATTGGAGATAACGGGAAGCGTGGACGCCTCGCCGTTGAACACGATGCGCAGCTTTTCGCCGCCCGTCACCGCGCCTACCGCCATGGAGCTTGGCAAAATGAGCTCCTTTGCGATGTCGGACTTGGGCATGGTGAAGATCTCCGCCACCCTGCCGATCTCGGCGATCTCGCTCTTGTCGATCACCGCCACGCGGTCGCAAATTTTATCAATGACCTTCATCTCGTGCGTGATGACCACAATGGTCACGCCAAGCTCGCGGTTGATCCTCTTGAGAAGCTCAAGGATCTGCGCGGTGTTGTTGGGGTCAAGCGCGCTTGTCGCTTCGTCGCAAAGCAAGTACTTCGGATTGGTGGCAAGTGCTCTGGCGATCGCCACTCTCTGCTTTTGTCCGCCCGAGAGCTGGGAGGGATAGGACTTCTGACGGTCGGCAAGTCCGACCAGCCGGAGGAGCTCCTCCGCACGCTTTTTGGCGTCCTTGCGGTTCCATCCGTCGATCTCAAGGGGATAGCAGACGTTATCAAACACGTTGCGCTGTTCCAAGAGGTTAAACCCCTGAAAGATCATGCCGATGGAGCGGCGCATTTTCAGAAGTGCCTTTCTCGGCATGCGCATCAAGTCCTCTCCATCGATCAGCACCTCGCCTGCCGTCGGTCTTTCAAGCAGGTTGATGCAACGGACCAGCGTGCTTTTTCCTGCGCCCGACAACCCAATAATACCGAATATCTCGCCATTTTCTATGGTAAGATTGATATTTCTCAGTGCCACGATCGATCCGTTTGCCGTGCGGAAGGTTTTTTCAAGATTCCTAAGCTCAATCATAGGTCGGCTTTCTCCTCTCTGTCAAACTTAAATTCAAATAAAAATAAGGCAGGAAACCCGATGCTTCCTACCATATCAATCGCAATGATCTATTGGACGGTAACGCATGACGGGTTTTCAGCATAGCAAAACATGCACATGAAGCACATGCGCATAGTCATACCCGACATACCGACACTTCCGAACATTGTTTTCTTCCTCCGAACCACTGATAATAGAAAAATTATATCACGCCCCCACCGTTTTGTCAATGGGAAATTTACATTTTTTTCAAAAAACAACATATTATCCTTAAAAACAGCCCCTTGGTCGAGAATCTCGACCAAGGGGTCATTTAAGGATATATATCTCTCTTTAAATCAGTCCTTCAGAGCTGCCTGAGCTGCGGCAAGGCGAGCGATCGGAACACGGAAGGGAGAGCAAGATACATAGTCAAGTCCGATCTGGTGGCAGAACTCAACCGACGTGGGATCACCGCCGTGCTCACCGCAAATACCAACGTGAAGGTGGTTGTTTACGGGTCTGCCGAGGGTAACTGCCATGTTCATGAGCTTGCCAACACCTGTGGTGTCAAGCTTTGCGAAGGGATCGTTCTCAAAGATCTTGGTCTCATAGTAAGCATTCAGGAACTTACCTGCGTCGTCACGGGAGAAGCCGTAGGTCATCTGCGTAAGGTCGTTAGTACCGAAGCAGAAGAAGTCTGCGTTAGCGGCGATCTCGTCAGCCGTCAGACATGCTCTCGGGATCTCGATCATGGTACCAACCTCGTACTTGAGGCTCACACCTGCAGCTGCGATCTCTGCATCAGCAGTAGCAACTACAACAGCCTTAACGTACTTAAGCTCCTTAACGTCGCCTACGAGAGGAATCATGATCTCGGGCTTAACGTTCCAGTCGGGATGAGCTTTCTGAGTGTTGATTGCTGCGCGAATTACAGCAGTTGTCTGCATCTTAGCGATCTCGGGGTATGTTACAGCGAGACGGCATCCACGGTGACCCATCATAGGGTTGAACT
>JAZNDA010000020.1:0-15400 GCA_045587785.1 Eubacteriales bacterium | reverse complement strand
AAAGCAGAAATTATCTAAGGTGAGCGAATAATGTACAAAATAGCAAAGAAAAAAGAACTTAACAAAACAGTTATACAAATGGAAATTGAAGCTCCCTTGGTTGCCAAAAAGGCAGAGCCGGGGCAGTTTATCATTTTGCGCACCGATAAGGACGGCGAGCGGATCCCGCTGACCGTGGCGGATTTTGACCGCGAGAGGGGAAGTGTGACTATCATTTTCCAGATCGTGGGCGCAACCACCGAAAAGCTGAATCATCTTTGTGTGGGTGAATATATCGAGGACTTTGTGGGACCTCTGGGAAAAGCTACCGAGACCGAAGGTCTGAAAAAGGTGGCGGTGGTCGGCGGCGGCGTGGGCTGTGCCATTGCCTATCCCGTGGCAAAGAAGCTGCATCAAATGGGCTGTGAGGTACACAGTGTGGTCGGTTTTCGCACGAAGGATCTTGTGATCCTTGAGGACGAATTCCGCGCGGTCAGCGATAAGTTTATTCTGATGACCGATGACGGAAGCGAGGGCGAGAGGGGACTTGTGACCGATGCCCTCAGAAAGCTGATCGAGAGCGGCGAGAAGTATGACGAGGTCATCACCATTGGTCCCTTGATCATGATGAAATTTGTATGTGGGCTGACCAAAGAGTACGGTGTCAAGACCGTGGCGTCCATGAACCCCATTATGATCGACGGCACGGGCATGTGCGGCGGTTGCCGTCTGACCGTTGGCGGTGAGACCAAATTCGCTTGCGTGGACGGCCCCGAGTTCGACGGACATCTGATCGATTTTGACGAGGCGATGGCAAGGGGCGGCATATACAAGCCGTTTGAACGCCATGCCCATGAGCATACCTGCAATTTGTTTCGCACGGAGGTAAAGTGAGATGGCAAATATGAGACTTGACAAAAATCCAATGCCCACACAGGATGCCGCGGAACGAAGCAAAAACTTTGGCGAGGTGGCACTGGGCTATACCGAAGAACAGGCGATAGACGAGGCAAAGCGGTGCCTCGGTTGCAAAAATATGCCGTGTGTTTCGGGGTGTCCCGTCAAGATTCATATCCCCGAATTTATTGCCAAGGTGGCACAGGGGGATTTTGAGGCGGCGTACCGAGTTATCAGAGAAGCGTCCGCGCTCCCTGCGGTTTGCGGCAGAGTTTGTCCGCAGGAAAATCAGTGCGAGAGCAAGTGTGTGCGCGGCATTAAGGGCGAGCCTGTAGCCATCGGACGTCTTGAGCGTTTTGTGGCGGATTATCACAGTGCTCACAGCGCAGAGGACGCATCCGCAGAGCGTCCCGTGCCCAATGGACACAAGGTCGCCGTAGTCGGCTCGGGACCCTCGGGACTTACCTGCGCGGGTGATCTTGCCAAAAAGGGCTACGAGGTCACGGTTTTTGAGGCACTTCATTTGGCGGGCGGCGTTTTGGTGTACGGTATTCCCGAATTTCGTCTTCCCAAGGCAATCGTACAAAAAGAGATCGATGGCCTTCGTGCGCTTGGCGTTAAGGTCGAAACCAACGCCGTGATCGGTAAGACCTATACGGTAGATGAGCTGATGGACGAAATGGGCTTTGAGGCGGTCTTTATCGGCTCGGGAGCAGGCCTTCCCAAGTTTATGGGGATCGAAGGTGAAAATTTGAACGGTGTATACTCCGCAAACGAGTTTTTGACCAGAATCAATCTGATGAAGGCTTACCGCGAGGATAGTGCTACACCCGTTCAGAGAGCGCTTCGCGTTGCCGTAGTCGGCGGCGGAAATGTGGCTATGGACGCGGCAAGATGCGCCAAGCGCTTTGGCGCGGACGTTAGCATCATCTACCGTCGCAGTATGGACGAGCTTCCCGCAAGACGCGAGGAGGTTGAGCATGCGATGGAGGAGGGAATTATCTTCCGACTTCTCACCAATCCCACGGCAATTCTTGGGGACGATAAGAGAAACGTGACGGGTATCCGCTGTGTGGAAATGGAGCTTGGCGAGCCCGATGCGTCGGGTCGCCGCAGACCCGTGGTCAAGGAGGGAAGCGACTTTGAGCTTGAGGTCGACTGTGTCATCATGGCACTCGGTACCTCGCCCAATCCGCTGATCAAATCCACCACCAAGGGACTGGAAACCGAGAAGTGGGGTGGCATCGTCACCGACCAAAACGGACGCACCTCACGCGAGGGCATTTATGCAGGCGGAGACGCCGTAACGGGCGCGGCTACTGTCATTCTTGCCATGGGTGCGGGCAAAAACGCTGCCGCGGCAATCGACGAATATTTGAACCATAAATAAAAGGACAAAAAGGAAGAATTTTCGTCCTTTTTATCACAATTTCCACCGGTGGTTTACTTGGAATCAACCAATGCGTTATTGTATTCTCTCTGTTTTTATAGTATAATGGTCTTACAAAACCGAAAGGGAGTGACAGTATGAAAAATTACAAAGCAAATATCAACTATTTCAAAAAATGGGAGGGCCTCAAGACCCTTGGTCTCGGCATGCTGATCGTCGGCTTTGGAAGCATTTGGTTGGCAAGCTCATTTTTGATGTATTTTGGCGGCATTGCGCTTCTTGCAGCGGGGGCGGTACTGTTTTTGGTCGGCAATATTAACCGCTCTACCGATGAGGAGATCCGCTCGGAGATCGCGCGGTGCTCGGAGGGCGTCGAATTTCCCGAGGTGGAGACCGAGCGGCATTTTTACAAGCGTGTCCCCGAAAAGCAAGAGATCTTGGACTTTGCCGGCTTTTCCTTTTCCGATGGGCTTTGGCTGAAAAAAATGAAGAACGGAAGCGTTTGCTCGTCTGAGTATTTGACGGCCAAAATGCTTTTACTTACTGACGCGTTTTATGTGAAGCAGAGAAAATTCTCTTTGGTTTCGGAGCAAAAAGAGGAGGAAACGATCGAGATTCCCTTTGACAAGGCAGAGGACGTGACGGTTATGCGTGAAAGCACCACACTTTCCTGCGGAAAGAAAAAATTTCCCGTCAAAATCTGCCATCTTGTGATTTCGTATGACGGCGGCAAAACGCTTCGCTTGCCCATGGCTGACGACGTATACGTTGACGAGCTTGCGGCAAGGCTGAAAAAGCTGACTCTCATATAAAATAATTCCCGACAGACATTTGGTCTGTCGGGAATTATTTTTTTATGCCTGATAGTCAAAGCGGTGACCAAGGATGGTCGGCGTGAGTTTTCCACCCGACATTTCACGTATACGGGCAAGGATAGGGTCTGCGACCGCGTCCTTGACGGCGAATTTCAGCGTGACGTTGTCGGCGTACACCGTGTCATCGAGGATGGCACCGAACTTTGGCAGTTCCGCCGACAGCTTTTGGTGGTCGGAATAGGAGCAGGTGAGCGACAGCTCGGTATAGCTTTCATAGCTGACGATGCCTGCCGCGTCGAGAGCCATTTTGGCGGCGGCGGCGTAAGCTCTCACAAGCCCTCCCGCGCCCAACAAGATGCCTCCGAAATAACGGGTGACCACAACCGTGGCATCATCCACGCCCGATTTGCGAATAACGTCAAGCACGGGCATGCCTGCCGTTCCTTGAGGCTCGCCGTCATCCGAATAGCGCGCCAAAATACCGCCCTTCATGCTGTAGCCAAACACGTTGTGCGTGGCGTCCGTGTGCTTTTGGCGGATCTTGGCTATGAATTCCTGCGCCTCATCCTCGGTCGTGGTCGGTTTGGCATAGCCGATAAAAAGCGAGTGTTTTTCTTCAAACTGTGCGCTTGCCTCCCCAGCAAGCGTGGTATAAAGCTGTTCTGACATAGTTCCTCAGTACTCCTCTTTTGGGGGCGGACAGGTGTCGTATTTTTTCATCATGCCGCGTGCCTTGGCATCCACAATGGCGGTCACCGTGACGGCATCACTTCCGTATTCTACGTTTTCCACCGTGGCATTTTTATAAAGGATATTCAACGCGCCCTGCTCGGCGTTGGGAATGACAAACACGGCTCGGGATTTTCTCTCGTGGATGATCTTGTCAACAAGGTCAATAAGCACCTGTACATCTTCGCCCTCTTTTGCCGAAAGCAGAACGTAGTGCTCCGCATCGGTATTGATAACGGTGGCGGGAGAGGCGGCAATGCCTTTGTCGCACTTGTTGAATACATAAATTGTCGGCTTGTCGGCGGCACCCAGCTCGCCGAGGATCTCTCTTGTCACGGCAAGCTGCGCAGGGTATTCCTCGTCCGAAACGTCCGAGAGGATGATCAGAATGTCGGCATATACCGCTTCATCAAGAGTTGACTTGAACGCCTTAACTAAATGATGGGGGAGCTTTCGTATAAATCCTACCGTGTCGGTCAGAAGAACCGACTGACCCGACGGCAGTTCAAACTTTCTTGTGGTGGGGTCAAGGGTGGCAAACAGCTTGTCCTCGGCAAGAATACCCGCATCGGTCAAGCGGTTGAGAAGTGTGGATTTGCCCGCATTGGTATACCCCACGATGGCAACCTTGGTAATTCCGCTTTTGTCCCGCGAGGCACGCATGGTCATGCGGTTTTTCTCCAGTACCTCAAGCTCTGCCTCAAGGGCGGTGATGCGGCGTTTGAGGTGCCGCTTATCGCTTTCCAGTTTGCTCTCACCGGGACCTCTTGTACCAATGCCGCCACCCAGACGCGACAGCTCGTTACCTTTACCGATCAAACGCGGCGCAGTATATTTGAGCTGTGCCAGCTCTACTTGCAGCTTGCCTTCGCCCGTTTTGGCGTGAAGGGCAAAAATGTCAAGGATGAGCATAGAACGGTCGATGACACTGACGCCATCCACCTCGTCCTCAAGGTTTCGTATCTGGGAAGGGGAGAGGTCGCCGTCAAAAATGACCAAGTTGATCTCGTTATTTTTGCAGAGATCCCGAAGCTCCTGCACCTTTCCGCTTCCGATGACGGTTCTGACATCGGGAGTATCTTTGTTTTGTATCAGTCTTGCAAACACCTCGCCGCCTGCAGTGTCAAGCAGACGTGTCAGTTCATCAAGACTTTTTTCGGTTTCCGAAAGCTGTGCGTTATCGCGGCAGAGTGCCACAAGGACCGCACGGCTGTTTTGAATGTTCTTGTCTTCCAAAAAACACAGTTCCTTTCGTTAAACAATAAGGGCAAGTTATGTATGTACACAACTTGCCCGATTGCTTTGAATTTGAATTTGCCAAGGACAAAAGCTTACTTTGCGGAAGCTTCCAGTCTCTTCTTGAACTTATCAACTCTACCGCCTGCGTCAACGAATTTCTGCTTACCGGTAAAGAAGGGATGACATTTCGAGCAAATTTCAACTCTCATTTCTCCGCCATTTGTGGACTTGGTTACAACGGTCTCGCCGCAAGCACACTTGATGGTCACTTCTTCGTAATTCGGATGGATTCCGGACTTCATTCTATTTACACCTCACTTTACAAGTATTCGCAATGGACTATATTATACCACAGCTTTTTGCAAAATGCAAGAGATTTTCCAAAAAAAATAAAAAATTTTTTATATTTATATTTTCCCGTCGATTTCTTGTCTCAGATGCGCGATTATTTTCTTTTCAAGACGGGAAATATAGGACTGTGAGATGCCCAGCCTGTCTGCCACCTCTTTTTGTGTCATCTCGTCGCCGCCGCAAAGACCAAAGCGAAGCTCTATGATCTCCCTCTCCCTTGGCGCTAAGGATGCTACGGCGTGTCTGATGATCTGTTTTTCCTCATTTTGCTCGATCTCATAGATGACGTTATCCTCGTCATTGCCAAGCACGTCCGACAAAAGAAGCTCGTTGCCGTCCCAATCAACGTGAAGCGGCTCGTCAATGGATATCTCATTTCTCAGATTGACGTTTTTGCGTATATACATGAGGATCTCATTTTCAATACAGCGTGAGGCATAGGTGGCAAGCTTGATGTTTTTGTCGTGACGAAAGGTGGAGATGGCTTTGGTAAGACCTATGGTGCCGATGGATATCAGATCCTCAATGCCGATGCCCGTGTTTTCAAAGCGTTTGGCTATGTATACCACCAATCTCAGATTATGAGCGATCAGCCGTTTTTTGGTCTGCTCATCAAGATCGCCCTCCAAAAGCGAGGTTTCTTCCTCACGGGTAAGCGGCGGCGGCAGTACGTCGGGGCCGTTGATGTAATAAATACCTTTTTTTCGGTACAGATGCCGCGCGAGAAAAAGCCGCAGCTTCAGTAGCAGATTGCGCATTTTTATACCTTCTTTCCTTGTGAATAATAGGTCGGGGCGCACTACAGTATCAGCTCGGGAGGGATAAGAGCTTTACATTCATTCGGTGCGCCCCCAAGGTCGGTAAAGCCAATAAGAGCGTCTGTCGTGTAGGTATGTTTTTGGGTTTTCAGCGTGATCTTGTCGGGACGCAGAGCATATAAAATGCTCTCGGCATTGGCGGTTTTGATGGGGATCACCCGTATATGCGTGGCAAGCGATGGGTGCAAAGAATTGCAGTTAAGTAAAAGATCGGATCCGCTCATGCCCACAGGCAAAAGACTTCCCGCAAGACTTTTGTCGATCAAAATGACTTTTTTGCCGTCAAGTGGGTCGGCAAGAAGATTTCCGCTGTCGCAAAAAGCCAAGCAGGAAATGTTTTTTCCGCCGAGGCTGACGTCAAGACGGACGAGCTTTGTCTGTGCGCGTCTGTGCAAAAACCTGCCCCCGTACAGCGCGCCGAGCCCCGATAAGATGCCGACGGAAATTAAGATCCAGGGCGGGATGTCCGCAGTTTCTTCAAACTCCGCAAGGGGAGGAGAAAGCCGATTGAGGAGCGAAAAAACAGCGGTCATCATTCCGCCGAGCAAGACAGAGGCAAGAAAGTAGGAGACGCTGAGAATGACAAGCGAACGCCATGTGTTGCCGCGGACGGGAAAAGCCAAAAAGCAAATGCAAACGCAACAAAGAATATCGAGAAGGATACTTATGATTCCGCTTGGCAAAAAAAGAGCTGTGACCGAATAGATTCCGCCGACTGCGGATGCCAGCGAGAACCGTAAGGTGGACATCGGTTTTGATAACAGCTTTGCCACAAGAAAAAGACAGAGAAAGTCCATGCTGAAATTGACCAGAAAAAACAGATCTCCGTACACGGTTTGTTGCATTGGATGGGTTCCTTTCCGCAAGACGTCTTGCATGATCATTATAGCAAAGAGAGGTTGTAAAAAATGTCGGAAATCGGGGTGGTAAAAAAAATAAAAAAATTCGCAAAAAAAGAGTGTTTTCTCTTTTTTTTGCGTATTTTAATTATAGTTAGATGTATTGTTAGGTAAAAAATCGGTTTTGGAGGTGGCATATGTCAAATGTGTGTCAACTGTTTTTGGAACGGGAAAGGGAAACGCTCTCTCCTTACGCCTTTTTGACGGAAAACACAAGGGGCAGAGATCTGCCTCATACACCTTGCGATAACAGAACCGAATTTCAGCGCGACCGTGACCGTATCATCCACTCGGAGTCCTTTCGCTGTCTGATGGGTAAAACGCAGGTGTTTTTGGCACCCAACGATGCGCATTACCGTACGCGGCTTACCCATACGCTGGAGGTGTCGCAGATCGCGCGTATCATTTGCCGTGCGCTTCGCCTCAACGAGGATCTTTGCGAAGCGATCGCTTTGGGGCATGATCTTGGGCACACGCCGTTTGGTCATGCAGGCGAGGAAGCAATGCAAAAGTGCTATTCTGCGGATTTCACGCATTATAAACAAAGCCTGCGCGTTGTGGAAAAATTGGAGCACGGCGGAAAGGGTCTCAATCTGACGTGGGAGGTGCGTGACGGCATTGTCAATCATACGGGACAGCATATGGCGTCTACCCTTGAGGGCGTGATCGTCAAATATGCCGACCGTATCGCCTACATAAATCACGACATTGATGATGCATACCGTGCGGGGATCTTAAAACAGGATGATATTCCTGCCTCCATTCGTGATGTACTCGGAAACAGCCACAGCAAGCGGATCAATACCATGGTTACCTCGGTCATACGCTTTAGCACCGATAAGCCGAAGATCGGTATGGATCCCGAGGTGCAGGAGGCGACCGACAGCTTAAGACAATTTATGTTTGACGCGGTGTACTCGAATCCCATCGCCAAGGGCGAGGAAAGCAAGTCCAAGGAAATGCTGATGCGTTTATTTGAATATTATGTAGGAAGACCCGAAAAAATGCCTTCTCTTTATTTCAAACATACCGCGGATGAACCTGTGGAGCGCTGTGTGTGCGACTATATTTCATCCATGACCGACCGCTATGCGATAGAATGTTATAAAGAGTTGTTTATACCCGAGGTATGGAGGGGCTGATGGCAATACCGAGAGAAGTAATAGAGGAAATACTGTATCGGACCGATATAGAAGAGTTGGTCGGCTCTTACGTTACACTGAGGCGTTCGGGCTCTAACCTTACGGGGCTTTGTCCTTTCCACAGTGAAAAAACACCGTCCTTCAGTGTGTCGCCTGCCAAAAAGTTCTTTTACTGCTTTGGCTGCGGTGCGGGTGGCGATGCTATCACTTTTGTGATGAAGGCGGAAAATTTAGATTATCCGCAGGCGGTGGAATTTCTTGCCAAGCGTGCGGGGATCACCATTCCCGAGAGCGGAAAGCGCGAGGAGGGAATGTCGCGCGGACGCGTGTACGAGATGAATCTGGAGGCGGCAAAGTTTTTCAGACAGTGCTTGTTTGATCCCAAATACGGACAGGCGGCAATGGAATATTTGCGCGGCAAGCGTCGCCTTTCTACCGAGATCATCAGACGCTTCGGTCTTGGCTATTCGCCCGATTCGTTCGGTATGCTGACAGACCATATGCACAAAAAGGGATTTCGCGACGAGGAATTGGTCACGGGCTTCCTTTGCGGCAAGAGCCAGAAAACGGGACGGTCTTATGACTATTTCAGAAATCGCGTGATGTTTCCCATTATTGACGTTTCGGGGAACGTCATTGCGTTTGGGGGACGCGTGATGGACGATTCCAAGCCCAAATACCTTAACACGTCCGATACCCCCGGATTTAAAAAGAGTAAAAATCTTTTCGCCCTTGGTTATGCCAAAGCAAACTGCGCGGAGCAGATGATTCTTTGCGAGGGATATATGGACGTTATCGCTTTACATGCCGCGGGATTTGAAAACGCAGTGGCAACACTCGGTACTGCGCTCACCTCCGAGCAGGCAAGGCTGATGACCAAATATACCAAAAAAGTCATCGTCTCGTACGACTCGGACGAGGCGGGACAACGGGCTGCCGACAGAGCCATAAGACTTCTTGGCGAGGTGGGGCTTGACGTCCGCATACTCAAGCTGACGGGTGCCAAGGATCCCGATGAGTTTATCAAGGTGCACGGTGCGGACAAGCTGAGGTCAATGCTCGGACAAAGCAAGACGTGGTTTGATTTTAAGTGGAATGCCATTGCGTCACGCTATCAGCTGGATGTTCCGTCTGATCGGATCAAGGCGTCCGCGGAGGCTTGTGCGATCATTGCGGGGGTCAGCTCGGCAATTGAACGTGAGGTATATATTTCTCAGATAGCGGGGCCTCTCCAGCTTCCGCCCGAGGTGCTCAAGAGTAACATTGAGCGCGAGATCGGAAAAAGGCGCGCCGAAGCCAGACGCAAGGAAGGGCAGGATGCGCAGCTTTCCATTCGGCATTACGGTGACAGGACCAACCCCGATGCAGCAAAATACGTTGCCGCCAACGCCGCCGAGGAGGCGATTCTCGGTTTGTTGCTTCTGTATGAGGAACACCGAAGTGCCGTGGCAAGCGGCAAGGTCATACTTTCGGCAGAGGATTTTTCCACGTCGCTTGGCAAACGAATGTTTGAGGCGATCATGGAGCTTCAGACATCCGAAGGTGGCTTTTTGTTCTCTTTGCTCGGAGAGCGTTTTACGCCCGACGAAATGGGGAGGATGCAAAAATATATTCAAGTACGCTCGGATCTGACCGAAAACGGATCCGCTGTTTTCGCGAGCAGCATTGAGGCACTCAGGCGGGCGTCGCAAAAGGCACGGGAAAGTCAAGGAAATCTGGCTGACATGATATTAAAAAAACGGAATCGATCAATGAAAAACGATTCTAAGATATAAGGAGAAAAACATGGATAACAACAATGAGACCGAAAAGAAGATTGATGTTGATGAGCTGATACAAAAAGGGAAAAGCGGCTCACTGTCGGGGAATGATCTTGACATTGCCATTGAGGAAATGGATTATGACATGGACAGCCTTGACAAGCTGTATGAGACGCTGGAGGATAACGGCATTCAGCTTCCCGGTGACATGGATGTGAGTGACATCGATGAGATCGAAAGCGAGGTTGAGCGCTTTGCCAAGGGCGAAAGTATGGAAAAGATCCTCGAGCAGGAAGGCCTTGCCATTGATGACCCTGTCCGTATGTATCTGAAGGAGATCGGTAAGGTGCCGCTTCTGAGTCCCGAGAGGGAAAAGGAACTGGCGGAGATCATGGCGAAATCCGAGAATGGCGAAGAGCATGAAAAAGCCAAGAATGAGCTTGTGGAAGCGAACCTCAGACTTGTGGTAAGTATTGCCAAGCGCTATGTGGGCAAGGGCATGTTTTTCCTTGATCTGATTCAAGAGGGAAACCTCGGTCTTATGAAAGCGGTGGACAAGTTCGATTACGGCAAGGGCTTTAAGTTCTCCACGTATGCCACGTGGTGGATCCGTCAGGCGATCACGCGTGCGATTGCCGATCAGGCAAGGACCATCCGTATTCCCGTACACATGGTGGAGACCATCCATAAGGTGTCCCGTTATTCCAGACAGATGCTGCAGGAGCTTGGACGTGAGGCAACTGCGGATGAGATCGGCGAGAAGATGGGAATGAGCTCGGAAAAGGTTCGTGAGATCATGAAGATCGCGCAGGATCCCGTTTCTCTTGAAACACCGATTGGCGAGGAGGAGGACAGCCATCTTGGCGACTTTATCCCCGATGAGGATGCTCCCGATCCGTCTGAGGTGGCGTCGGCAACCATTCTCCGTGAGGTGATCGAACGTGAGCTGAATACGTTGACTCCCAGAGAGGCGCATGTGATCAAGCTTCGTTTCGGCCTGTATGACGGAAGGACCCGTACGCTGGAGGAGGTTGGCAAGGAATTTGACATTACGCGTGAGCGGATCCGTCAGATCGAGGCCAAGGCACTTCGTAAGCTTCGCCATCCCAGCAGAGCAAGACACCTCAAGGGCTTTTTGGATTGATTTTTTGTGAGATGAAACTAAAAACAAATTTTGTTTTTTGTTAATTCGCTGATTTTTTTGTTATTGTAGAACAAAAAATATAAGATTTGATTGTTCAAGTTATACTGTTTTTGATTAGCTTGGACTGACAAAAAATGCTCTTGGCGTAGAGCGTCACAAAAAATTCACTTGACATAAGGGAAGATTTGGAGTACAATATCTTTGTGTTGAATTTATTAAAATAGACGGCGACTTTTGGCGGTGTTTGCCACAGGGATCATGCACATTCGCGGCAGTGTCAGCATCCCACGGAAGGTAGCCGATGCCGTAGAAATGGAGACAAGATTCATGAACAAGAAACTGATTGCTTTGGCTTTGTGCCTTCTTATGTTGCTCAGCGTTTGTCTGACTTCGTGCGGCACAGAAGGAGAAGAAGAAACTGAGACCTCAAAGGTTACTCTGACGATGCTGGTCGTTTCGGAAAATCAGGTTTACTTTACCGACGAAGAACTTGCAGCTATGAGTGCAGAGGAAAAGGAACAGGCGGAAAAAACGAAGGAGCAGTATGATGCGGTTGCCGAGCAGATCAATAAGGTGACCAAGGCAAAATACAATACGGCGCTGAATATTTACTACTACACGCAAGACCAGTATTACGAGGCGCTTGAGTCCAAGATGCTCAACGCCAAGGTGAAGATGGACGAAAAGGCAACGGCAACCAAGGCTTATAAGGCGCTCGTGAGAGAGCAGAAGAAGCTTGGCGTTACCGACGAGGTCGAGCTTTACTATCTGTTTGAGGAAAGATACCCCAACCTTATCGGTTACATAGATGTTCCCAAGGCGTTGATCGAGGAGTCCGACGGGGAGGAGCTTGACGAGGAGATCTATCCTGAGGTGGATATCGACCAGGTGGACATCATGTTCCTCGGAAGCTACGATAAGTACGTCGAGTACATCGAAGCAGGTTGGCTGTCCAAGCTGAATGACCAGCTTAACAGCACTGCTAAAAAGCTTACGTCTTACGTATATCCCGCATTTTTGAATGCCGTAAAGATCAACAAGGGTTACTACGCGATCCCCAACAACACCGTTATCGGCGAATACACCTCGCTTCTTGTCAATAAGGCGCTGTGCGACAAGTATTCTGATATTACCCAGATCACGTCGCTGGCAACAGCCATGGATCTGATCGAGCAAACGGCGAAGCACGAAAAGGATTACGATCCCGTTTGGGCAAACAGCTATGACGGCATGACCAACGTTCACTATTGGTCGATCGACTATACCGAGGAAACTGTGGACGGTAAGATCGTACGTGAGTTTACCATTGATCCGGAGAAGTTCTCGGTTCTTGGTGCGATGTACAAACCCGGCTTCACCTCTATGACCTCGGACCCCTATTTGTTCTCCTTTGGTAATCTGATGGATGACGAGGTGTACACCGAGCAGCTGATTGCCCTTAAGACCATTGAGCTGAGCGGTTATCGCGGTGCGGCGGATTCCGAAAAGGATTTTGCTGTCGGCGTGATCAAGGGCTCGGGCGAGGATATTGCCAAGTACGAAGACAAGTATTACAATGTGGTTCTGGAATATCCCGTGGCTACCGAAAATGACTTGTTCGGAAGCATGTTTGCGGTTTCCAGCTACACCAGCAATCTGACCCGCGCGATGGAGATCATTACCTATTTGAATACAGATTCCGATTTCCGTAATCTGTTCCAGTATGGCATCAAGGACACCAACTATGAGCTTGATTCCGACGATTGTGCAAAGAGACTGGAAGGCAACCTGTATCAGATGGATATTTATAAGACGGGTAATATCTTTGTGGCTTATCCGGACGCTGATATCGGCATGACCTATCAGACACTTGAGAATGCAAAGAAGCAGGATCTTGAAGTGGTGACCAATCCCACGATGGGCTTTACCATTGAATCTGCCGATCTGCCCGATCTGGCAAATCTCAAGACGGTAGTTGAGGCATCCGAGAACTTCTCGGCGAGAATCAATGCATGTAAGACGGTTGAGGAGCTGGAAGTAACTCTCAGATATTGCAACGCGGAGATCCAAGGCGGTATTTACAAGGCTGCCATCAGTCAGAAGGCAATGTACAGCACCATGAATGGCAACTCCAACTTCTCGGCATATGCGCTGTATACCAAGTGGGCAAAGGCAATGGGCTACATCAGCTAAAATTATCATATGAAATATAAAATATCCTGCCGTTTAGGCAGGATATTTTTGAAGGAGAAATTTTGAAATATACACATTTGATCTGGGATTTTAACGGAACGGTGCTGGATGATGTGGATGTCAGTGTTGACGCCGCCAATGCACTGCTCAGAAGATGCGGTGTACCACCCATCCCGTCGGGGGAATATTATCGATCGGTGTTTGGCTTTCCGATCAAGGATTATTATGCGCGTCTGGGTATTGATTTTGAAAAAACATCGTTTGAGGAACTGGCACCCATTTGGGTGGAAGAATATCTTTCTCGCGCACCGCTTGCCAAAATGAATGAGGGGGTCTTGCAAACCATTGCCGCAGTGAGAAAAATGGGAGTAGCACAGATCCTTTTGTCTGCCACGGAAGCGGATATGCTTAGCAAGCAGCTTGATATGCTAGATGCAAAAAAACATTTTGATGGCGTATTTGGTCTGGATAATATCCACGCTGTCAGCAAGAAAAAGCGTGTGCAGACATGGTGCATGGAAAACCCAAATGCGAAGCCTTTGTTTTTGGGCGATACCGATCACGATTTTGAGGTCGCCAAGGCAACGGGGAATGATTGCGTTTTATTTTCGGGTGGGCATCAGTCAAAGGAATATTTGCTTACCCTCGGCTGTCCTGTGATAGACGATATTTGCCGTGTGACGGAGTATCTTACTTAGGCTTGCGAGGTGGACAGACGCAAGAAGCGCCAAAAAGAACAAGTGACAGCGGCTTTTGATATCTACTGTCACCCTAAAGAATGTTGGTGACGTTAAACTTTTCAAGCATCCTCAATTCTTCAAAGGCGGTGCATAACAGCAACGCCGTTTTTTGATATTCCGTTCGGTCGCCGTATTCTTCATATATAATAAGAGAGGCAAGAAGGTCACTGACGGTGTCGATTTTGGTGTGGCTGACTGAGGCTTGGATGATGTCTTTTTCTTTGTTCCACTTTACTGCAATCGCCTGTAATTCCAAAAACCGAAGGTCGGAATCTAAAAGCTCAAGTCTTTGGATGGTGTCGATGAAGCTGTCGACTGTTTTGTCGATGTATAAGGCGTTAGCGGTGATGATAGCTAACATAAGAAAAAATAATATGAGTGTGAGTGCAACTGCTTTCAAAAAATAATATCACTCCTTTTTATGATGTTGACTTTGTTCGCATCATCAACGGTCATGAGAAAGACGTCTGCAAGGTCGGTCTTGTGAGAAGAAAGTGTGTGGAAAAGCCATTTTTGATCCTTGTTTGTGGCGGATAAGCCGTGTTTGTCTATTTTGCCGTCCGAAACGAGGATGTGGCAGATGCCGTGCTCTTTGGGGGCGATTCCAAGCTCGTCACAGGTAGGTTGCGCGTGCAGCCGTTTGGGGAAAACTGACATTTTTCCGTTTTGTTCTATGATGGCGTATTCCACTTCGCTGATGTCGCTGATGTCCTTTTGTCTGAGCTCGCTGATCAGCTCATCAATGGAGATGCGATTTCGTATCATTTCTTTTTTATCAAGCACGCCCCCGCGGATCAGAATCCCGGGACGTGATGATAATATTCTTTTGAAGAAAGGGATTTTGGTCAGAAGAAAGGACATCGCCACTTCAAAAGACGTGATGGTAATGATGGGAATGAGGGCGTAGGCTAAAGGAATGGCTTGATTGGTGATGGGCAAAGAAGCAATGTCGGACAAGAGAAGCGTGCTGACAAGCTCGGAGACTTCAAGCTCTCCAAGCTGACGCTTTCCCATCAGACGCATAATAACGAGAAGGAAAATGTATACAATAACGGTGCGAATGAGTATGGTCGTCATAGGTTCACCTTTGCTTTTGGAATTGATGATAGTATGTTCCAAGTTTTATGTTTCATACTAAATCAGATGAGTGGTGCAAAAGTGACAAACAAAGGCTTTTCAAAATATGAACGATTGGAAAAAAAGCCAAAAAGCAAGAAAAATAGGAAAAAGGGTTGACAAAGGATGAACAAAGTAGTATAATAGGCAAGCTGTCCGGAAAGCGGTCAGGTCATTGAGAAAAGGCTCGAAAAAAAATCAACTTTTTT
>JAZNDA010000019.1:0-4346 GCA_045587785.1 Eubacteriales bacterium | reverse complement strand
ACCGCTTGGCCCCCGACTTGCCAAGACCCTTTCGCTGGAAAACAAGGAAGGCGGCTGTATCCTTGTGGTGGCCGCAGGCGATGTAAAGATCGACAACCACAAATTCAAGGAAGTCTTCGGCTTCAAAGCAAAAATGCTCTCCTTTGACGATGTGCTCACCAAAACGGGACACGAGGCAGGCGGCGTTTGCCCCTTTGCCAACCCTGTCGGCACCGAGGTGTGGCTTGACGAGTCGCTGAAACGGTTTGAGACCGTATTCCCTGCTTGCGGCAGTGCAAACAGTGCAATCGAGCTTACGGTCGATACGCTTTTTGAAGTTTCAAAAGCGCGCGGCTTTATTGACGTTTGCAAGCCCATCGCCCCCATTTCGGAATAATTCAGGAAGGATACAGAAAAGTGGCAAAAGATATAGAAAGAGCAAAAACCTTATATAATGACCAAAGCATTCGTTCGCTCAAGGGCGCGGACCGTGTCAGAAAACGCCCCGCCGTCATTTTCGGCTCGGACGGACTTGAGGGATGTGAGCATTCGTATTTTGAAATTCTTTCCAACTCGGTAGACGAGGCCCGCGAGCGGCACGGAAATGAAATTTTGACCATTCTTCACCCCGATAAAAGCATAACGGTCGATGACCACGGCCGCGGCGTTCCGCTGTGATATAACGAAAAAGAAAAGCGCTGGAACTGGGATCTGATATACTGTGAGCTTTACGCGGGCGGAAAATACAACAACAATGAGGGAGTTGCCTCTTACCAGTATTCGCTCGGAACCAACGGACTTGGCGCTTGCGCTACGCAGTACAGCTCGGAATATATGGACGTATATTCCTACGACGGCAAAACCGAGCGTCATATCGCCTTCCGCAAGGGTGAGCCCGTTACGGGTGTCCTTGAGGAACGAGAGCTTGACAAAAAAGAGAGACGCACGGGTACGGTCATTCATTGGAAGCCCGACCGCGAGGTATTCACCAACGTAGACATCACGCCCGAAATGATCAAAAAGACACTTCACCGCCAAGCGGTTGTGGTGGCGGGTGTCACCTTTGTTTTCCGTTATACCGATGGGGACGGAAAGCTCGCCGAGGAGCGTTTTTTCTATCAAAACGGCATCTCGGATTACATTCGGGAGATCGTGGGCGAATCCGCAGGCACCGAACCCGTTCTTTGGCATCTTGAAGCGCGCGGACGCGACCGCGACGATTTGAAGGACTACAACGTGCAGGCGGATATCTCCTTCTGCGTTTCCAATGCCGTAAATTGTCTGGAATACTACCATTGCGGCAGCTTTTTGGAATACGGCGGCTCGCCCGACCGCGCTGTCAAAAGTGCGTTTGCCTTTGCGCTGGATAAGTATATCAAAAACGCAGGTAAATATAATAAAAACGAATCCAAGATTACGTTTGCGGACATTGCCGATTGCTTGGTTTTGATCAGTAGCAGTATCTCCACCTCCACCTCGTACGAAAACCAGACCAAAAAGGCGATCAATAACACCTTTATTTATGAAGCGATGAATGACTTTCTTCGCAAAAATCTTGAGATCTATTTCACAGAGCATCCTATAGAAGCCGAAACCTTTGCAAACCAAGTGCTTGTCAACAAGCGCAGCCGTGAATCGGCTGAAAAAGAGCGTCTGAACATCAAGAAAAAGCTGACGGGAACGCTGGACATCGCCAACCGTGTGGAAAAATTCGTCAACTGCCGTTCCAAGAACCCCGAGATCCGTGAGCTGTATATCGTGGAGGGTGACTCGGCACTTTCGTCCTGTAAGCTCGGTCGAAACGCCGAATACCAAGCGATCATCCCCGTCAGAGGAAAAACGCTCAACTGTCTCAAAGCCCCCTATGACCGCATTTTCAAGAGCGATATCATCACCGATCTCTTAAAGGTCATCGGCTGCGGCGTGGAGCTTCACGGCAAGGTAAAGACCGACATGCCCGCCTTTGATATCAGTGCCCTTCGCTGGTCCAAGATCATCATCTGTACCGATGCCGATGAGGACGGATTCCAGATCAGAACGCTTTTGCTAACTTTGTTTTACCGACTTTTGCCTACCCTTCTGCAAAACGGCAAGGTCTTTATTGCCGAATCTCCGCTTTTTGAGATCACGGTCAAGGAAAAGGGACAGGACAAGATCTATTTTGCCTATAACGAATTTGAAAAAGCAGAGATCCTTAAAAAGCTGGAAGGTAAAAAATATACGCTTCAGCGCTCCAAGGGACTTGGCGAAAACGAGCCCGACATGATGTGGCAGACTACCATGAACCCCGAGACAAGACGTCTGATCGCCATTACCCCCACGGATGCCGAGCGCACCTATGAAATATTCGACACGCTTCTTGGCGACAATCTCCCCGCGAGAAAAGCATTTATAGCCGAGCACGGACAGGAATACATCAAAGATGCGGACATCTGATGTGACCCTTTGGAAATGTCAAGTAAGTCAAAAAGTTTTTTCCATTTCACACGGCGTTCATATGTCGGGTGTATAATGATAGCCGTAACAGAAACGGAGGCTTTTCTATGAACGAAAATAAATGCGAAAATAAATGCTGTACCAAAAAAACTTCCATCGGCGGTCAGGCGTTGATCGAAGGCATTATGATGAGAGGTCCGAAGATCACTGCCATGGCAGTCAGAAACCCAAAAGGTGAGATCGTTCTTGAGCAGTGGGAGACCGAATCCTCGGCAAAAAAAGGGGTACGAAAGATCCCCGTTGTGCGCGGAGTTTTTAATTTTATCGATTCCATGCGCTTTGGCTACAAATGTCTGATGCGCTCGGCGGAGATCGCAGGTCTTGAAGAAGAACCCAAAAACGAGAAGCAGACCGACACCGACGAAAAGGAAAACAAAAAAGAAGGCAGCTCGCTTGGCATGACGCTTTTGATGATCGTCAGCGTGGTGCTGGGTGTGGCACTTGCCATTGGGCTTTTCGTGGCGCTTCCCACCTTTCTCTATTCCCTTCTTGCGGGGGTCATTCCCTTCTTTTCCGAGGACGATCCCTTTATGAGATCGGCATTTGAGGGGATTCTCAAAGTCGTAATCTTAGTCGGTTACCTCGCGGCGGTTTCGCTGATGAAGGACATCAGGCGTACTTTTATGTATCACGGCGGCGAGCACAAGACCATTTTCTGCTATGAAAAGGGACTGCCTCTGACGGTGGAAAACGTCCGCGCACAGCGTCGTTTTCACCCCAGATGCGGCACGTCCTTCCTCATTTTGATGATACTTGTTAGCATTTTGATCTCCATGCTGATTCCTACGGGCATCCCCACCTATCTGCGTGTGATCATCAAGCTGCTGTTGCTTCCGCTGATCATGGGTATCGGCTATGAGCTTATTCGCTTTGCGGGCAGGCACGAAAATATTCTCACAAGGATCATTTCAGCTCCCGGAGTATGGCTCCAGCACCTGACGGTATTTGAACCCGATGACGAGATTATCGAATGTGCCATCACCGCCATGAAACAGGTCATCCCCAACGACGAGAGCGATAATTGGTAAAAAAAAAGACCGCCCAAGGCCTTGGGCGGTCTTTTTCGGTCATTGTGACTATAAAAAAAATACAGACCGCATAAAATTTGTAGGTATGGACTCTTGACAGAAAAACAAAAATCCCATATAATAATATATTATAATTGTATTTTTATTCTCTTTTTTAGAAAGGATATATCTGAAATGGAAATGAAGGTAGTAAAATTTGGCGGTTCTTCGCTTGCCGATGCAGCTCATTTTAAGCAGGTGGCTAAGATCATCAAAGCCGACCCCGCAAGAAGATTTGTTGTACCCTCTGCCCCCGGAAAGCGTTTTTCCGGCGACACCAAGGTGACCGACATGCTTTATGAGTGCTTTGAATTGACCAGAAACGGCGGCGACGTGGACGCTTGTTTTGCAAATATTGTGGAGCGTTACAACAGCATTATCCGCGAGCTTGAGCTGGATTTCGACATTTCGGGCGCACTTGAATACGTCAAAAATGCGATCCTTCACCATTCGGGACGCGACTATGCCGCAAGCCGCGGTGAATACCTCAACGGCATGATCCTTGCCAAGTACCTCGGCTTTGATTTTATCGATGCCGAAAACGTCATTTTCTTCCGCAATGACGGTAGCTTTGACGAGGAAAAGACCAACGAGGAAATGCGCAAAGAGCTTAAGAAACACAAATACGCCGTCATTCCCGGCTTTTACGGCATTATGCCCAACGGCACCATCAAGACGTTCTCTCGCGGCGGCTCTGACGTTACGGGCTCAATCGTCGCTGCGGCTGCCAATGCGGATCTGTACGAGAACTGGACGGACGTTTCCGGCTTTATGATGGCGGATCCCCGCATTGTGGACAAACCC
>JAZNDA010000018.1:0-33164 GCA_045587785.1 Eubacteriales bacterium | reverse complement strand
TATCGCTATGGACGGTTACGCTGCAATTGGTAAGATCCTTACTGAAAAGATCTCCCCTGCTGATGTAATTCAGACAATTCTCGATTCCGGTCTTCGCGGACGCGGAGGCGGCGGATTCCCCACAGGTCTTAAGTGGAAGTTCGCTGCTGCTAATGAAGCTGACCAGAAGTATGTTTGCTGTAACGCCGACGAGGGAGACCCCGGTGCATTTATGGACCGTTCTATCCTTGAGGGTGACCCGCATGCGTTGATCGAGGCAATGGCAATTGCAGGTTATGCGATCGGCTCGGACGAAGGTTTCGTTTACGTTCGTGCAGAGTACCCGATCGCTGTACATCGTCTCCAGGTTGCGATCGAACAAGCTCGTGAATACGGTTTGCTTGGTAAGAACATCTTCGGAACAGACTTTAGCTTTGACATTCATATTCGTCTTGGCGCAGGCGCATTCGTTTGCGGTGAGGAAACCGCTTTGATGACCTCTATTGAGGGTAAGCGCGGCGAGCCTCGTCCCCGTCCTCCGTTCCCCGCAATCAAGGGTCTGTTCGGCAAGCCTTCTATTCTGAACAACGTTGAGACGTATGCCAATATCGCTCAGATCATTCTCAACGGTCCCGAATGGTTCACTGCTATGGGTACCGAAAAGTCCAAGGGTACTAAGGTATTTGCTCTTGGCGGTAAGATCACAAACACAGGTCTTGTGGAAGTTCCTATGGGTACGACTCTGCGCGAGATCATCGAGGAGATCGGCGGCGGTATTCCGAACGGTAAGAAGTTCAAGGCTGCTCAGACAGGCGGTCCTTCGGGCGGATGTATTCCCGCATCTCTTATCGATACTCCCATCGACTATGATAACCTGCTTGAGATCGGCTCTATGATGGGCTCGGGCGGTCTGATCGTCATGGACGAGGATACCTGTATGGTCGACATTGCGAAGTTCTTCCTTGAGTTTACTGTGGACGAGTCCTGCGGTAAGTGCGTACCTTGCCGTATCGGTACGGTTCGTCTTCTTGAGCTCCTTAACAAGATCACAAGTGGAAACGGTGAGCTTGAGGATATCGATAAGATGGAAGAGCTTTGCAACTACATCAAGGCAGGCTCTCTGTGCGGTCTTGGTCAGACAGCTCCTAACCCCGTTCTTTCCACGCTCAGATACTTCCGCGATGAGTATGTTTCTCATATCGTTGACAAGAAGTGTCCCGCACACGTTTGTAAGGACCTTATGCAGTATAAGATCGACGCTGATAAGTGCCGCGGTTGTACCGCTTGTGCACGTAAGTGCCCCGTAAATGCTATCTCGGGAAGTGTGAAGAATCCTCACGTGATCGATGCTTCCACCTGTATCAAGTGCGGTGCATGTGTTGCAACCTGTAAGTTCGATGCAATTTACAAGGATTGAGAAAGGAGAACCAACCATGGATATGTTAAATATTAAAATTAACGGCAGGGACTATCAGGTTCCCGCAGGTTCTACCGTGCTTGAAGCTGCCCGTGCCGCACATATTGATATCCCTACACTTTGCTATCTGAAGGATATCAATGAGATCGGCGCATGCCGTCTCTGCCTTGTTGAGGTTGCCGAAATGCGCGGACCTCAGCTTGGCCCGTACAGAATGGTAACTGCTTGTGTGTATCCCGTTACCGAGGGTATGAACGTCATTACCAACTCCGAAAAGATCAGAAATTCCAGAAAGCTTAATCTTGAATTGGTACTTTCCAACCATAACAAGACCTGTCTTTCCTGTAACCGCAGCACTACCTGCGAGCTTCAGAAGCTTTGCCAGGAGTACGGTGTAGATGAAGCTCACTTCGGCGGACAGAAGACACCCACACAGATCGACGATTCTTCGGTTTCGATCATTCGTGATAACAGCAAGTGTATCCTTTGCCGCCGTTGCGTTGCCGCTTGTAAGGAGATGCAGGGAATCGGCGTGATCGGTTCGCTTAACCGCGGATTTGATACCGTGATCGGTTCTGCGTTCGATAAGAAGCTGGCTTCCACTACCTGCGTAAACTGCGGTCAGTGTATCGTAGCTTGCCCTGTGGGTGCACTTTATGAGAGAGATGATACCGCCCGCGTATTTGAGGCTCTCGGTGATCCCGAAAAGCATGTAGTCATTTGTACTGCTCCTTCTGTACGCGCAACTCTTGGCGAGTGCTTCGGTTATGAGCCCGGCACAGACGTTGAGGGTAAGATGGTATCTGCTCTTAAGGCTCTTGGCTTTGACGGCGTATTTGATATGAATACCACAGCTGACCTTACCATTATGGAAGAAGCATATGAATTCCTTGACAGATTCCAGAATGGCGGTAAGCTTCCTCTGATCACCTCCTGCTCGCCCGGATGGGTCAAGTACTGCGAGCATTATTTCCCCGAATTCACCGAGAATCTTTCTTCTTGCAAGTCTCCTCAGCAGATGTTCGGTGCGCTTGTTAAGACCTACTACGCTCAGAAGAAGGGTCTTGATCCCAAGAATATCTTTATGGTGTCCGCTATTCCTTGTACTGCAAAGAAGTTTGAGGTTGGACGTGACGGTGAGGCTGCCGCAGGCGTTCCTGACGTGGACGTGGCTCTTACCACACGTGAGCTTGGCAGAATGATCCAGACTGCAGGTATCAACTTCAGAGAGCTTGAGGACGCTATGTACGACGATGCCTTTGGTATCGGTACCGGTGCAGGTGCTATCTTTGGTGCAACGGGCGGTGTTATGGAGGCGGCTCTCCGTACAGCGGCTGAGGTCGTTCTCGGTAAGCCTCTTGAGAAGGTTGAATTTACCGATGTCCGCGGTCCCGAAAAGATCCGCTATGCAACCTATAAACTTGGTGACGTTGAGATCAAGGTGGCTGTCACCTCGGGCACCAAGAACGCAAAGGACCTGCTGAAAAAGGTTAAGGCAGGCGAGGTCGACGTTCAGTTTATTGAGATCATGGCATGTCCCGGCGGATGTGTCAACGGCGGCGGTCAGCCCTATCAGACAGCAGCGGTTCGCAATACCGTTGATCTGGTTGCTAAGAGATCGGCTGTGCTTTACAACGCTGACGCTAATAAGCTTGAGTTCAGAAAGTCTCACGAGAATCCTGTGGTTAAGAAGCTTTACGAGGAATTCCTTGAAAAGCCCAACAGCCATAAGGCACATGAGCTTCTTCACACTCACTATGTGAAGCGCGGTATGTAATCGCAAATAATATATTCAAGGCATCCCATATGGGGTGCCTTGAAATTTTTTTGTTATAAATAATATATTTACAAAAAAAGTGTTTACAAAAGAGAAAAAATGTAGTAAAATAGTATCGATAATATATGACTGAGGTGATACGATGGAAAAGACGCAACCAAGGTACAAAAGAATTCTTTTAAAGCTGTCGGGTGAAGCTCTCGCCGCACCGAACGGTATTTTGTCTTTTGATTTTATCAGACAGATAGGTGGCGTGATCAGGAAATGTCTTGACAGCGGCATACAGATCGGTATAATCGTTGGTGCGGGCAATATCTGGCGCGGACGGCAGGGCGAAAAAATGAACCATGTGAGAGCCGATCAAATGGGTATGCTTGCAACCGTGATAAACTCTCTGGCACTTCAAGATGCTTTTGAGGGGATGGGGATTTCCACACGCGTTATGACGGCAATCGAAATGAAGGGCGTGACCGATACGTTTTCTGCGCAGGGAGCGATTCGTTTGCTTGAAGAGGGAAAGGTGGTTGTGTTCGGCGGCGGACTCGGTTCTCCGTTTTTCTCCACTGATACTGCGGCGGCACTCAGAGCGGCAGAGATCGAGGCAGATGCCATTCTGATGGCAAAAAACATTGACGGTATTTATTCGGCAGACCCCAGTGTTGATAAGAAGGCTGTGAAATACGATAGTATTACATATAAAGAGGTGCTTGACAAGCAACTGAAGGCTCTTGACCTTTCTGCTACTACATTTTGCATGGAGAATGATATTCGTGCATATGCATTTGGTCTGAAGGATCCGGAAAACATTTACCGTGTGGTCATGGGCGAAAAGATCGGAACCGAAATTCATAAATAAAACATATCGAAAGAAAGGATTTCAGAGACACTCTGATAGGAAAATGACATGAAATTTGATACCAAGCCTTATGAAGAAAAGATGCAAAAGTCCATTGCGGCATACGAAGAAAATCTTCAAACCATCCGTGCGGGCAGAGCCAACGCGGGCATTCTTTCGCATGTAACCTTTGAATACTACGGCTCTGCAACACCCCTCGGTTCCATGGCAGACATTCGCGTCGCCGATTCCAGAACCTTGACTATCTCGCCTTATGACGCTTCCACGCTTAAGGCAATGGAAAAGGCTATTTTGGCTTCCGACGTCGGAATTACGCCCACCAATGACGGAAAGCTCATTCGTCTCGTGTTCCCTCAGCTGACAGAGGAACGCCGTAAGGAGCTTACCAAACGCGTACAGAAGGAAGGCGAGGATGCAAAGGTGGCTGTTCGTAATATCCGCCGTGATGCTATGGACGCTTCCAAGAAGATGAAGAAGGATGGCGACCTTACCGAGGATGAGCAAAAGGATGCTGAAAAGGCAATTCAGGATGTGACGGATAAATATATCAAGAACATAGATGCTGTTTCGGCAAAGAAAGAAAAAGAACTGATGGAGATCTAAGTTCGTATTGACATAAAAACTCGGGCTGCCGCAATAGCGACAGCCCAGATTTTAAGCGGAGGGCGTATGGCAACACATGACGGCGTAACAATTCCCATGGACGGTAGCCTTAGGCATATTGCAATTATTATGGACGGAAACGGCAGATGGGCAACGCGGAGAGGACTTCCTCGTGAGGTCGGTCACAAGCACGGTGCTTCCGCTATGCAAAAAATTGTAGAATATTGCGGAAAGATCGGTCTTAAAACATTGACTGTGTATGCTTTTTCCACTGAAAACTGGAAACGCCCCCAAAAAGAAGTGAATTCAATATTGTCTCTTTTGAGACAGTATGTTTCGGATTGCGAGAAAAATATAAACAAATACAATGCGCATTTTCATTTTATCGGCGACCTATCGGTTTTCGATCCTGAGCTTAGGGAGCGTATAGAACGTCTGGATGAGCTGACGGGAGACCGCTCTTTTACACTGAATATTGCTTTTAATTACGGCGGAAGAAGTGAGCTTGTACGCGCTTTTCGGCAATTACAGCAAAGCGGAAAACAAGAGATTACCGAGGATGATATATCGGGAGCGATGTATACCTCGTTTTGCGGTGATCCCGATCTGATCATTCGTACGGGCGGTGATATGAGAATTTCCAATTTTCTTTTGTGGCAGGCTGCTTATGCCGAATTATATTTTACCGACGTCTTATGGCCCGACTTTGATGAGAAAGAGCTAGACCGTGCGATCGCGAATTTTTATTTGAGAAAAAGACGTTATGGCGGTGTTTGATAAAGGAGAGAGATCATGAGAACAAGAATTATCACATCTGTGGTTGCCATTGTTGTTTTTTTACCGTTTTTGATTTTTTCAGATACATGGGTTTTCGGGCTCGGTATAGCGTTGTGTTCGTGCGTTTCTGTTTTTGAAATGCTCAGATGCGTGGGGCTTCGTAAGAAATATGCAGTTAGTTTACCGCTTTTGGCACTTGGAGCCGTGCTGCCCATGTATATCTATTTTGCGGGCGGCTATGTTGCATTTTTGAGAGTTGCGGTTCCGTGTATGTTGCTTTGCATGTTATGGCTATTGGCTGTTTCGGTTTTTTCTCTTGAGCGTATTACTATTTCGGACGTCTCCACTGCGGCATTTTTATGCTTTTATATCATTGTCTCATTTTCTTCTATTCTGTTTCTGCGTTATTACGATGAGCAGGGGGCTTATACATACCTGCTGATATTTGTCGGGGCATGGGTGACCGATATCTTTGCGTATTTTAGCGGTATGCTATTGGGAAAGCACAAATTGATACCCGAGATCAGCCCCAAAAAAACAGTTGAAGGAAGCATAGGCGGCATTCTTTTCTGCGGTCTTGCTTTTGTGCTTTACGGATTTATCCTCAGACATTGGTTTCATATTGCTACCAATTTCAGTTATTTGTTGCTTTTTGTCTATGGCGTGGCGGTTTCTGTGGTATCGCAGATCGGAGATCTGGCGATGTCTGCTGTCAAGCGTCACTATCATATAAAGGATTACGGAAAAATATTGCCAGGACACGGCGGATTTCTTGACCGTTTTGATTCTATTTTGGCGGTTTCGGTGGTGCTTTTCGTACTTAATGAATTTTCCAGTGTTTTTGAGGCGATCGTATAATGAATATGAAAAAAACAGTAACGATAGATCTGCTTGGTTGTACGGGTTCCATCGGTGAACAGACCGTAGATGTTGTCAGACAGACGGGGGCTTGCATCCGCTCGCTGTGTGCTAACCGAAATGTAAAAAGGGTGGAGCAGCAGGCGCGGGAGTTTATGCCAAAGTATTGTGCGATGGCAGATGAGGAGGCGGCAAAAGAACTCAAACTAAGACTTGCCGATACCGATATCAAGGTGTACTGCGGTACAGAAGGAATAGAGAATATGATCTCCGAAAGTGATGCTGATGTTTGTTTAAACGCCATCATCGGAGAGGCGGGGCTTTCTTCTACCGTTGCGGCGATCAAGAGCGGAAAAGCGCTTGCGCTTGCCAATAAGGAATCACTCGTGGTTGCGGGTGATATCGTGATGAGTCTGGCGAAAGAATATCGTACTAAGCTAACACCTGTAGACAGCGAGCACTGCGCTATCCACCAGTGTATGCGCGCGGGACGGAAAAAGGATGTGAAGCAGCTGCTGATCACGGCGTCGGGCGGTCCGTTTTTTGGCAAGACCAAGCAGCAAACGGAAAACATGACGGCAGGGGATGCCTTAGCGCATCCTACATGGTCTATGGGGGCAAAAATAACCGTAGACAGCGCGACGCTGATGAATAAGGGCTTTGAGCTGATCGAAGCATGTAAGCTTTTCGGTATGGATATGGATAAAGTGGACGCTATCGTTCATAGGGAAAGTATAATTCATTCTATGGTCGAATATATTGATAACAGCGTGATAGCCCAAATGTCGGTTCCCGACATGAGGTCCTGCATTGCCTACGGCTTGTTTGGCGGCAAACGGGAGATGGCGGTGATTGACAGACTGGATCTGACAAGTCTTGGGTCTCTCAGTTTTTACAGACCCGACGAGGAAAGCTTTCCACTGCTTGCCTTGGCAAAGCGTTGCGGAAAGATCGGTGGCGGTATGCCTGCGGTGCTCAATGCTGCCAATGAGGTTGTGGTGGATGCGTTCCTTCGGGACGAGATACGTTTCGGAAGGATCTCCGAGCTTGTTGCCGAAACGGTGGAGACGCAAATGCGATATGCTACGGCAACTCGTATAGAAGAAATTCTTGATGCCGATAGAGCGGCTCGCGAATATGCGACGGGGTTGCTTAGGCAAGAGGGAATAATCCGAACTTGCCCCAGAGCCTGAATTTTCAGCGCTTTATGGCACGTGGCTCCCTTGCAAAGTCTTGTAAGAAAGGGTGATCGATATTAAGCCTTGGTATATTATACCTGCTGTTTTTGTTTTTGGGTTTCTGATCTTTATTCATGAGCTCGGGCATTTTTTGTGTGCCCGAGCCTTTGGTGTTGATATCAATGAATTTTCCATAGGTATGGGACCTCGGCTTTTTGGATGGACGTCCAAAAAAAGCAATACGCAGTATTCGGTGCGCGCACTTCCCATTGGCGGATACGTCAGTATGCTTGGAGAGGATGAACGATCGGAGGATGAAAATTCATTCAGCCAAAAAAAGGTTTGGCAGAGGATGCTTATTGTGTTGGCGGGTCCTCTTATGAACCTTTTGCTTGGTTTTTTGGTCATGGTGATCATGGTGACGTCGGCAGGCGAGCTGTATTCCACTCAGGTGAATTATGTCGAAAAAGAAGGACAGATCATCATTAGTCAGCAATATGGCTTGCAGGATGGCGACAAGATATTAAAAATAGATCGTGTTAAGGTCCACACCAGACAAGAAGTGGTTTATGAGATCATGCACAAGGGCACCGAGCCGCTTGATATTACGGTGTTGCGCGACGGACAGACAGTTTTGGTTGAAGACGTGGTGTTTCCGTGTGAGCAAGAAATGGGCGTGGTTTTTGGTGTGGCGGATTTTTACGCAGGACTTGACAGGTTTAATCTCGGAAACATATTGAAACATTCCTATTTTCGATCTGTATCCACAGTAAAAATGGTGGTCGATTCCTTTGCCGATCTGATCAGAGGTCGATACGGCATGGAGGCACTTTCGGGACCCGTTGGTATGACGCAGACCATCGGCGAGTCGGTGGCGAGCGGTTTGCAAAGCTTTTTGTATATCTTTATCATTATTACCATCAATCTCGGTGTGCTAAATCTGTTTCCCATTCCCGCGCTTGACGGCGGCAGATTGCTCTTTTTGACAGTTGAAGCGGTCATTCGCCGACCGCTCAATCCGAAGGTGGAGGGAATCGTTCAATTTGTGGGACTGTTTTTGATGCTGTCGCTTGCGCTGGCAGTCACATTTAAAGATATTATAAGGTTGTTTTAAAGATGAAGTATCAAAATATTCGTAGACAAACAAGGGAAGTCCGCGTGGGAAAAGTGTCGATTGGCGGAAAAAATCCCATTGCCATCCAGTCGATGACCAATACAGACACGCTTGATTTTGTATCAACAGAGACACAAATCCGTGCACTTGCCGAGAGAGGATGTGACATTGTCCGTATAACGGTGCCAAGCCTTGAGGCGGCTGAAACGGTGAAAAAGCTCAAAGAAAGTGATATCTCTGTTCCCATCGTGGCAGATATTCACTTTGATCACCGCATTGCACTGCGCTGTGCAGAGTACGGCGTGGATAAGATCCGTATCAACCCCGGAAATATCGGGAGCGATGAGCGCGTGCGTGAGGTCTGTGAGGCTTGCAAGGCGCGAGGAATACCGATCCGTATCGGCGTGAACAGCGGATCTCTGGAAAAGCATATCCTTGAGGCTTACGGTGCACCGACGCCCGAAGCACTTTGCGAGAGTGCCATGTATCACATAAAGCTTTTGGAAAAATATGATTTTGAGGATATTGTGGTTTCCATCAAGGCGTCCGACGTTAGCGGTATGATCGCGGCAAACCGCATGCTGGCTGAGAAGATACCCTATCCGATTCACCTTGGCGTGACCGAGGCGGGGGGCTATCAGTCGGGGCTTGTGAAAAGCTCTATCGGTATCGGCAGTTTATTGGCTGACGGCATTGGCGACACCGTGCGCGTTTCGCTGACCGACGATCCGCTTTTGGAGGTGGATACTGCACGTCAGATTTTGAATGCACTTTCGGTTGAAGGGCAGTGCGGTATGAATATCGTAAGCTGTCCGACCTGCGGAAGAACCAAGATCGATCTGATCTCTTTGGTAAAGCATTTTGAGCGAGCTGTGGACGAGGAAGGTCTGCGCTCTGTACCTATCCATGTGGCGCTGATGGGATGTGCGGTGAACGGTCCCGGAGAAGCGAGAGAGGCGGATATCGGTATCGCAGGCGGTGTCGGTGAGGCACTTGTCTTTTCGCACGGAGAGATCATCGAAAAGGTAAAAGAACAGGATATCATTGGGACTTTGATCGCAAAAATCAAGGAATGGGACAAAAAGAGAGGATAATTCATGGCGGAGAAAAATTTCTTTGACATTTTTGATTTGTACAAGCCCGAGGGAATGTTGGCTTCCGAGTTGATGGCGGCAACGGACATTTCAGTTCGCGCCGACAGGGAAAAGCGTTTTCTTGAGATCTTGTGTCATTTTCCACGTCTTGTAGATAAGGAACTGTTATATGAAGCGGAACAGAAAATGGCAGAGATCTATCACATGAACTCGGTTCGCATTCTGCCAAAATACGAAAAAGAATGTTTTGATGAGGAATATATTTCGCAGGTCTTGATGGAGACCGAGCGGATCGGCATGGTCGCAAAAGGTTTTTTCTCAAAATATAAGGCAACGTGTGAAGATAATAAGATCACCATTGTCATTCCGTTTTGTGAGGGCGGCGTTCATCTTTTGTACGATGCCAAGACTCCGAGTGTGATCGAGAGGATACTGTTTTCGGAATTCGGCATTCCTTTTGAGGTGAAAATTGAGCACGACGCCAATGCGGCACGGTATATGCAGGATGTACAGGAGCGTGAAATGGAGCGACTGGGTGCCGCGGTTCGCGCAGCGGGCGTAGCCTACGCAAGCCGCCCGCGCGGCGATGAAGGGAATACATATGCCTCTGCCTCCGCGGCAGCGCCGACTGAGCCTGCTTTGCCGCGAGTCAGCTCCTTGCTGACAGAGGGAGAATCCGCGAGCCTTGAAAATGGGATCTTTGCATCGGGCTATATGAAATTTGATTTGTCCGAGCCGAATTTCGCGATCGGACAGCCTTTTGAATTGCTCCCCATTTCTCTGAATGAGCTGAACCATCCAATGAAGGCGATCATAGTCGGTGAGGTGTTCGGTTTTTCGCAAGAGGCTACTCGCACGGGTGACAAGATCAATACCGTATACAATATTACCGACGGATACACTTCCACCGAAGTGCATAATTCCTTTATGGATCCAGAGGATGCCAAGCAGTTGGCATCTGTCATCTCTGACGGTACATGCGTGGTATTGAAGGGATATGCCAAGCATGAGACCAGACGTGGCAGAGTGGACGAGGATCTTGTGTTTTTTGCCTCGGACGTGGCAATTGTTTCTAAGGTGAAAAGAAAAGATAATGCTCCCAAAAAACGCGTAGAGCTTCATTTGCATACCAATATGTCATCCATGGATGCGCTGATCCCGCCCGATGTGGCAGTCAAGACAGCCAAGGAATGGGGACATCCTGCCATTGCGATCACCGACCACGGAAATCTTCAAGGCTATCCCGATTCCATGCTGACAGCTGAGAAGATTGGGGATATCAAGGTGATCTACGGTCTGGAGGCTTATTTTGTCAACGATACGGCAAGTGCCGCCAGCGGTCATATTACCTCGGGTTTTCATGATGAGATCATAGTTTTCGATATTGAAACCACAGGACTTTCGGTCTTGAATTGCGGCATTACCGAAATTGGCGCGGTCAAGCTGAAACAGGGAAAGGTAATTGACCGATTCAATACCTTTGTCAAACCCGAAATGCCGATTCCAGACGAGATCGTAAGGCTGACAGGTATTACCGAGGACATGGTAAAGGATGCACCGCTTGTGGGGGATGCTCTGAGATCCTTTTTCGATTTCACGGGAAACAATCTTCTTGTGGCGCATAACGCTAACTTTGATATCGGCTTCATTCGTCATTTTGCGGAAAAATCAGGACTTGCTTTCCCGAATCCGCATCTGGATACGCTGGCACTTTCGCGTTTTCTCAATCCCGATCTGAAAAACCACAAGCTGGACACCTTGGCGAGGCTTTATGAGCTTGGTGACTTCAACCATCACAGAGCTTGCGATGATGCCGAAATGCTTGCCTCCATTTTTGTTTGCATGATAAAGCGCATGAAGGAAATGGATATCGGAAGCTTTGCCGAGCTTCACCGCGAGATGATGGCAAAATCCGATCCGCTGAGGCTCCCGACATACCATCAGATCCTTTTGGTGAAAAATAAAGAAGGACTTAAGAATTTATATAAGCTGGTATCTTACAGCTATCTCAAGTATTACAAACGAAATCCGCGTATTCCCAAGTCCGAGCTGGAAAAGCACAGAGAGGGGCTTATCATCGGTTCCGCTTGTGAAGCGGGCGAGCTGATGCGCGCGATCATAGAAAATAAGACCGAGGCAGAGATTGAGGAGATCGTGGATTTCTATGATTATTTGGAAATTCAGCCTATCTGCAATAACCGTTTCCTTATAGAGGAAGGTGTGGTTGCCGATGATGAAGGACTTCGTAATCTGAATCGCCGTATCATTGCTTTGGGTGAAAAGTACAATAAGCCTGTTGTAGCTACCTGCGATGCGCATTTCAGGGATAAAGAGGATGAGATCGCACGTAAAATTTTGCTTGCAGGCATGAAATATAAGGACGCTGACAGAGATATCGGTTTGTACTACCGCACCACCGAGGAAATGCTGGAGGAGTTTGCTTATCTTGGCGAGCAGAAGGCGTATGAGGTGGTGGTGGAAAACACCAATATGATCGCCGATATGATCTCGGATGATGTGCGTCCGATTCCAAAAGGAACGTACACCCCCAACATGGAGGGCGCCGAGGAGGACCTGCAAAGAATTTGCTGGGAGAATGCCAAAAAGAGATACGGAGAACCGCTTCCCGAAATCGTGGAAAAGCGACTTGCTAAGGAGCTGGATTCCATTATCAAGCACGGCTTTGCGGTGCTGTATATGATCGCGCAAAAGCTGGTTTGGTTCAGCGAGAGCCAAGGGTATCTGGTTGGCTCCAGAGGCTCGGTCGGTTCGTCCTTTGTGGCGTCCATGGCGGGAATTTCCGAGGTCAATCCTTTGCCGCCGCACTATTATTGCCCGAATTGTAAGCATTCGGAATTTATCACCGACGGCAGTGTTGGCTCGGGCTTTGACCTTCCCGACAAACTGTGCCCCGAGTGCGGTACGCAATATTTTGCCGACGGTCATGATATCCCGTTTGAGACCTTCCTTGGATTCCACGGTGATAAATCCCCTGATATTGACCTGAACTTTTCGGGTGACGTGCAGAGCAGAGTGCATAAATATACCGAGGAACTGTTTGGTGAGGAAAACGTGTTTAAGGCAGGTACCATTGGCACGCTTGCTGATAAAACAGCATTCGGTTATGTTAAAAAGTATATAGAAGAAAAGGGAATCAGTCTGTCTCGTGCCGAGGAAACGCGCATGATCAACAAATGCGTGGGCATTAAGCGTACAACGGGACAGCATCCGGGCGGTATCATCGTTGTCCCGAGGGAATATGAGGTGTATGACTTTACCCCCGTTCAGCATCCTGCGGATGACCCGAATTCCGATATCGTAACCACGCACTTTGCGTTTTCTTATCTTCACGATACCATTTTGAAGCTGGACGAGCTTGGGCACGATATTCCCACCAAATATAAGTATTTGGAGCGTTTTAGTGATACAAGCGTTTTGGACGTTAAAATGAATGATAAAAATAACTATGAGCTGTTTTTGTCATTAAAGCCTCTTGGAATCACGCCCGAGGATGTGGGCTATAACATCGGTACAGTGGGAATTCCCGAATTCGGTACAAACTTTGCTATGAAGATGCTTGAGGATGCACAGCCCAAATCCTTCGCCGACCTTTTGCAGATATCGGGACTTTCGCACGGAACCGACGTTTGGACTAACAATGCACAGGATCTGATCAAAAATGGAACATGTACCATTTCCGAGGTTATCGGATGCCGTGACAATATCATGAATGACCTCATCGCGTGGGGTGTGGAAAAAGAGCATGCCTTCAAGATCATGGAATCGGTGCGTAAGGGAAAGGGGCTTAAGCCCGAATGGGAAGACGAAATGCGTGAGCATCAAGTGCCCGAGTGGTATCTGACCTCGTGCAAGAAGATCAAATACATGTTCCCAAAGGCGCATGCGGCGGCATACGTTATGTCTGCCATTCGCTTGGCGTGGTATAAGATCTATAAGCCTGTTGCCTTCTACTGTTCTATTATGACGGTTGCCCCCAACGGCTTTGACGCTGAGGTGGCAAGTAGGGGAAAAGGCTTTGTTCTGGATATGATCAAGGATATTGAAAAACGCAAAAACAGCCATGATGCGGCAACAAAGGCATCACCCAAGGAGGTCAGTTCCATTCCCACCTTGCAGATGATCGCGGAATGTTACGCCAGAAAGATCAAGTTCTTGCCCATCCACGTTGAAAAATCTCACGCTTTTATGTTTTTACCCGAGGATGGCAATATTCGCATGCCGTTTTCGGCGCTGCCCGGACTTGGTGAAAACGCCGCTGCCAACATCATTGCGGCAAGAGAGGAATGTCCGTTTTCCTCCATTGAAGATCTGCAGATCCGAGGCAAGGTGTCAAAAAGTGTCATAGAGATCTTGAAGAAAAACCACGTGCTTGACGGTCTGAACGAAACCAATCAGCTGTCTTTCTTCTGATTTCGAAATCATTCGCGCTTTGTTGTCAAAATCCGCCATGCCTGCATAGTATATTATGGAGAGAAGCCGTGTGCCTCTCTCCATACTATATTTATGGAGGAGAAATCTATGCCTGAAAACAGATTTCCGTGCGGTCTTGGCAACCAGGCGGGCAGAGACTTGGTTTGTATAGAGACCAACAGAATTTTGGATTCCTGCCGCGACCGTGATTGCTTTGAAAACGTTCGCGTATTTTTGACCGATTTCGGCAACGAGATCATTGAGCATACAGGATCGGTCCGCGTTTGCGATTCGGAGCTTATTTCCGCAAATATTGCTATTGATTCTGTCAGATTTAACCGTGGATTTTATACGGTCAATATCAAATTTTTTGTCAAGCTGACCTTTGAAGCATGCGTGGGAGGACACGCAGAGCAATTTGATGGTGTTGCCGTTCTGGAAAAGAGCGTAGTGCTCTTTGGCGGCGATAACCATATCAGCACGTTCAGAAGCACCCAAAATTCTTCTGCCGACTATTGTGCAATGCCCGAGCCTTGTGCATGTACCAAAAATCTTCCCACCGCCGTGGTGGATGTGGTCGAGCCCATCATTCTCGGTGCCCGTGTAATGGAGACCAAGAGCGAGTGTCATTGCTGCTGCTGCGCCGCCTGCGATGTCCCGTCCACCGTTTCCTGCAGAGTGAACGGTATTTTAAACGACGGCGACGGATGCAGAAAGTATCTCGCCGTCTCCATCGGACTTTTCTCGGTGGTGAGAATTGTTCGTCCCGGACAGTTCCTTGTTAATGCGACAGAATATTCTGTTCCCGATAAGGAATGTGTCTCGCCCGAGAACGATGACCCGTGTTGCGTATTCCAGTCTATGCCTTTCCCGACTGCTGAATTTAGCGCACAGGGAAAGCCTGCCGTGGCACAAGCGTCCGGTATAAAGAACTGTAATTGCTAACAAAAAATCTTCCGAGCAAAGTTTTCTTTGATCGGAAGATTTTTTATAGTTTTCGGTAATCAAAGAGCTTTTGCGCGGTAAAGCGAAAAAAAGCCATGGCAAAAACAGGAACGATCATGTACGTTTGTCAGGACATGGCAAAGGATGATTGCGCCGAGGAAATGTGTAAAAAAACGGGAGCGGTGGAGAATTTCGTAATCTTTTCCTATTTCGACAGTTTTTTCTTTTCTCTCATGATACAATAAACGTGAAAGAAAAGGAGAGACGACATGCTGAAAAATACGGATTGTATAATAGAAAAAACGCAAGGGAAAACACTGACAGTTATTTTAAACGGAGAATTGGATCACCATAATGCGGCGAAATTCCGAACGAAAATTGACAGTTTGATTCAAAGTAAAAAACCAATGACCCTTGTTTTGGATCTTGCGCACATTGACTTTATGGACAGCTCGGGGCTTGGGCTTATTATGGGGCGATATCAAAACGTACAGGGATACGGCGGAAAGTTGATCGTCCGAAATCCAAGTGAAGCGATCTTAAAAATTTGCCGTTTGTCGGGGATCGGTCGGTTTGTCAAAATTGAAACAAAGCAGTAAGGAGAATGTAAAAATGAAACAAAGCATAACACACGGGTCTCTTACCAACACGATAAAACTTGCACTTCCGTCACTTTCTGTCAACGAGGGGATCGCACGCTCGGTAATATCGTCCTTTTGTATTTGTCTTGGACCTACAGCTACTGATATTGCCGATATCAAGTGCGCTGTGTCCGAGGCGGTGACCAACTGTATCGTTCATGCGTATAAAAACAGTGTTGGTATGATCTACATAACCGCCGAAGCTTTTTCTGACAGTGTGATCAAAATTACGATTCGCGATAAGGGCTGTGGCATTGCAGATGTGAAACAGGCGCGTCAGCCGCTTTTTACAACCGATGCTCAAAACGAAAGAAGCGGTCTTGGTTTTACCGTGATGGAAAGCTTTATGGATAGGCTCAGTGTGCGCTCGGTCATCGGAAAAGGAACCACAGTTATCATGCATAAAAAAATAGGTGATGCGGTAGGGTGACAGCGAATTCGGATATCTATGGTTATGAATTTATCAAAAGGGAGCAACCAAATGTCGGCGCTTACATTCGATAAATACTCACAAAACAGAACACTTATCCGTATAGCACAAAGTGACAACCAAAAGGATGCTCTGTACGCTACCGAACAGCTGATTCAAAATAACATGGGACTTGTTAGGAGCATTGCCATCAGATTTCGTGACCGCGGCACAGAGCTTGAGGATCTGATACAGATCGGCACCATTGGCATGATAAAGGCGATCAGAAGCTTTGAACTTGAGCGAGAAACCACCTTTTCTACCTATGCCGTTCCATTGATCATTGGCGAAATACGGCGTCATTTAAGAGATGACGGGCTTATTAAGGTAAGCCGCATACAGCGCAAGCTTGGCATGGAGCTAATGAAGCTGCGCAATCAAATGATGTCAATCGACGGAATAGAGCCAAGCATTGATGTGCTTGCCGAAAGGTGCGGTGTGGATGCTCAGGAAGCGGCACTTGCTTTGGATGCCATTTCTCCCGTTTCTTCCTTATCGGACAGCGTGGGAGAGGGGGAAAGCCTCACTTTGGAAAGCCGTATCGCCGACGATGAAAACGATATTGTGCGTCTGTCTGACAGTATTGCGCTCGGACAAGCCATTGATAAATTGCCCCCTCTGTGGAAAAAGATTGTTGTTTTGCGTTATTTTAAGAATCTGACACAGCAACAAACTGCCGTGTTTTTAGGATTGTCGCAGGTGAAGATTTCACGTGAAGAAAAGAAAATTATGGAATTCTTAAGACAGGAGCTTGTGGGATAGCCAAAGAGAATCGAAACCATACGGTTTTTATTGACTGTAAAAAAAGGTTGCAATTCCGCTTGAGAATTGCAACCTTATATTTTCAGAAATGCTCAATCTTTCATAGCCGAGGATCTACCGAGCTCTATGGTGACCGAGATGATCTCACCATTTCGGTACACCTTGAAATCAATGGTGTCGCCCGCCTTTTTATCGGCGATCAAGGATTTCAGAGAATCCATCTGATCGCACTCGATGCCATCAGCCGAGATCAGAATATCGTTGATCTGCAGTTTTTCAGCGGCATCAAACCCGCTTGAAGCGGAAACGATGCAAATACCCGTGGCACCGGGGGTATACAGCTCATAGTCGGTAATATCGTAATATTCCAATCTATCTTTGTCAGACAAGGGAATTTCCACATACGAGTAAAGCGTAGGAACCAAAACCACGTCCTCGCCCGTTTGACTGTCTGTCTGTACAGTGTAATGGTAATCGCCCGACAAAAGATACTTGGTGTCCTTCACAACCTCAAAACCTGAAATGCCAAGCGCCGCACCGTGGGTAGCACTTCCTGCATCGGGATTGGTTATCTTGCCGTTGCGGATAATGTCATCGATAAGATCAATAACACTTTCAATGGGGAGCGCAAAGCCAAGTCCCTCGTAAATGCCGGTGATTTTCAAGGTAACCACACCGATGACCTCACCGTTCATATTAAACAGCGGACCGCCCGAGTTACCGGGGTTAACGCTGGTGTCGGTTTGAATGAGGCGAAGGACTTTTCCTATCGTCCCATTTTCATTTTGATCTACAAAGCGGCGGTCAAGCGCCGAAATATATCCCGAGGTCATGGTGCCCCTGTAATCAATGCTGTGAGGTGTGCCGATGGCAATGACCTGGTCGCCAACCTTGGAATCCTTTGAGGTGCCGATCTTGGCGGGCGTTAAACCTTTCGCGTCAATTTTGATCACCGCGATATCATTCAGAGCATCGCCGTCAATCAATGTAGCACTGTATGTGGTTTCATCGGACAGGATGACCTTAATGCTCTCGGCGTCTTCGATCACGTGATAATTGGTTGCAATATATCCGTCGGATGTCATAATAAAACCGGAACCGACCCCGTGACCGCTCGGTGAAGTCACACTGATGGCAACGTATGAGGGGACACATTCTTCATATAAAGCACTGACCGATCTGCCCGACATACCCGTTCCTCGGGAAACAAAGCCATCAAGCATGAATGAACCGATCAAAAGAGAGAGCGAAAGAGCAAAAACAGCCACGAAAATAGCGGCGTACAGCATTTTTCCGTTTTTCTTCTTTTTGGATCGACGTTCATTGTCGGCGCGAACCTGCTCTTGATAGTTCCACTGATATATGGGCTTTGGTGTAAGCTCATTGGTTCTTGTGGAAACCTCGGTCGGCATATCGATCGTTTGCTCGGGTTCTTTGGCGGCATTGTCCTCAATTTCGGCAGCTTCCTCTATCGGTTGTTTAGTGTTTTGGGTTTCCCCGAATATTTCAGACAGCTCTTTGCCGCTTTGATTTTCTTGATTTTCCGAATTAATATTTTTTTCTTCCATGGTATACCTTTCTTAGGAGAATCGTTATTTTTCGGTTTGTGCGCCTTTGGGAAGAGTAAAGAAAAATTCGCAGAACTCATGTTGCTTGGTCTTTACCCAAATTTTCTCGCCATGCGCTTCGATAATGGTTCTTGCAATATACATGCCAAGACCCACACCGTTTTTGTCAATACCGCGGCTCTTATCCGCCTTATAGAACCGTTCAAATACATACGGATAGTCGTCGGGCGAAATTCCTTGTCCCGTATTGTACACACTGACAAGAATCTTCTTTTTGTCATTATGCTTGATGCGAATGCGGTAATCGCCGCCTTCGTCGGAAAATTTCACGCCGTTATCGCAAATGTTATAAAGAATTTGATAGATGGCATCTCTGTCAGCGTTTACCATCATTTTTTCTTGCTCACAGTCAAATTCCACGTTTAACTTTTTGGCGTCGATTTTTTGCTCAAAGGAGATCAAAATCAAACGGGCAAGCTCGCAAATGTCAAAATCATCCATAATAAGCTTGCGATCGCCTGCTTGAAGTCTTGTGATATCCAAAAGGGAAGACACAAGCCTTGAGAGGCGTTTGACTTCTTCTTTGATAACGCCAAGATAATAGTTTTCGCTCTCCTTAGGGATAGCACCGATCAGGATGTTGTCAATAAAACCGGAGATGGTGGTCATAGGTGTTCTCAGATCGTGGGCAACATTCGCCATAAAAGTATTTCTTGTGGTTTCAAAATTAGCAAGCGAGGTTGCCATGTTGTTAAATGCTTTGGCAAGCTCTGCCACCTCATCATTTCCCCTGACGGGTACCCGTACGTCAAATTTGCCGCTGCTGACGTTTTTTGCCGCTTTGCTCATTTCCCTAAGGGGACCCGTAACCATTTCGGTGATGAAATAGACTGCAATCAAGACCGCGATCAAGATCCACAAAGAAGAGACGAACATGGTTCTTATCATCTTGTTGAGCAACATTTTGACAGAATTTCCCGAAGTACTGGCAATGATAGAACCGCAATAATTAGAATCGGCATCCAGAACGGGTGTGGCGTAGGAAATGTGTGAGCCGTCAAAAACCCCCGAGAGTGTTCCAATGGACTGAGAATCTTTTTTTTGCTTGAGATCATCTCTCATGTCTTGTGGCAGAGACACGGTGCCCGAAAAATATCCCGACTGTGTGGGATGTGCATACATGATCAGATTTCCGTTTTTGTCAGCAAGCATAACAGATACTTCATTGCTGTTGGAGGAAACCGAGTGAACGATGCTTTGTACCTCGTCATAATTGTTAAAAACAAAGCTTCGGAAATCGTGCAGATCGGATATGTCAAACCTCAAGGTCAGATATGACTCGGCGGACAGCGCCGCATTTTTGGCAAGCTCGGTGCGGATATTGACCGAGTAATTGTTTACAAGGGAAACAATTACCGAGAGCATCATAGAAAAGCTGATAAAAACGACAAGAATAATCGCGGTAATATATTTGGCAAAAACGCTTTTAAACATACTTTATCCTTTGTTTGTGTTTGCCCGATTGGGCAATTTTCAGCTCAAAAGCTCAAATTTGTAACCAACACCCCAAACGGTTTTGAGGATCCACTTGTCCGAAACACCCTCAAGCTTTTCGCGCAGACGCTTTACGTGAACGTCTACCGTTCTGGAATCGCCCAGATAATCGAAGCCCCATACCTTGTCCAAAAGCTGATCGCGTGTAAATACACGGTTGTAATTGGAAGCAAGGAAGTAGAGCAGTTCAAGCTCCTTGGGGGGGACGTCCACCGATTTTCCGCTCAGCTTAAGTTCATATTTCTGAAGACTGATCTCGATGTTTTCAAACTTGATCACTTCTTCGTCATCATGGGATGTACTCGACTTGGAACGGCGCAAAACCGCTTTGACGCGCGCGGAAAGCTCTTTCATATCAAAGGGCTTGACCACAAAATCATCCGCACCAAGCTCAAGTCCCAAGACCTTGTCAAACACCTCGCCCTTGGCTGTGATCATAATAACGGGTCTTGAAGAAACCTCGCGTATTTCGCGGCAAACCTGCCATCCGTCCTTTTTGGGGAGCATAATATCAAGCAAAACAAGATCAGGCTCATACATCTTGAAGAAGTTGACACCTTCGGCACCGTCGCCCGCGATCTTGATCTCGTAGCCTTCGTTCTCAAAGTAGATCTTCAGGACATCACATATTGTGGGGTCATCATCAACAATGAGTATTTTTGTGTCCATCATAAAACTATTCCTCCTAAGTATATAAGTATTTATTGTCTTTATTATAAAGTGACAACGGGGAGATCCTGTGATGAGTGTGTGAATTTTGGAAAAAGAGTTCGAATATAACTATCCATATATAGTATACCATGTTTTCGGTAAAATGAAAATAGTTTTTCCAAAAATAATTAAAAAAATATAAAAAATAGCTTTTCCTATTGAAAAAAAATGCTTTTTGTGCTAAAATATAAAAAATAAATGTGCAAGTATTATGATATAAAAAGGAGAATGACGTAAAATGAAGCTTGGTATCGTTGGATTGCCAAATGTAGGAAAAAGCACGCTCTTCAATGCACTGACAAATGCAGGTGCGGAGTCAGCCAACTACCCGTTCTGTACCATAGAACCCAACGTTGGCGTGGTTGCCGTGCCCGATCACAGACTGGACGTTTTGGCAGAAATGTATCAGCCCGAAAAGTATACGCCCGCCGTGATTGAATTCGTTGATATCGCGGGACTTGTAAAAGGCGCATCGAAAGGTGAGGGACTTGGCAATAAGTTCTTGTCACATATCCGTGAGGTGGATGCCATCGTTCACGTGGTTCGTTGCTTTGAGGATGACAATATCATACATGTTGACGGCAATATCAATCCCATGCGCGATCTTGAAACCATCAATCTTGAGCTTATTTTTTCCGATATCGAAATTCTTGACCGTCGCATTGACCGCGTAAAAAAGGCAATGAAGGGCGACAAGTCGCTCGCTGCCGAGGTGGAATTATTGGAAAAAATCAAGTCGGTGCTTGAGCTTGGAAAATGCGCAAGAACCATTGAGTTCACACAGGATGAATTGGATATTTTGGGGGACGCTCAGCTTTTGACCTTAAAGCCCATCATTTACGTGGCAAACGTCAGCGAGGATGAGGCAGGACACGAGCCGCTTGAAAATCAAAGCTACTGTGCACTTAAGGCCTATGCCGAAAGTGAACATTCGGAGATCATTGCCGTTTGTGCGGGTATCGAGGCGGAGATCGCGGAGCTGGATGCCGAGGAGAAGAAGGCATTTCTTGATGACATGGGCATCGAAGAAAGCGGTCTTGACCGTCTGATCAAGGCAAGCTATAGCTTACTTGGACTGATCAGCTATCTGACGGCGGGCCCTAAGGAGGTTCGTGCATGGACTATAACCAAGGGTACTAAAGCACCCGGGGCGGCAGGAAAGATACACAGCGACTTCGAGCGTGGCTTTATTCGCGCCGAGATCGTTTCGTTTGAGGACCTGACACGTCTTGGCTCTATGAATGCGGTCAAGGAAGCGGGGCTTCTCAGAAGTGAAGGCAAGGAATATGTCGTTGCCGACGGAGACATTGTTTTGTTCCGTTTCAACGTATAGAAAACCGTATGGGTTCGACTTTCTTCGGCTTTAAAAAAGGGGGCATCTCCCTTGGAGATGCCCCTTGCTTTTGATTTAGTTTTGAGAAATTTCCTCGTAGAAGTTTGCGTGGGCAGTTGCCATATAGGGCGCAACCCAAAGAGTTCCAATGCCGAAGCAAAGAACGCCGACGATGATCCATCCGATAAAGCTGAGGTCAAGAAGGAAGAGTCTCATTTTGTTGCCATCCATCATTTTGCGGCTTTCATCAATGCACTGTTGCCATGTATATGCAGGGTTGTCGTGCTTGATGTGGAAAGCCATAGAATAACTGTAAGCCTTGATGATTCCGGGGATCACGAACAACAGGGACCAAAGAAAAGTAAATATCGAGATCAAAAGACCAAGAATGATGTTGCCGCCGATATCGGAAGTAAATCCGCTGAAAGTGTCTTCAATTTTGATCGGATCGCCGCTTCTTGCAAGCTTTAAAAATACTTTGGCAGCACCGAAAGACAAGGGACCGGTAATCAAAAGCGGAATGATAACTGTTGTTGAAGCAATTCCAGAGATGGCGGAAACGATCAGGCAAACCACAAGCGCGTAAAGCCACTGGTTGCCAAAAATATTGTTACCGAGTTGTTGGCGCGCTTTGGCACGAATTTCAGATGCGGTCATAATAAAATCCTCCTTAAAAATCGATCTGTGTTATTATAATATCACAGAGTATCAAAAATGTCAATATGCCCGAAAAGAAAGGACCATTTAATATGAGAATGAGAAAGAAAAAGAACGGTGCCGCAAGGATTGAGGCGTGCCGCGATCTTTTGATTACCGATGTTGAAGCACTGAAGGATCAGCCACAGTATGCTTTCACCAAAAAGCAGCCGCTTCATCTGGAGATCGGTTGCGGCAAAGGCAATTTTGCGTGCGGAATGGCAGAACAAAATCCGAACGTGAATTTTATTGCTATGGAAAAGGTGCCCGACGTGGCATGCTTGGCACTTGAAAAAGCCAAAAAATGCGCCGAGAGTAGAGAGGATAATCTTAGGTTTTTGATTGGCGACGCCAAAAATCTGACCGAGTGGTTTCCCGCGGGATGTATTGACTGCATTTATCTCAATTTCAGTGACCCGTGGCCCAAATCGGGACACGCCAAACGCCGCTTGACCTATCATACGTTTTTGGAGCAATACCGTGAATTGCTTGTTCCGAACGGCGTTTTACGCCTCAAAACAGACAACGAGGGGCTTTTTGATTTCAGTGTTCAGGAATTTGAGGATTTCGGACTTGAGATCGAATGGATAACGCGCGACCTTCACGCGTCGGAGTATGCAGTGGGAAACGTCATGACCGAGTATGAGCAAAACTTCAGCTCAAAAGGTCAGCCCATCTACGCGGCGTGTGTGCGCTTTTTGCCAAAGAAGGGGGAAAAGGAATGATCACCGAACTGCTTAAAAAAACCAGAAGCTACCGTAGCTTTGATAACAGCCATAATGTATCAAAGGAGACACTTTTATCACTTGTTGAGAACGTTCGCTATACCGCATCCACACGAAATGCGCAGGCACTTCGCTTTGCTCTTTGCTATGAAAAAGAGACGTGTGCACAGCTTTTGGCACTGACCAAATGGGCAGGGGCACTGCCTGCCATACAGCTTCCGCCCAAGGGACACGAGCCTGCGGCGTATATCGTGATATGTGCCGATGCGGATATTTTCACGCGCGACGTTGGTATTGCCGCACAGACCATTATGCTTTCTGCGACCGAGGCAGGACTTGGCGGCTGTATGATTGGAAGTTATGACAGCCAAAAGGTTGCTCGTCTGCTGAGTATTCCCGAGCCTCTGACACCCCGTCTTATTTTGGCACTTGGTAAGCCCGATGAGACGGTGGTAATTGAGGATGCACGTGACGGGCAGCTTACCTATTACCGAGATGACCAAAACGTTCACCACGTGCCAAAGCTGAGTGCCAAGGACATGATCCTTTGAGGTAAAACATGAGCTTGCAAACAAATAATAAAGAGCCGTGCGGCGTTTTGCTTGTCAACAAGCATAAGGGTGTCACTTCGCATGACATTGTCAACGCCGTGAGAAGACTTTACGGCACCAAAAAAGTGGGGCACACCGGCACGCTGGATCCGCTGGCAACAGGTGTTTTGGTGGTTCTTGTGGGCAGAGCTGCAAAGGCGGCGGAGTATCTTGTGACCGACGTCAAGCGATACCGTGCGCTTATGCGGCTTGGTTTGACCACGGACAGTGAGGATGTTACGGGAAATATTCTGTCGACTTCGGATAGTTTACCCACGGCAGAGCAAGTCATACCAGCATGTAAAAGCTTTTGCGGTGTTATTTCGCAAATACCCCCGATGTACAGTGCTCTTAAGGTTGGCGGCAAAAAGCTTGTTGATCTGGCAAGACAAGGCATTACCGTGGAAAGACAAGCCAGAGAGGTCACGATCTTTGATCTTGCATGTACCCCCTGTGAAACGGTGTCGGATTATATATTGGATGTACGTTGCTCGTCGGGGACGTATATCCGAACGCTTTGCGCCGATATCGGCCAAAAGCTTGGGTGTGGTGCTGTCATGGCAGAACTTGAACGAACCGAAACGGGCGGATTTTCTATTGATAACTGTTACACGCTTGATATGCTCAAAAGCATGGATGCCGAGCAGTTGGAATCACTTTTGATACCCACCGAAACATTGTTTGCATCGCTTCCCACTGTCAATTTGCCGCAGTTTTATGAAAGGCTTTTTCGTAGCGGATGTGAGATCTATCAGCAAAAGATCGGAACGGCATTGCCGCTTGGCACCCGTGTCCGCGTTTGCCGTGCTGACGGAAGCTTTTTCGCGCTTGGTGAGGTGCGTGAATACCCGGACGGAAGTGCCGTGAAATCCATAAAGCAGTTTGAATTGAATTAAAACAGCAAGTGGAACGAATATGAATGTTGCGGTTATGTTGCGATATCTTGACTTAAAAATTAATATAAAAAAGGAATGAGAGATGAACGGGTGATGTCCTTATCGGAGAATTTGAAATAGGGGTATGGGCATAGCCCGATGCATTTGTTTAACAAATGCGAAACTGGCGCGCGCGCGATAGAAACAGAAGAGAGAGCAAATCGGTTTATAACCGAATTGTTCTCTCTTTTTCTGCTTTTCAGTTTAGAGTTATGCGGCTCGCCAAATTGCCTTGCAATTTATCTCGCTGTTATGAGCTTGGGTGCCCCAAGCGTTATGATATGATTGCCCATTCGTCTTTCACTAACTTGCCTGCAAGGGCAATCATAACTTAGCGTGTTCTCCGTTAAGGATAACACGCTAACGGCGTTCCTGAATTTTATTTCTTTTTGGATTCGCAATTGCCGCCGCACTGCTTACAGTACGGACAGCCAACGCATTTTTGTCCTTGTTTTTTGGCTCTTACAAGATAAAAAACGATGGCACCGATTATGCAGACGATAATTGCAATAATGACGAAATTGATCATAACTTATTTCCTAAGAGCGTGTTCCGCCTTGATCTTTCTGTTTGTATTGAGCGTAATGCCTGTAATGCATGCGATAAACGCAAGGATCGCCACAAGACCGGCGAGCGCCGCGCCAATGTTCAGAGAAGCGGGCGAGACGGTCAAGGTTCCGACCGTATATACCAGATATCCGACGGTGTAACCAACGGCAAGTTGAAGTCCGATACCGCCCCACAGCCATTTCGCACTTTTCATTTCGGCGTTCATCGCACCGATGGCGGCAAAGCAGGGAGGTGTGTAAAGGTTGAACATCAGATAGGCAAGTGCCGCTACCTTGGTAATTGCCATAATGCCTGCTACCTCGGCACCTGCACCTTCCATAAGCGCCAGTTCGTCGGCATTGATAAGATTTTCAAGACCGACAAAGCAAACCGCGAGAGTGCCAACCACATTTTCCTTGGCAATAAAGCCTGTTATCGCTGCCGCGGCAAGCTGCCAGGACAGCACACCGACGATCGGGACAAGCAGATACGCGAAAGGAGATGCAATGGATGCCAAAATAGACGCATCTGCAGATTCGGCAACACGGAAGCTCCATGTAAAGGTTTGCATCAGATGTACTGCCATGTTGCAAAGCAGAATGATGGTGGTGGCTTTTACAATATAAGCCCAGCCGCGGCTACACATAGCCTTGAAAGCACCGAGAAGGGAAGGTGCTTTATATTCGGGAAGCTCAATGATAAAGAAGGATTTTTTTGCCCTGTGACCTGTGATGAAGTTGATGAGAAGTGCACCAAGGAAGATAAGAGCAATGCCGGAGAAGTACATTAGTGCGCTTACCCACCATGCGTTATCAAAGAACGCGCCCGCAAAGAGGGAGATGACGGGGATCTTCGCGCCGCAGGGCATAAAGGGAGCAAGCATGGCGGCGGCTCTGCGCTCGCGCTCGTTGCGAATGGTGCGGCTTGCCATAACACCGGGAACCGCACAACCAATGGTAATGACAAAAGGAATGACCGATTTGCCCGACAGACCGACCTTTTTGAAAATGGGGTCGAGAACCACAGCCACACGGGACATGTAACCGCAGTCTTCCAAAATGGCAATGAGGAAGTACATGATCATGACCAAAGGCAAAAAGCCCACAACGGCAACCACACCGCCGATCACGCCGTCAACAAGGATGGCGGAGAGCAACGGATTCGCGTTTTCAAGAAGACCGCCTACCCAGTCTTGGAAGATTTCAAGCAACGGAACAAGTCCGGGGATAAAGGTATCGCCAACTTCGACGCCGTTTGCGATCCACGCGCCGAGTGTTGACTGTGATATGTAGAATACCAGGAACATGACTGCCGCAAAGATCGGAATACCCAGCCATTTGTTGGTAAGAACCGCATCGATCTTGTCACCGAAATTCTTTTCTTTGGTCAAAACCTTTCTGACCTCTACCTCTTTGACAATGGAATTGACAAAGGCAAAGCGCTTGCGGTCGGCTTGGGTTACCGCTTCTTTGTTTGAAAGATCGATCTCTTTCTGGCGGTAGGGAGCATGCTGCTTGCGGTGCGCGATGGCAACGGCTTTTTCCACTACGTTTTTCAGTCCGTCCGAAGAAGTGGAAACCGTTTCTACAACAGGACAGGCAAGCTTCAAGGACAGCTTTTTTGCATTCACGGTGGTTTGTTTTTTCTTATTGATGTCACTTTTATTGAGCGCCACTACAACGGGGATGCCAAGCTCCAAAAGCTGTGTGGTGAAGAACAGACTGCGGCTGAGATTGGTAGCGTCCACAATGTTGATAATGACGTCGGGATTTTCCTTCTTCACGTAAGAGCTTGTAATGCTTTCTTCGCTTGTGAAGGGTGACATGGTGTAAGCGCCGGGCAGGTCAACGGCAACAAGGGGTTCTGCACCGTCATAATACGTCTTTTTTATGGGGTGCTCTTTTTTTTCGACGGTAACGCCTGCCCAGTTGCCTACTTTTTCGTTACTTCCTGTCAGGGCATTGTACATGGTGGTCTTGCCGGAGTTGGGATTTCCGGTGAGTGCTATTCTCATTTATGGTTCTCCTTCGTTGTTGTGATTTTGTACTGAAAGCCACTTGGTTTAAGGTACAATCGCCAGTTAGCTGATGCTAACTGGCGGTCTTTAAAAAAGCTGAATCAGATCAGCAATTTTAAATGATGATGGCACTTGCGAGGTCGCTGTCGATGTTATATCTTGCGTCCTTGATCGATACCATGCAGCTCTTTTTCAAGTGAGATATCACCGTGATGGTTTCGCCGCTGTAGCAACCGAGTGAAAAGAGAAAGCTGTTAAGCTCCTCATCGTCGGTCAAAATGTCACGAATGACGTATTCCTGTCCTTCGATCGCGTCACGCAAAGTCATGTTGATGCCTCCCTTAGTTAGCCTTTGCTAACCAAAGTATATTATACTCAAAAAAAGCCGTTTGTCAAGTGTTTTTTTGAAAAAAAGTAAATTTTTTCAAAATGTTGATTTTTATCATAATTTATGATATAATATAGTCAATTAATACTTTTATATAAAGGAGAATGTGTGATGTCACTCAAGGAATCGGGCGAGATGTATCTGGAATCAATCTATGTTTTGATTCGCGAAAAAGGAAAAGTGCGCTCTATTGACGTGGCAGGGCACATGAATTTTTCCAAGCCGAGCGTCAGCCGAGGTATCGGTATTTTGAAGCAACAGGAGTATATTTCAGTCGACAAGGACGGATATATCATTCTGACTGAGGCGGGGGAGCGAGCGGCGCAGAAAATATTCGAACGGCACAGTATCTTAACTGAATTTTTGGTCTCTCTCGGTGTTGATGAGGCAGTGGCATCCGATGACGCCTGCCGTATCGAGCACGTGATAAGCGATGACACACTGGATGCCATCAAGAGAAATTTAAAATTAAAATAAAGACAAAAAACGCACCTTTGTCTTTCGACAAAGGTGCGTTTTTTATTGGTGCGGGAAACGGGAATTGAACCCGTACGGTGATAACCACACGCCCCTCAAACGTGCGCGTCTGCCAGTTCCGCCACTCCCGCGAGAACGTATCTATTATACTATTTTTTAAAGATTTGTCAAGAGCTTTTCTGAAAGTTATTTGAAAAAAACTTATTTTTATCAAAGTTTACAGTAAAGTGTTGAAATTTGGGCAAAAAATGGTATAATGGTATAATAGAAGAAATCATGTGGGAGGAAGTGGGAGTGAAAACCAAATTGTCTTTTTGGGATATGGCAACAGTCGTTGGCGTTTTGTGCCTTGCACTCCTTTTGCTATTTTTGCCGAGAGCTTTTTTTTCGGAGTCAACAGCGGTAAAGATTACAAGTGAGACCAATGAGGAGATTTTTTCGCTTGAAAAGACGCAGGATATCACCGTCAAGTCCCATGGGCATTGCCTTGTGGTGCATATAAATAAGAATGGGGTGTACGTCAAGGATGCTGACTGTGAGGACAAGATCTGCAAAAACAGCGGTGTGATCGGGAAGAGCGGTCAGATCATTGTTTGTGCTCCCGCAGGGGTGAGAATCGAAATGGTTTCGGGAAATGAGGAGGCAGACTATGTTGTCGGATAAAAGACAAAGGCTTCACCGCATGGCGTTTGATGCCGCCTTTTTGGGTGTTGCTTTGATCCTGTCTTACGTCGAAGTGCTGTTTCCTGTCAGCATGTTCATTCCGTTGCCAGGATTTAAGCTTGGACTTGCCAATGCGGTAGTTTTGTGGCTTGCTGTGAAACAAGGCATGTTTGACGCGTGCGCGGTTTCACTCGTTCGCGTTTTGGTTGTTTCGATGCTATTTGGCACGCCCGTCAGCTTTTGGTTTTCCTTTGGCGGCGCGGTATGCTCGCTTTTGGTGCTCGCCGTGCTTCGGAATACACGTGTGCTTAGCTACATTGGCGTGTCTGTCTTGTCTGCATCTCTGCATCAAGTGGGACAGCTTTTGGCGGCATCGGTCTTTTTCGGTATCAAGACAGTGTTTTCCTATCTGCCCGTTATGCTGGTGGCGGCAGTCATATTCGGAATGCTTTGCGGACTTTTGCTTAATGCGGTCGCACCGCGCATAGAGCTTGGAAGGGGAATTAAGGAATGAAAAAAATCATCTTGTCATGTTTTTTGCTCACCATCCTTTTCTTGAACTCCTGTGCGGGCAAGGATCAATATCGATCAAGCAATTTTTTTGTGATGGATACGCTTGCCGAGGTACGTGTGTATCAGTCGGATACTTCTTTGGACGATGTTTTTTCAAAGTGTAAGCAAATAGCGGAAACGCTTGAAATTAAAATATCGGTCACGGTTTCGGGGAGTGATACGGTTGCCTTTAATGAGCAAGCTTCCCATAAGTTTTCGTCTGAATTTCTCGAGCTTCTGGGGTTGTCTGTTGATCTTTCCGAATATACAGACGGCTATTTTGATGCGACGTGCGGTGCCTTGATCTCGCTTTGGAAGGACTGCGAGCTGCAAGATCGCTTGCCCACCGAGGGGGAGCTTGCCGATGCCAAAGCGTCTGTCGGTTATTCCGATATTATGCTGATAGAAAATGGAGCGGCTAAACGTGATCCTGCGCTTATGCTGGATTTTGGTGCGATAGGCAAGGGGTATGCCGCTGACAAAATGGTAGAGAGCCTCAAGGAAAACGGCGCGGAATGCGGTATGATCTCGTTTGTCAGCTCGGTTACGGTGTTTGGCGAGAAGGACTTTAATATAGGGATCCGCTGTCCGAATACCTCGGGTGAGCTTTGCGGATATGTCAGCATGAATAATCAATCACTTTCGGTCTCGGGGGATTATGAACGCTTTTACGAGATCGGTGGGGAGCGCTATCCGCATATTCTCAATCCCAAAACGGGGCGCCCTGCAAGTGGGGACGTACACAGTGCGGTAGTGCTTGCCGAAAGCGGTGCGGTTGCCGATGCACTCTCCACCGCCATTTTCGTCATGGGCATCCGTGAGGCGGCGGCACTTTATCAGAATGGCGAGCTTCCTTTTGAGTTTCTTTGTATTACCGATACCGATATGGTGGTAAGCGATGGCTTTGCAAAAAAGCTGAACGTGACAAACAGCGATTACCGTCTGATCTCGGTTTCACAATATTTGTTGGAGAATTGATATGTCTTTTTCATCTACAGTAAAGCAAGAGCTGATTGAAATTCCCGTGAAGCCCATATGCTGTCGCCGTGCGTTTTTATACGGCGCATTGCTTGGAACAAAAAAGCAGGATGACAATTTGCTTTTTTACACCGACAACGAAAATGTTGCCGTTTATATTTCCAAGCTTATCAAGGAGTGTCTTGGCAAGGATACTGACATGAGCTATGGTGTATACGTCGGGCGTCCGCGCTACACTCTTACTTTTGAATCTGCACGTGTGATGCGTTTTTTGCATTTCGTGGAGCAAGAAAAACAAGCACTGCCCATGGCACTCGGCAAGACCTGTGCCCACTGTGTAAACGTCTTTTTGAGAGGCGCATTTGTATCGATTGGGACAGTAAATGAGCCTATGCATTCCTATCATGCGGAATTTTCTTTGGCATCGGAAGAACGCGCCGAATACCTGGATGGACTTTTGGCAGAGCTTGGCATCCCTTGCAGAAGGATCGTTCGAAAAAACAAGATCGGACTTTATTATAAAAGCAGCTCTGCTATCGAGGAGCTTTTTGCCGAAATGGGGGCAAGCCGAGCGGTTTTCGACTTGGTAAATGCCAAGATCGAAAGAGAAATACGTAATAACGAAAACCGTGCGACCAACTGTGATGCCAGAAATATAGCACGGGCGGTGGAAGCGTCACAAAAGCAAATGAACGCCATCATTCGTCTTATGGATTGCGGCATGCTTGACAGCCTTGACGATGACCTTCGTAAAACCGCCGAGCTTCGTATGGAGCATGGCGAGGTGTCTCTCTCCGAGCTTGCCGCGCTGCATGACCCACCCATTTCAAAATCGGGTCTGAATCACCGTCTGTCAAAGCTTTGTGAGCTGGCAGAGAAAATAAAATAGGAGGGGAATATGTCGGATTTTGTACATCTTCATTTGCATAGTGAATACAGCCTTCTTGACGGCGCATGCCGCATCGAGGAGATACCGCGCCGTGCCGCAGAATGCGGACATCGGGCGGTTGCGATTACCGACCATGGCGTAATGTACGGCGCCGTGGCGTTTTACCGCGCGTGCAAGAAGCATGGCATTAAGCCGATCATCGGGTGCGAGGTGTACGTTGCAGCAAGGTCGCGGCACAAAAAATCTCCCGACGAACAAAATAAAAACGAGCATCTGGTCCTTCTTTGTAAAAATGAGATCGGATATCGAAATTTGATACAGCTTGTTTCCATAGGCTTTACCGACGGCTTTTATTCAAAGCCGAGGATCGACATGGAGCTTCTCAGGGAGCATAGCGAGGGATTGATCGCTCTCTCTGCTTGTCTTGCGGGACGCATTCCGCGTCTTTTGCTCTCGGGTGACTATGAGGGGGCGGCGACTTATGCTAAGGAAATGTCGGCTCTTTTCGGCAAGGATGGATTTTATATTGAGCTTCAGGATCACGGTCTTGAGGAGCAAAGACAGCTTTTGCCGCTTCTTTCTCGTTTGGCTGAAGAATGTGATATTCCCATGGTGGCAACCAATGACTGCCACTATTTGCGCCGTGGAGATGCAGGGACGCAGGCGATCCTGATGTGTATTCAGACGGGTAATGTCATTACGGACGGTAGACCGATCGGCTTTGAGACCGATGAGTTTTACTATAAAACCACAGAGGAAATGGAACAACTGTTCGGCAAATATCAAGGCGCACTTGAAAATACCGTCAGAATTGCAGATATGTGCTCGTTTGATTTTGATTTTGACAAGCTGTATCTTCCGAAATTTCCTTGCCCCGACGGGGAGAGTGCGGTGGCGTATTTGTCGCGTCTTGCCAAAGAAGGACTTGAGAGACATATTGAGAACGGAAAAATCGTTCTTGACAAGCACACAAGGGAAGAATACGATGGGAGACTTTCGTATGAGCTTTCTGTGATTGAAAAAATGGGCTACGCCGATTATTTTCTGATCGTGCAGGATTATGTCAACTTTGCGCGAAGCAGTAAGATCCCAGTGGGGCCGGGCAGAGGCTCGGGGGCGGGAAGCCTTGTGGCTTTTCTCGTGGGAATTACCGACGTTGACCCCATAAAGTTTGACCTTATCTTTGAGAGATTTTTAAACCCCGAAAGAATAAGTATGCCCGATATAGACGTCGATTTTTGCTATAACAGGCGCGACGAGGTCATTAAATATATGTATGAAAAATACGGTGACGACCACGTCTCTCAGATAATTGCATTTGGAACTTTGGGCGCTAAGGCGGTAATACGCGACGTAGGCAGAGTAATGGGAATGCCGGACGCAGACGTTGACGTAGTTGCAAAGGCAATTAAAGACCCGTCTGCCACGCTTACCGAGTCGCTTGATGATGCAGATATGAAGGAGCTTTACGAGAGCTCCGCGCAGGTCAAGAGACTTGTGGATACCGCGCTTGAGCTTGAGGGAATGCCGAGAAACGTAACCGTTCACGCGGCGGGACTCGTCGTCAGCGACAAGCCTATAACCGAGTATCTTCCGCTTGCGGTAAGCAACGAAACGGTCGTGACCCAGTTCGATATG
>JAZNDA010000017.1:0-7971 GCA_045587785.1 Eubacteriales bacterium | reverse complement strand
CGAACTCGGTTTTGAAAGGCAAATATTGGTATATGCTTCAGTAAATTTCCTTGCAATATCCTCATATTGCTGCGAAAATTTACCTTGCCTATCCTCAATATTTGCTCTTTCAAAACTCTAAGACCCTCGAGCCTTAATTTTCTGATGATTATGGTGCTTGGCGAACGCCGCCAAGTTAGACTTTGCAAGTGAGCCAAGTGCCATAAAGCACTGAAAATTCAGGCTCTAGGGCGAGTTCGTATTATTCCCTCTTGCCTATCCTTTTGTTAACGTACTGTACCTTGACAAGTTTAAAATTATTCCCATTTCAAAAATCTGAAGTGCCAGCGACGTACCGCCCGAACTGAAAAACGGAAGTGAAATGCCCGTGTTCGGCATGGAATTTGTGACCACCGCAATATTGAGGATGGTCTGAATTGCCACCTTGCAAGTCAACCCAAGCACTACAAGCGCGCAAAAACGGTCATTCTCATGCGCCGCAATGCGGAAACCGCGAATAACAAGCAAAGCGAACAGCAAGATCACCGCCACCGCACCCAAAAAGCCAAGTTCCTCGCAAATAATGGTAAACACAAAGTCATTTTGCGGCTGTGAAACGTAGCCGAACTTTTGCCGCCCGCCAAACAGACCAAGACCGAAGATGCCGCCCGAACCGATGGCATACAGCCCTTGAAGCGTCTGCCATGCTTCCCCCAAGGGATCCACCTCGGTAATATGAAGCCAGGTATTTACTCTGGTCTGCGCATATTCCGACACGGCAATCAGACCGCTGCCTGCCAGTGCCACCACACTGCCGATGAGTATGATCCATCTCTGGCGCGTACCGCCGAGAAACATGACCGCAACACCGATCATGCCGATGATCATCAGCCCCGATATATGCTTTTCCAGTGCCACCAAAACACCAATAGCACCGATAATGCACCCTGGGAGCAACACGCCGTATATAAAATTTCCCTTTCCGTCCGTGGTGATGCGCCCCTCGTTATCACTGAGAAAACGTGCCAGCATCATGACCACCGCAAGCTTTGCTACCTCTGACGGCTGAATGGTAAGAGGTCCTATACGAAGCCAACGTTGGGCTCCACCGCCCACCGTTCCGATCACAAGCACCAGAAGAAGCATGCCAATGGCAATCATGTAAATGACTTTGGCAAAGCCGTACCAGAATTCCCTTGTGGCACACATCACAAACCATGCAGCTGCCGCCACACTGAGCACCGCGAAAAGAATATAACGAACCAAAAAATAGTAACGGTCCCCGTATAGCTGTTCGGCGTACACCGAGCTGGCACTAAAATTCATCAGCGCGCCAAAGACCAAAAGAAGAATACAAAGAATCAAAAATTCAACGTCCATCCTGCCTGCCGAGCTTGTCGGCAAAAGCCGTTTTTTTACATCCGATACTTTATTTTGAAGCATCCGATGCAAAACCGAAATTCACCTCCGATCACAAACCGAAAAAGGCAAGCACACAGCACAAGGCTGAAACCAGACCGAATACCGCAACGATCTTATATTCGTTCCATCCGCATTTCTCGAAATGATGGTGTATGGGTGCCATTTTAAAAAGTCTCTTTTTACGTCCCGAAAGCTTGAAAACCGAAACCTGAAGAATGACCGAAACCGCTTCAAGAACGAACACAAGTCCCGCCACAAGAATGATCAGCGGCTCGCCCAAGGCAAACGCACAGCCCGTCAGAAAACCTCCCAAAAACAAAGATCCCGTGTCTCCCATAAAGACGCGCGCAGGATGGAAATTGTACACCAAAAAGCCAAGCGCACCGCCTATAAGTGCCGCAGACAGAAGCGTCACGCCTCTCAGTTGCGCCATGAATGCCGCGAGTGCAAAAAAGCCCCCAAGGACAAGTGACACCGTGGAAGCCAGTCCGTCAACACCGTCCGTCAGATTGACGCTGTTGACCATTCCCGTGATCACAAAAAGTGCCACCGCATAATAGCCGATACCAAGCTGGAGCGTCACATCAATATACGGTATATGGAGTGCCGTGCCGCCGATGCCAAATACATGCAAAAGAAAAAGATAGATACCGCCCGCCAAAAGCTGAAGCAAATATTTCTGCCAAGCGAGAAGTCCCTCGTTTTGCTTTTTCATCAGCTTGGCTCTGTCGTCGATCACACCGATCAGACCGTTCATAAGTGCGAGATCCATAACAGAGACGACTGTTCGCCACTCACGGTTATCGATCATAAGCGCCACTACCACCGTAAACGCGATCGCCACGATAAACGCAATGCCGCCCATGGTAGGTGTTCCCTCTTTGGATTTGTGCCAGCGCGGACCGATTTCCAGAATTTTTTGTCCCATTTTTTTGCTTTTGAGAACGGGGATCAAAAAATGCGAGATCAGTGCCGTCAGTGCGAAGGTGCAAAACAGCACCGCGAGAAATTCTATGAGCATTTCGGTTTTCATATTTTCGTCCCTTTCTTACATTTTTTGCTTGATCAGATCCAAGATCTTTTCCGCACCGATCGCGCGGCTGGCTTTGGCAAGCAATATGTCACCTCCATGCAGTTCCGATGACACCATATCACTTATTTTTTCTATATCTTCATGATCTGTACACATCGTGACAGCATGATTTTCCATTCCGCTCTCAAGTGCTCCAATTGCGATATCCACCGCAAGCTCGCCCACACAAAAGAGCTTCGACACGCCAAGAGAGGCAAAATATCTGCCCACCTCTTTATGATACTCGCGGCTGTTTTCGCCAAGCTCACGCATGTCACCAAGCAACGCCACCATCCTCGCGCCACCGCGATTGTCAGAAAGTAATTTCAACACGTCCGCCGCCGCACGCATGGATTCGGGCGCGGCATTGTAGCAGTCCTCAATGACTGTCACGCCATGAAACTCCTCAATGTTCTGTCTCATGTCCGCCTTCTTAAAGGAGAGAAGCCCCAACCTGATGCTTTCCATGTCCAAACCAAGCCGCTCTCCCACGGCAATGGCAAACAAAGCCGCCCACACATAAGGCTTGCCAAGGCAGGTGAGCTGTATGTCATTTACGGTTTCTCCGCCGCGAACAAGGTCAAAAACCGTACCGTTCGTCTCATGCCGAATATTGATTGCTCGGTAATCACTCATGGGGTTATCAAGCGAGACGTAGATCGGCGCCGTCTGCGTGAACGATACCGATCTCAAAAGCGGCTCATCGCCGTTCAATATCAGCGCGCCGTCTTTTGAAAGCCCCTCGGTGATCTCAAGCTTTGCCAAAGCGATATTTTCGCGACTTCCGAGTGCTTCAAGGTGCGAGCTTCCTATATTGGTGATACAGGCAATATCGGGACGAGCAATGTCCGACATAAAGGATATCTCGCCAAAACCGCTCATGCCCATTTCTGCCACCATCAATTCAGAGGACGGCTCCATGGCAAGCAGGCTCATGGGCATACCGATCGTGCTGTTGTGATTGCCGTCGGTCTTGTCCAATCGGAATTTTTTTCCAAGTACCGCACAGATCATCTCCTTTGTGGTGGTCTTCCCCACACTTCCCGTGACCGCAACCGTTTTCTTCGGGCGAAATTCGTAATAAGCACGTACAAAATTGCCAAGTGCCACCACAGAATCTTCCGAGGTGACGATCGCAAACTCACATTCGTTTTGTATCAGCGCATCGGGTATCCTTTGACAGAGAAACGCACGGCAACCGCGAGCATGGGCACTTTTCATATAATCATGTCCGTCCACTCTCTCGCCCTTCATGACCACGAACAGCGTATCGGCATCCGCCTCGCGCGAATCGGTACATACATACGAGAAACCGAATTCCTCCACGTCAAAATTGGCACACAGCACGCCGCCGCACAGCTCGGCAAATTCCTCTATCCTTATATTTCCCCCGCCGACCTTAATTTTCATATTGCATTTTTTCCCTTTCCGATTGATATTTTCCTGCCGCCTGTGCCGCAATCTGCTTTTCCGAGAAAAAGTGTTTGCCGCTTCGGTCGATCTCATATTCCTCATGTCCCTTGCCTGCAAGCAAAATAATGTCCCCCGCATGCGACTCCCGAATGGCAAATTCAATAGCACGCCGCCTGTCGGGGATGATAACATAATCGCTGTCCGCAAGTCCCCTTTGTATTTCGCATATGATATCCATGGGCTCCTCGCTTCGGCTGTTGTCCGAGGTGACGATCACAAAATCCGCAAGACGTGCGGCAATCTCGCCCATGACACTCCGCTTTGACTTATCTCTGTCACCGCCGCAGCCGAACACAAGCACCACTCTCTCCCTCTCGCGGGCAAAGCCCTTTGCGGTCAGAAGAAGATTTTCCAGCGCGTCGGGTGTGTGCGCATAATCGATAAATACCGAATAATCCGCAAGCACCCCAAGGCGCACACGCTCCATTCTTCCGTCCACCCCTGCCATGGTTCCCAGAGCCGTCATAATGACCGACGGCGAGATGCCAAGTTCGGACGCGCACGCCGCCGCCTGTAGCGTATTGATGACACTGAACGCCCCCGGCATGGGTGTGCGAACCGTAAACCGCTTTTGCTTTGACAAAAGGCGATATTGGTTGCCGTCCACGCCGTTTTGGCTGATTTGCACCGCCATATAGTCGCTCTGGATCCCCTTTGCCGAACAGGTCACGTGCGGACAGGTCAGCTCGCTTGCCAGACGTGCGCCGTACCTGTCATCGGCGTTAATAATCGCCCTATCGCACATAGAAAACAGTTTTTTCTTTGTCTCGTAGTACGTCTCCATATCGCCGTGAAAATCCAGATGCTCGGGTGTGAGATTGGTAAAGACAGCCGCGTCAAAATGAATGGCATCCGGCTTGCCAAACGCCAAGGCGTGCGAGGTGACCTCCATAAAGACATACTCGACCCCGTCCGCCGCCATTTCGGCAAGCATGCGATATAACTCCCCCGGATCGGGGGTAGTCATGTTGGCAAGCGGATCGTCGGTACCGCGTAGTATCTTTCGTCCCGCCGAATAATAGTTGACCGTTCCGATAAGTCCTGTACGGTAAAGCGCCGCTTCAAAGATGGCGCGAAGCATAAAGGTCACCGAGGTCTTGCCGTTTGTTCCCGTCACCGCGATCACGTGAAGCTTTTCGGTCGGCTTGCCGTACCATGTGTGGTAGATCAAAGCCGCCGCATGCCTTGTGTCCGAAACTCTCACCACGGGAATTTCGACATCGTCCACAGCATCATGGGAAACAACGACCGCCGCCGCTCCCTTTTGCACGGCATCCGATATATACAAGTGTCCGTCCGCATGAAGTCCTTTGATACAAATAAACAGATCGCCCTTTTGCACCTTGCGGGAATCGGTTTTCACACCGCCGATCTCAATATTTTCACATCCATGGGGAATCTCCATTCCCTCGCAAAGCTCAAACAGCCTCATAAGCGCCTCCCACAAAAATTTCTTTTTGCGTCCGCTTTTTTAGGCAAGAGGGAATAATCCGAACTCGGTTTTGAAAGGCAAATATTGATATATGCTTCGGTAAATTTCCTTGCAATATCCTCATATTACTGCGAAAATTTACCTCGCCTATCCGCAATATTTGCTCTTTCAAAACTCATAGACCCTCGAGCCTTAATTTTCTGATGATTTTGGTGCTTGGCGACTGCCGCCAAGTTAGACTTTGCAAAGGAGCCAAGTGCCATAAAGCACTGAAAATTCAGGCTCAAGGGCGGGTTCGGATTATTCCCTCTTGCCTATTCATCCTTTATCATGTAACGAAGCTCTATGCTCACAACGTCCCCAAGCGATGCCGTAACACCCGCCACGGGCGACTGTGAGATCACCGTGGCACTTCCCGTTCCGTCAATATCGGGGGTTCCCGTAATTCTCAAATTGAGGCTCGCCGCCGCCAGCGCGCGGTTGGCTTCCACCAAAGTTTTTCCCACCACGTCGGGAACACCCGTCACGGCAGGTCTTTGATCATCGGTGTAAAACACGATCTTTCCGTTTTGGTTGTAGTATAAACTTCCTGCCTTTGGCGATTGCGAAACAACGTATTGCCCCTCGCCAATCAGCGTGACCTCAAGACCCAGCTCCTCGGCAAAGGAGACCGCACTCTGTTTTTCAAGTCCGACGTAGTTTTGAATATTCGACGTAAACAGCTTTTTCTCCGCCTCGGTATAGATCGGTTCAACACCGAGATACGGAAGCACGGCTTCAAAAGTTGCCGCAATATAGGGTGCCGCCACGGTACTGCCGTAAAGAAGTCCGCGAGTGGGTTCATCCACCATAATAAGAAGCGCATATCTGGGATCGTCTGCAGGTGCATACCCCACGCACGAGCAGATGTACATTTCCTCACCCGTTGTGGTCTGTCCCTTTTTTTCGGACGTACCCGTTTTGGCGGCAACGCGGTAGCCTGCCACGTAAGCATTTTTCGCGCCGCCCTCACCTGCAACACCTGCCGCTAAAATTTCGCTGAGTGTCTTTGAGGTGGAGCTTGCCACCACCGTTCCACGGTTTTCATTCTCCCTCAAAAAGACCTGCTCACCCTCATTATCAACCGCGCTTTTGACCACGTAAGGCGTCATCAGAGTGCCGCCGTTCGCAACCGCCGAAATGGCGGCGATATGCTGAATGGCTGTCACCGTAAAATTTTGCCCGAAGGCATAAATGGCAAGGTCAAGCTCTGTCATACGTGGGCTGAAAACACCAAGCCCCTCGCCGGGCAGGTCAATGCCCGTTTTCTCTCGATAGCCGAACTGCTTAAAATATGATGTAAAACGGTCAATACCGAGCGACTGACCGATGCTCATAAACCATACGTTGCAGGAGTTCTGGATCCCCTGGGCAAACGTGAGACTGCCGTGTCCCTTTCGTTTATGGCAATGAATATTCTGCCCCAAAACATTCTTTGAACCACCGCAAAACACCGAGCTATTTAATATCGGAAGATCTTGCTCAAGCGCCATGGCGGAGGTCAGTATTTTAAAGGTAGACCCGGGGATATACGTCTCAGTAAGTGCTTTGTTCGACCAAGATTCAAGCAAATACTGCCCTGCCAGCGCGCTGTACTCGTCACTGCCTTTTGGGAGTCCGCTCGCCGCCAGCTTCTGTTTATAATACGCCGCAAGCTCTCGCGGATCGTTGAGGTCATACGACGGGTACACCGCAAGTGCCAATATCTCGCCCGTGCGCACGTCCATCATAATGCCGCACGCGCGATTAAGCGCACCTGAATCCAAAACCGCATTTTCCAGCTGCTCCTCCAGTACCGCCTGTACAAAGCTATCAATGGTGGTGGTGATATGAGCGCCGTCAGTGGCAGCGACGTAGTCCTTATACGGAATGGGAAGCTCGTTGCCCCTGGAATCACGCGCCGTCACATAGTAGCCGTCCTTGCCGCCGATCAGCTCATTGTACTGATACTCAAGCCCGTAAAGCCCCACGCCGTCGGTGCTTGTAAATCCAATGACGTGCGACGCAAGACTTCCGTACGGATAGTACCGCTTGCTTGTTGCCTCTAAAAAAACAAGACCTATCATGCTTTTCTCAAGGATCCATTTGCGCAGAGCCTCGGCAGTTACCTCGTCGGCGTCGCGCAAGATTGTCTCGTCAAGCCTTCCGCTTTTCTGCGTCTTTTTATATATCTTGTCATAGTCTATGCCAAGCAATTCGGACAGACCCGCGGCAATTTCCCCCGATATACTGTCGGTCTTTTTGCCGTCAAGTGCCCTTTGCGCCCCCGAAATGGCAGACGGCGACAAAAAAACGCGATAGGTTGTCACGTTAGTTGCCAACACGTTGCCGTTTCTGTCATAGATCTCACCTCGCTCCGCCCCCGTAGGCGAGCGCGTAGTCATTTGCTCAATGACCTTATTCTGGTAAGCTTCAAAATTCACCGTCTGAATGACGGCAATGCGCACCAAAAGTAAGGCAAATATAAGCAGCAAAACACAAAAAAGTACTGCCGCTCGTTTAAATAATCCACTATTCACTCCGCTTGCCATATACACTCCTCTTGACAAACAAA
>JAZNDA010000016.1:0-6458 GCA_045587785.1 Eubacteriales bacterium | reverse complement strand
TGCCATAAACCCTTTTGGAGCTGGTGATCGGAGTCGAACCAACAACCTGCTGATTACAAATCAGCTGCTCTGCCATTGAGCCACACCAGCACAACGCTCATTCGCGGAACATTCGATATTATACCACAACAAAACTGTTTTGTCAATATCTTTTTGAAATTTTTTTTGTTTTTTCTTTACTTTTTTGGATTTTCGTTATATAATATAGAAAACGGAGTGAAAATTGCCGGAAAATGTTTTTTGGGGGACTGATATATGAAAATTGCGGGTCTGAGCAAGCTGACGCTTTTGGATTTTCCGGGGCGCATGGCGTGCATCGTATTTACCGAGGGGTGCAATTTCCGTTGCCCCTTTTGCCACAACGCGTCTTTGGTGACGCATACATTGGAAAACAGTGAGATATCGGAAGAGGAATTTTTCACCTTTCTGAAAAAACGAAAGGGGATTCTTGACGGTGTGGTGATCACGGGCGGCGAGCCCACCATTGCCTCGGGGCTGTATGAATTTATTGCCGAGGTCAGGCGGTTAGGATATCCTGTCAAGCTGGATACCAACGGCAGCTTTCCCGATCGCGTGAGGCGTCTTTTGGATGACGGCATGCTTGATTACATTGCCATGGATATCAAGACCGTGCAGGGGAGGTATTCCGAGGTCACGGGCGTGACGGCAGATTATGACAAGATTTTGCAAAGCATCGATCTCATTCGCCACAGCGGAATTCCGCATGAGTTCCGCACCACGGTGGTTCGTGGGCTTCATACACAGGAGGATATTGTGGATATTGCGCGCATGCTTGGCAGTGAGGAGCCTTATTATCTGCAGGGCTTTGTGGATTCGGGCGATATTCTTTCGGGGGGCTGTTCGGCGTTTTCGGATGATGAGATGCACGCTATGGTCAAGGCGGCGCGGCAGTACTGTCCGAAATGTGAACTCAGAGGCATCGAATAAAAAACGAACAAGTTGTTTTCTTTGGTTTTTGAAAACAACTTGTTTTTTTGATCAGAAATCGGGTGTATAGTCTTTTGTGGCAGAGCTCCGATTTTGGAAATATCCCTCAAAGCCAAGCGCCTGTGCCTTTGACAGAACGCTTTGATATTCAAAGCTTGTCACACGTCTATGAAGTTCGGGGTAAGTGTCTTTATCTACAAAATCGGGGGTGTACTGGCTCATGAGCGATAGACGGATATCGCGGACAGGCAGTATGTCTGCTAAGGTGCGGAGCACCTCTATGGAATCCGCGCGGTGAGAGGGGAGCACCAAGTGTCGGACAATGACACCGCTTTGCATCATACCGTCCCCATCAAAGCGGACCGCACCGCGTTGGCGGTACATCTCGGCGATCGCGCTCTTTGCTACCTCGGGGTAATCCTCGGCGTGGGAGTATTTTTTGGCAAGCGCGGGCGAGTGATACTTGAAGTCGGGCAGGTAGATATCCACAAGCCCGTCAAGCGCACGGAGAGTATCTGTGCTTTCATATCCGCCCGTATTCCAAACGATGGGAATGGGGAGACGGGGTTTGATCCTCTTAAGCAGTGAGGCAAGCGGCAGGGTGTAGTGTGTGGGTGTGACAAAATTGATATTGTGAGCTCCAAGCTCTACAAGCTTCCAAATTTTTTGTTCCAGTTCTTGCTCTTTCAGAAGCTGTCCCTTTTGTCCGCGGCTGATGGTGCGGTTCTGGCAATAGACACAGCCAAGATTGCAGCCGCCGAAAAATATGGTGCCCGAGCCGTTTTTGCCCGAGATGGGCGGCTCCTCCCACATATGCGGGGCGGCACGGCAGATCAGATATTCACTTGGGGCACGGCAAAAGCCGAGTGCGCCCGTATCTCTTGACGTGCCGCACATGCGCGGACACGTATGGCATAGGCTCATGCTTAAGTCTCCTTGTTTTTTTATATTTTACCACAAACAGAATCAAAACGCAAGTCCTTGACATAAAATGGTTTTTATGATAGAATAATGAATCGGAAATATTAGATTTGGAAGAATAGTTATGTCTGATATTATGAATGTGATCCGCTCGTTCTCTTAGTAGATATAATAGATTAAAAGGGGAAACCAATGGCTGAACATCAAATTCATACAGCTGAGATCCTTTGCATCGGGACCGAGCTTTTGCTTGGGGATATCGTCAACACCAACGCCGCTTATTTATCGCAAAAGTTAGCGTCGCTGGGCATTTCGGTATATCGGCAGACGGTGGTGGGTGACAATGCCGATCGTCTTAAAATTGCACTTGCGGAAGCACTTTCGCGTGCCGATCTTGTAGTGACAAGCGGCGGTCTTGGACCGACGTATGACGACCTGACCAAGGAGACCGTGGCGGCGTATTTCGGAAAACAAATGCATACCGACCATGAGGTCATGGCAGAGATCGAACGGTATTTTATGCACCGATACGGAGACCTTTGCCGTATGACCCCCAACAACCGCAAGCAGGCACTTGTGCCCGACGGCGCGACGGTTTTGAAAAATCCCAACGGAACGGCACCGGGACTGGCAATACAAGGTGAGGACGGCAAGACCGTTGTCATGCTCCCCGGACCTCCGCGCGAATTTGAACCCATGGTGGACAATGAGGTGGTGCCGTATCTGTCGGCGCGCAGAGGCGAGGTGTTTTTCAGCAGAAACGTTCACATCATGGGTATGGGTGAATCGGCGGTGGAGACTGAGCTGAAGGCACTGATGGAGAATTCTCTCAATCCCACGGTAGCACCTTACGCTAAGGACGGGGAATGCCGTCTGAGAATTACGGCGCGGGCGCAAAATGAGCCTAAGGCCGCCGCACTGTGCGACGGAGTGATAGAAAAGATCAAACAAACCGCAGTCGGTGAGCATATATACGGCATTGACGTGGGAACAATAGAAAAGGAGCTTATTTTGCGGCTTTCCGAAGCGGGGCTTACGCTGGCGACGGCGGAATCCTGCACGGGCGGTCTGATCGCCAAGCGCGTGACCGATATTGCAGGCTCCTCGTCGGTGTTTGTGGGCGGCTGTGTTACCTACACAAATGAGACCAAACAGCGCCTTTTGGGTGTTGAAAGTCAAACGCTGGAGCAGTATACGGCTGTCAGCGAGCAGGTCGCTATGCAGATGGCTATAGGCGTCAGAGAGCGTTTGGGCGCGGATATCGGTGTATCCACCACGGGCTATGCGGGTCCCACGGGCGGAGACGAGAATGATCCCGTTGGCACGGTGTACGTAGGGGTCTCGACGGCACAGGGAACAAAAGTCACCCGTTTTTCCTTCTCGGGTATGCGTTCAAGGGAGTATATTCGCACGCTGGCGGCAGGCAGAGCGATTCTTTTGGTGCTCAGAGAGATCTGTAAAAAATAGTTTGCAGAAAAATCAAGAAAATTGTAAAAAACTATTGCATTTTTCTGACATTTGATGTAAAATATAGCGGTAAGTCAAAAATTTGTTTAAATCTTTTGAAAGGATATATAGGTTATGGAAAAGAAATTCAAGAAAATTGCCGTACTGACCTCGGGTGGCGATGCACCCGGTATGAACCCCGCCGTTCGCGCCGTTACCAGAAAGGCGCTTGAGCAGGGGCTTGAGGTCGCGGGTGTTCTCGGCGGTTATAAGGGGCTGATTGAAAACTCTCTCGTTCCGCTCACCCCCAGAAGCGTTTCCAATATTATTACGCGCGGTGGTACCATGCTGTATTCCGAGCGTTGTCCCGAGTTCAAAACTAAGGAGGGTATGGCGGCGGCTATTGAGACCTGCCACAAGAATAACATCGATGCCATCGTTGCGATCGGCGGCGACGGAACCTTCCGCGGTGCTACCGATCTCACCCGTCACGGAATTCCCACCATCGGTATTCCCGCAACCATTGACAATGATATTACCGCGACCGACTATACGCTTGGCTATGATACCGCAATGAACAGCGTTCTTGAGCTTGTTGATGATCTCAGAGATACTTGTGAGTCTCACGCAAGATGTAACGTGGTTGAGGTCATGGGACGTGACTGTGGCTGCATCGCGCTCAATGCAGGTATTGCCGCAGGCGCTGTTGCTATCGCGATCCCCGAGATCCCCTTTGACGAGGAGGCTATGTTCGGGAAGATCAAGAGCATCAAGGCTGAGGGCAAGCGTGGCATGATCGTTATGATCAGCGAGGGCGTTCCTGCAATCAAGGGCGCTGACTACTGTGAAAATCTGACCAAGGATCTCAATGAGATTCTTGAATCTCGTTTCTCGCGTCTTGCGCATAGCGTTCGTGGCGGTTCGCCTTCTCTGAGAGACCGTCTGACGGCAACCCAGATGGGTGTTCTTGCCGTAGAACTTCTTTTGAGGGGCGAGAGCAACGTGGTCATCTGCGAGATCGACGGTGGGCTTCAGCCTGTCGAGATCAACTTTGCGCTCATTCTTGACCGTATGTACAAGAATAAGCTGGGGGATGGCGATTTGGATATGTTCAGTGCCGAACAGATCGATCTGATGCGCGCCATTTGCGCCAAGCGCACCGCCGAGATCGAGCGTCTGTACCAAATCTCGCGCGACGTTTGCAAATAATAAAATGAAAAATTGCCGCAGGTGATCCTGCGGCAATTTTTATTTGTCCAAAACGTCGGAAAGATTGCTTATAATGGTTCTCGCGATGTCGGGCTTGTTCATAGTGTAGATATGGATGTTGCCTATGCCTGCGGCAAAGAGATCAAGGATCTGATCGGTGGCGTAGGCAATGCCCGCTTGCTTCATGGCAGCAGGCTTATCTCCGAATTTGTCTACCAGATCAAGAAAACGTCTGGGCATAAACGAGCCCGAAAGACGCAGGGCGCGTTCGATCTGCTTTTTGTCGGTAATGGGCATGATGCCGGGGATCACGGGGACGTGGATGCCCGCCTTGCGGATGCGGTAAAGAAAGCGGTACAAAAGATTGTTGTCAAAAAACATTTGCGTTGTCAGAAAATCACAGCCTGCCTCCACTTTTTCCTTAAGATACCGAATGTCCTCGGTCTGATTCCCACTTTCGGGGTGGGATTCGGGGTAGCAAGCGCCGCCGATGCAAAAATCGTAGCCGCTTTCTCTCAGCTCCCTAACAAGCTCGTAGGCGTGGCGGTAATCCCAACCGCTTCGGTCATCGTTTTGCATATCGGCAGGAATGTCGCCGCGCAGTGCCATGATATTTTGAATGCCCGCGTTCTGTATCTGCTCGATCTTTTTCTTGACCGTCTCGCGCGAGGACGAGACGCAGGTGAGATGTGCGACCGTGGGAACGCCGTAGCACTCGCGAATGTTTTGCGCAATGTCAAGCGTGTACTTGCTCGTGCCGCCGCCCGCGCCGTAGGTGACGCTCATAAACAAGGGCGAGAGTGCCGCGATCTCGTTTGTTGCCTGCTTGACGCTGTCAAACGCTGTGTCGGTCTTGGGGGGAAAGACCTCAAAGGAAAGAGTAAGCCTATTTTGCTCGAGCAGTTTTGTAATCTTCATAGTGATACCTTTCAACATTCTGTTTATGACTTCATTATAACGCGTTATCCCCGCCATGTCAAGAGGCGGGAATATTTTGACTTTTTAGTTTTGATCCGTGTCTGTTTCCGTATCCTCGTATTCCTTGATCCCCTTCATTCTTCCGCACTCACGGAACCCGTCGATCTCGCCGCGCGTGAGCGCACCGAAAATGCGGTAACGTAGGCCCTTGTTATTCCTTTCCAAATCGGAAAGCAGTTTTTTCATTTCTTCGCGTTCGGTATTGCCGTCAGCAGGGCAGGGAGATTTTATGACGGGCAGTGCCGCTTTTTGCGCAAAGTAGCGGACGTCCTTTTCGGGCATGTAGATCATGGGACGGATGAGGGTAATATCCATACGCGAGAGATAGGTGACAGGACTGAAGCATCCAAGGCGGCCTTCAAAAAAGAGGTTGAGCATAAAGGTCTCCACCACGTCGTCAAAGTGGTGTCCCAGAGCCACGGCACTGCAGCCAAGCTCCTTTGCCGCTTTATGCAGTGCGCCGCGGCGCATTTTGGCGCAGAGCGAGCAGGGGCTTTTTTCGCGCCTGACCTCAAATATGATCTTATAGATCTCGGTGGGGACGATGTGGTACTCTACGTCAAGCTCATCGCAGAGCCGACGGATGGGGGAAAAATCCATTTCCTTATCAAAGCCCATGTCGATGGTGATGGCGCAAAGCTCGAATTTTTTTGGATAAAAGCGTCTGAGGTCGGCAAGCGCGCAAAGCAAAGCCAAAGAATCCTTTCCGCCCGAAATGCCGACGGCGATCTTTTCGCCGTCGCGTATCATGCCGTAGTCATCGACCGCGCGGCGTACGTAGCTTAAAATTCGTTTGGTATTTTCCATATGTTCCTTCAGTTAGGCAAGAGGGTATAATCCGAACTCGGTTTTGAAAGGCAAATATTGGTATATGCTTCGGTAAATTCCCTTGCAATATCCTCATATTGCTGCGAAAATTTACCTCGCCTATCCTCAATATTTGCTCTTTCAAAACT
>JAZNDA010000015.1:0-7842 GCA_045587785.1 Eubacteriales bacterium | reverse complement strand
TCGGCCGTATTTAAGACGGCCTTAAAATGACTCGGATAATATCCCCAAACATAGTTTTCGGAAAATCGTTCGTATAGTGAGATGCCAAAACCCGTTTTGCCCTGTGCAAAAGTTTTTGAGGGGTCAAGGGGAACTTTTTTCAAAAAGTTCCCCTTGCGTTCTAAACGTCTCTCTTTTTCACACGGAGAAACAGTGTCAAAAACGCCTTTCCGTTAAAGGGAATGAGCGGATAGAGATAGCTTCTGGTGCCAAGCACGGTCTTGTTCGTCGCCATCAGAAGGATCGCCAGTGCCGTACCGATCGCAAAGCCCCAGACGTTGAAAAGAGCCGTGAGAATCAGCAGCATCAAACGCAAAAACTTAAAGGCGTACGCCAGCTCATAGTTTCTCTGCGAGAAATTGGCGATGGACACAAACGCCATATACAGAATGACCTCGGGTATCAGCCACCCCACGCTGATGGCAAAATCTCCAAGTATAAGTCCGCCCACCACCGACAAGGAGTTTGACAGCATATCGGGCGTATTCATGGATGCCATACGAAGTCCGTCGATCACAAACTCGGTCAGAATAAGCTGGGCAAAAATGGGGATCTTCCCCAGCTCCTCGGGGAGCGTAAAGGCAAGCCATTCGGGCACAAAAGAAGGATTGCGCACAAAAAGGTACCAAATGGGGGTCATAAACAGCGTCAAAAACATAATGACTTGTCTGAGCAAGCGTAGAAAGCTTCCCGTAAGCGGCGGAAAATAATAGTCTCCCGTCTCTTGTATAAAATCGAATACACTTGTGGGAAGCATCATAACCTCGGGGGAGTTGTCCACAATGATCAGAATACTGCCCTCAAGGAGATGCGCGGCAGCGGTGTCTGGACGCTCGGTGGTGCGTACCTTGGGAAAGGGATTGTACCAGCCGCTTTTGACAAGACACTCACACAAAGACTGGTGCCCCAAGGTCAGCGCGTCGGTCTTGATATTCCCGAGCTTGTCGGTAATTTTTTTGACGTTTTTGGGATCCGCACGCCCCTCCATATAGCACACCGCAATATCGGTCGCCGAGGCAGTTCCCACCGACATATAGTGCATGGTCAGTGAGGTGTCGCGTATACGGCGGCGAATAAGCGCGGTGTTGAAAATGAGCGTCTCCACAAAGCCGTCGCGCGCGCCGAGCATCACGCGGTCATTCTCGGGCTCGGCGGTGGTTCTTGCAGGATAGGTTCGCGCATCAATGATGATGGCGGTGGCACCAAAGCTGCTCCCGATCATCAGAACCGCGCCCGAAAGCATCATGGTGGTCATGGTGCGAACGCTCTCGGTCAGCTCGGTCTCCACGTACGGCACGTGTGCATGCATAAAATCCCGCGCCGCATCGGGCGTGGGCTTGCCAAGCCCCTTCAGCGACACCAGATGCATCATCAGCTTGCTCATGACAGCATCCTTAACAAATCCGTCTATATAGTAAAAGGTCAGCTCATCGTTCCCCACCGCAAGCGGCTTTTTGATGATGTCAAAGCTGTCCTTTACGCGGAAATGCGCATCCAGCATCTCCACGTTTGCCTTATAGTCCAAACTCAGCCTTTCTTCCAAAACAAACACCTCACAATCACCTATAGTGTTTGCCCTTTTTCAAAACTTATACAATCACCCAAAAATATCAAAAACTGTTCACAAAGTCAAAAACCTGTGATATAATAAAAAAAAACTAGATGTGGCTTGCGCCCGTGAGCATTGTTCACTGCCCCTGCCTGAAGCATCTAATTTTATCTTTTAAAATGAGAAAAGACCTTTTATCAAACATAAGTGGATGTCAACAACACCAGCACTTTTCAAAGATAAAGGTCTTTTCTCATTTTTTATTATAAGCCAAAAATTTAAAATCGTCAAGACAAATCTGCCTGTGCGTCGCAGTATACACAGCGGTACACGCCAGTCTTTTCGTTATCCAAAACGAAATGGTGGTGAATGCCCTGCTCTGTTGAGGTGATACACCTTGGATTTTTGCAACAGATAATATCCTTCATCTCCGTGGGCAGTTCGATATGCCTCTTTTCGGCAACCGTGCCGTTCTTGACAAACACCACCGTGATGTTTCTGCCAAGAAAGCCCAGCACGTCCAGATTGATCTCGACATCACCGTCGACCTTGATAATGTCCTTCTTGCCCATTTTTTGGCTTGGCACGTTTTTGAGAAGTGCCACGGGACATTCCAGCTTATCAAGACCCAGTATCTCGTAGATCTTCATCGCACGCCCTGCGTCAATATGGTCAATAACGATTCCGTTTTTTATCGCATCAATTCTCATGACATTCCTCCAGAAGCTTCAAGATCAGCGCCATGCGGATAAACTTACCGTTTCTCGCTTGGCGGAAATATGCCGCACGGGGATCGTCGTCCACCTCGGTGGCGATCTCGTTCACACGGGGCAGTGGGTGAAGCACGATCATATCGGGCTTTGCCATCTTCATCTTTTCGGGTGTCAGAATATAGCTGTCGCGGAGACGCAAATAGTCTTCCTCGTTGAAGAAACGCTCTCTTTGCACTCTGGTCATATACAGCACGTCAAGATCAGCGATACATTCATCCAAAGAAACCGTCTGTCTGTAGGGAATGCCCTTTTCCTTGATGTACTTGCTCTTGACGTAGCTGGGCACCTTAAGTTCGGGGGGAGAGATCAGCACAAAATTCACACCGCTGTAGCGCGACATGGCGGCGATCAGCGAATGTACCGTTCTGCCGAATTTAAGGTCGCCGCAAAGACCGATGGTGAGATTTTCAAAGCTTCCCTTTTCCCTGCGAATGGTAAAAAGGTCGGTCAGCGTCTGGGTGGGATGATAGTGTCCGCCGTCACCCGCATTGATGATGGGCACGTCACTCTTTGCCGCCGCTACGCGCGGTGCGCCCTCCTTGGGATGGCGCATGGCAATGATATCGGCGTATCCGCTGACGATAGCGGCGGTATCCGACACGCTCTCGCCCTTGGATGCCGAGCTCGACGATGCCTCCGAGAAGCCAAGCACCTGTCCGCCAAGCTCAAGCATAGCCGCCTCAAACGAGAGGCGAGTACGGGTGGACGGCTCAAAAAACAACGTGGCGAGCTTCTTGTATTTACAAGCTTCGCGGTACTTCTCGGGATGCTCCACAATGTCGGTGGCGACTAAGATCATATCCTCGATCTCCGCGACCGACAGATCCATAATGTCGATGAGATGTCTCATACTCATGCTCCGATCCAGCTTTCATCCGAGGGGTTGTTGCGGAAGGCGATCAGTCTTGCCACGTCCTCGGGCTTGATATATTTTTCCTCTGCCGCGATCTCGGCAATGGCGTCAAAATTGGTAAGGCTGACGTTCTTGACGTTCGCCTCGGCAAGGCGCTCGATGCCCTTCTTCATTCCGTAGGTGAAGATGCTGACGATACCGAGCACCTCGGCACCTGCCTCGCGCAGAACGTCTACCACCTCGATCACACTGCCGCCCGTGGAGATCAGATCCTCTACCACAACGACCTTCTGTCCCTTTTCCAGCTTACCCTCGATCTGGTTTCCTCTACCGTGGTCCTTAGCGCCCGAGCGGACGTAACCCATAGGCAGATCCATCAGATGTGCAGTGATAGCGGCGTGCGCAATACCTGCCGTCGAAGTGCCCATCAGCACTTCTGCATCGGGATATTCTCTCTTGATGGTCTCGGCGAGTGCGTTTTCTACGTCATTTCTCACCGCGGGCGCGGTCAGTGTCAAACGATTGTCGCAGTACACGGGACTTTTGATGCCGCTTGCCCACGTAAACGGCTCATCGGGACGGAAGAACACCGCCTTGATGGAAAGTAAGTCCTTTGCGATCAGTGTTTCAATATGCTTCATAATCATTCTCCTTGCAATATGTTTTGTAATTCCTTGATATCCTCGGCAATTTGATCAGCACCTGCCGTCGCAAGTTCTTCCCTGCTGCCATAGCCAAAGAGGACCCCCACAGAACGCATGCCGTTAGCTTTTGCGCCCTCAATATCATGATGTCTGTCACCCACCATGATGCTGTCTGTCGCACTCGCGCCCGACATGGACAATGCGTATGCGATCACCGCATCCTTTTTGTTGCGTGTTTCGTCCATGGTACTGCCGTATATGCCGTCAAAATATCGGTCGAGCGAAAAGTGCTCAAGGATCTCCACCGCGAATTTTTCGGGCTTGGAGGTCGCCACATACAGTTTTTTGCCGTCCGTCTTCAGTGCCTCAAGCATGCTTGGAATTCCGTCTATTACGGCATTTTCAAAGATGCCCTTGGGGGCGAAATACTCTCTGTAAAAACCCAGTGCCCTTTTGGCATCCTCTTTTGAAAACCCGTAGTACTCCATAAAGGCATCCACCAAAGGCGGACCGATAAATCGGTTCAGCGTTTTTCTGTCCTGTACCTCGATACCGAAATTCGAAAGCGCATACGCCACCGAATTGGTAATGCCAAGAGCAGGATCGGTCAGTGTGCCGTCAAGATCGAAAAAGATATATTTCATTTAATCAATGAACTCGCGACAGCATCTCTCATATGCCGCGACGGGATCGTCGGCAGCCGTGATCGGTCTGCCCACCACGATGTAGTCCGAGCCGATCTTCTTAGCTTCAGCAGGTGTCATCACTCTCTTTTGGTCACCCACGTCGCCATCCGCAAAGCGGACACCGGGGGTAACGGTCAAAAAGTCCTTACCGCATCTGCCGTGCACCTTTTCTGCCTCAAGGGGCGAGCAGACCACGCCGTCAAGTCCTGCCACCTTTGCGTTGTGCGCATAGTGCATGACCACCTCGGCAATCGGCTCGTGAATGAGAAGATCGCGCTCCATGGTCTCCTGATCGGTGGAGGTCAGCTGAGTGACGGCGATCAGAAGCGGTCTTGTACCGTCCTCGCGCGTAAGTCCCTCAAGCGCGCCCTGCATCATGGGAATGGCGCCCGACGCATGCAGATTTGTCATGTCAACATCCAAGCCCGAAAGCACTTTCATGGCACTTTTTACGGTATTGGGGATATCGTGAAGCTTAAGGTCAAGGAATATTTTATGTCCTCTCGCCTTGATCTCTCTGACAATAGACGGTCCCTCTGCATAAAAAAGCTCCATACCGATCTTCACAAACGGCTTTTTGCCCTCAAATTTGTCAAGAAACGCCAGCGTTTTTTCCTTGCTCGGGAAATCGCAGGCAATGATTACGTCCTTACCCATCAGTGTGCACCTCCGATTATTGCTTGTAAACTCTTGATATTGTATTTTTCCATTGCTTCGGGAAGCGATTCCACGATCTTTTTGGCAGCGTAGGGATCGACCAGATTTGCCGCTCCCACCTCTACAGCCGTGGCACCCGCAAGCATCATTTCGATGACCTGCTCCGCCGACGAAATACCGCCCATGCCGATGATGGGAATTTTAACGGCATCATAGACCTGATACACCATTCTCACTGCCACGGGGAAAATGGCATCCCCCGAGAACCCGCCGATCTTGTTGGCAAGAATGGGGGTCTTGCGGCGCAGATCGATACGCATGCCAAGCAAGGTATTGATCATGGATATGCCGTCCGCACCTGCCGCCTCACACGCCTTTGCGATCTCTGCAATATCGGTGACGTTGGGCGTCAGCTTGATATACACGGGCTTTTTGGAGACCGCCTTAACTCTTGCGGTGATCTCCGCCGCGGTCTTAGCCGAGCTACCGAAATTCACGCCGCCCGCATGAACGTTGGGACAGCTGATATTGACCTCTAAAATGCCGACCTGCTCTTGGTTCGAAAGAAGCTCTGCCACCCTCTCGTATTCCTCGGGCGAAAAGCCGCAGACGTTGGCGACCACAGGCTTATCGAAACACTTTTTCAGCTTGGGAAGCTCTTCCGAGATGACCTTTTCAACCCCGGGGTTCTGAAGTCCCACGCTGTTAAGCATACCATGGGGGCACTCGGCGATTCTCGGTGTGGGGTTGCCAAAGCGAGGCTCAAGCGTTGTCCCCTTGAAGGAAAAACTGCCAAGACAGTTGATATCGTAAAGCTCGGCAAACTCATATCCGTAACCAAACGTACCGCTGGCGGGAATAATGGGATTATCCAGCTCCCACTCGCCAAGTCTTACTTTTGTGCTTACCATAGGATCTCTCCTTTCGCCATCACGGGACCTTCCTTACAGATACGTTTGTAACCCGTCAAGGTCTTGCAAGAGCAACCCATGCAAGCCCCGAAGCCACAGCCCATACGCTCCTCAAAGCTCATTTGTCCGTCGGTCACGCTTGCCGCGTGTACCGCCCTGAGCATGGGCTCGGGTCCGCAGGTATAAAAATGAGTATATTCCAAATCCTTCATGGCATCGGTCACAAAGCCCTTTGTGCCGTAGCTGCCGTCCGCCGTGGTCACAATCACCCTTGCGCCGAGTGCCGAAAATTCATTTTCGTAAAATACGTCGGGCGCGCTGTTAAAACCAAGCACCACCGTGGGCTTCTTACCCTCTGCCACAAGCTTTTTACAAAGCAGGTAAAGGGGAGGCACACCGACGCCGCCGCCAAGCAAAAGCGGATATTCGCCGCTCTTTTCGATATCATAGCCGTTCCCAAGACCGCTCAGAATATCAAACACGGTTCCCGCCACAGAGCGGCTCATTGCTTCTGTTCCCTCTCCCACTACCTTGTAGATCAGGGTGAGCTTGCCGTCCTCTGCGTCGCACACCGAAATGGGGCGGCGCAGGAATTTTCCGTCAAGCTTCAGATTAACAAACTGTCCGGGGGCGGTAATCGCCGAGGTGTCGCCCTCAAGTACCATTTTATAGACCGATGCGGCGATCGGGCGATTTTCAATGATTGTAAAAATGCTCTGTTTCATCATGACCTCACGAGGTTATTTTGCGTCAATGGTAGAAACACGGTTGGTGGTCTCCTCGATAACGTCCAGAACGATGCGGACGGTGTCAAGGCTTGAGAACAGCGTAACACCGTTTTCGACCGCACAGCTGCGGATCTCGATGCCGTCCTCGTAATGAACGCCCGACATGACCGCACGGGTGTTGATCACGTAGTTAACGTAGCCTGCGCGAATCGACTCAAAGATCTCCTCGCTTCCCTCCATGAGCTTCTTGCGCACACGGGTGCGGATCCCGTGCTCCTTGAGGAAGTTTGCCGTGCCGATGGTCGCCTCGATATTAAAGCCCATATCATAGAAGCGACGCACCAACGGCAGTGCTTCTTCCTTGTCCTCATCGGCAAGCGTGACCATAACGGTACCATAGTTTTGCAGCGTGATACCGCCGGCGATCAATGCCTTTTGCATGGCGCGGTGCAGCTTGTCATCGTAACCGATGGCTTCACCGGTGGATTTCATTTCGGGCGACAGATAAGCATCCAAGCCCTTGATCTTGTTGTAAGAAAAGACCGGCACCTTGACGTAATAGCGTTTTTTCTCCTCCGGATAAATATCGAAGATGCCCTGCTCCTTCAGGCTCTTGCCCAAAATAACCTCCGTAGCGATGTCCGCCAAGCTGTAGCCGGTAGCCTTGGACAGGAACGGGACGGTACGGGAAGAACGAGGATTGACTTCAATGATGAACACGTTATCATCCTTGTCCACGATGAATTGAATGTTGTACAGACCAACAATACCGATACCCAGGCCTAATTTCTTCGCGTACTGCAGAATAATTCCCTTGACCTTGTCCGAGATGCTGAACGCGGGATAAACGCTGATAGAGTCGCCGCTGTGAACGCCGGTGCGCTCGACAAGCTCCATAATTCCGGGCACGAATACGTTTCTTCCGTCACAGATGGCATCGACCTCGACCTCTCTGCCGCTGATATACTTGTCTACAAGAACCGGCTTGTCCTCGTCGATCTC
>JAZNDA010000014.1:0-32243 GCA_045587785.1 Eubacteriales bacterium | reverse complement strand
CTAGCTCTCTTTGTCGGTTTGTGTGCTTTGCGCTGACGGGCAAACGCTTCGCGGTTGTCCGTCCCAAAATGACGTGAAGGTTTTGTAAACCCATACTGTAAAGGTTTTCGCCCCTCCTTTTTCAAAAGGAGGGCGGGGTGTGGGGCGGTGCCCCACATCGTTCCCCTACAAATCAAAACTTATCTAACCAAACAGCTTTTTGCAAAACTCGGCGGTAAATTGTTCCTTTGCCTTAAAGTCCATGGCTGCCGCATAGATCTCCTCAAGGGCAAAATGTGCCGTGGCGGCGCGAGACAGAGCCTCTATGGCATAGTCCTTGAGCCGCTTCTGCACTTCCCTTGTACCGCGAAGAACGGGTCTTAGAGCACGCATTTGCCCGACGTCGAAAAATTTCTTCATGGAAACAGCATCCTCCCCCTCGCCCGCAAAAAACGAGATGCCCTGCCCCGTAAGATGTATGGCTTCAAGCCTCTGCGGAAACAAAGGAGAGGGGGCTACATGGCAGGAAATGCCGCGCACGCGGCACAACGCATCAAGCTCGGAAAGCAAAAACCACGCAAGCCCCATGCTGTCCGACACGGCAAGGGCTGTTTTTTGTTTTTCGTAGGTATCAAAATGCGCCTCACCCGTCATGCCGATTGCCGAGCAAAGCCCGATCCTGCGCTTTGCGTGACTGTCTCCTTTGGCGTCACGCAAATAGCGACGCGCCGCACGCTTTAGCTTATCGCGATCCAGTGCCGCCTGCAAACGCCCCACAATGCCCTTCTCCGCCTCGCCTATCGCCGCAAGATAGGCATACGCCTCGCTGTAGCAACACTTTTTTTGCACCGACAATGCCTCGATCTCTGCACGGTTTGCCGTGAGCATTCGCTCATTCCAAAACTCGCCCAAATTCACGATCTGCTCAAAGGCACCTGCGCAGTCAGGTTCCCAGACGTGCGGTGCCGTACCGTCCACAAGCCCTATCCACCCATCGATCAGCACACCGTCAAGTGAGGCCGCATCCGACGAGCAGTAATAACATTCGACCTCATGTGCCTTTGTTGCCACATCACGGAGAAAACGGCTCTTGCCCGTTCCGGGGCCACCCAAAACCACGTAAAGACGCCGACAGCCCCCGAACACGTCGGGAAAATAGTTGACAAACCCTTTCGTGCTGTTCGCCGATGCAAAATATTTCTTTTCTGACATATCTTCCTCCCGAAATTGGTATTTCAATAAAAAAATATGCAGAAAAAGCATTTTTGTGCAAAAAAGAAGTCGCAAACCGCAGTTTGCGACTCCAATCTTTTGTTTTTATTTCAGCATACCTGCAAGGGTATCCTTTGCCGATGCCAGAGCTTCCGCAATCTTGGAAGCATCGCGACCGCCTGCCATGGCATTATCGGGACGTCCGCCGCCCTTGCCGCCGCTGACAGCCGCCACCGCGCCCACCAGCTTGCCTGCATGCGCACCTGCCGCCACGGCATCCTTACCTGCAACTGCAAGGAAATTCAGCTTGCCGTCGGTATTCAGCGCAAGCACCGCCACCATATCGTCAAAGCGTGCCTTGATCTCGTCGGCAAGATTTCTTGCCACGTCCATCTGCATGCCGTCAAATGCCGCCGTAGCAAGTCTGACCTTGCCAACGCTCTCTGCCGCACCCACAATGTCATCCAGCTTAGAGGACGCAAGCTTTGCCGAAAGAGCGTCCAGCTCCTTCTTAAGACCCGATATCTCGCTCTGAAGCGCCGATGCACGCTTGACGATATCCGAAGGATTCTGCGCCTTCAGCTCGTGCGCCGCCTTAGCGATCAGATCGTTATTCTCCGCAATCAGCGCAAGCACGCCAAGACCCGTAGTTGCCTCAATACGGCGAACACCTGCCGCCACGGAAGATTCGGACGTGATCTTAAACAGACCCGCCTTGCCCGTGTTGTCGATATGCGTACCGCCGCAGAATTCGATAGAGAAATCACCCATCTGTACCACGCGAACGATCTTGCCGTACTTTTCGCCAAACAGTGCCATAGCACCCAGCTTCTTAGCCTGGTCAAGCGGCATTTCGGTCATGGTGATACCGTCACCTGCCAGAATGTGTCCGTTGACGATCGCCTCTACCTTCAAAAGCTCCTCCCCCGTCATGGGAGCGAAATGGTTAAAGTCGAAACGGAGCTTGCCCTCATCCACGTAAGAGCCTGCCTGCTCTACGTGATTGCCAAGGACCTCTCTCAGGGCCGCCTGCAGCATGTGGCAAGCCGAGTGGTTTCTCATGATCGCCGCACGTCTGTTGCCGTCAACCGCGACCTTTACACTGTCACCCACGCGAAGCGTGCCGCTTTCCATTGCCGCCATGTGCAGATACACACCGTCGTTTTTCTTGGTGTCAAGCACCTTTGCCGAAAAGCTGTCCGATGTGATAGCGCCCGTGTCGCCGACCTGACCGCCGCCCTCACCGTAGAAGGTAGTCTTGTCAAGGATCAGTGTGAACTCGCCCTCGCTGACCTCATTTGCGCTCTCAGCTCCGTCCTCACCCTCAACGATGATAGCAAGTACCTTGGCGTCTGTCTCCATCGCCTCATAGCCGAGGAATTCGGTCTTTTGGATATCCGACACCAGATTCTTGGTGGCATTATCCCAACCGCTGATGTTTCCTCTTGCCGCTCTTGCGCGCGCACGCTGTTCCTGCATGAGAGTATGGAACTTGTCCTCGTCTATCGAAAAGCCCTTTTCCTCCACGATCTCCCTTGTCAGATCGATGGGGAATCCATAGGTATCGTACAGCTTGAAGATGTTTTCGCCGTCGATCACCTTCTCACCCTTGCCTGCGGCCTCATCCATCATGCCCGAGAGAATGGCCAACCCTGAGTCAATGGTAGCGTCAAAACGCTCCTCCTCAAGTGCGATCACCTTCAAAATATAATCTCTCTTTTCCTCCAGCTCGGGATATGCCCCACGGCTCTCCTCGATCGACACCGTGACAGTATCCACAAGGAAGGCATGATCAATGCCAAGCAGCTTGCCGTGACGGCAAGCGCGGCGAATGATGCGGCGAAGAACGTAACCGCGTCCCTCATTGGAGGGGATCACGCCGTCCGAGATCATGAACATCGCACTTCTGGAGTGGTCGGTGATCACGCGGATGGAGATATCGTCCATCTTATCGTCGCCGTACTTCTTGCCCGAAATATCCGACACCTTGTCGATGACCTTACGAATAGAGTCGACCTCAAACATGTTGTCCACGCCCTGCATGACACATGCCAGACGCTCAAGACCCATGCCTGTATCTATATTCTTGGAGGCAAGCTCGGTATAATTGCCGTTTCCATCGTTGTTAAACTGCGAAAACACGTTGTTCCAGATCTCCATAAATCTGTCGCAGTCGCATCCGGGCTTGCAGTCGGGATTGCCGCAGCCGTACTTTTCGCCGCGGTCAAAATAGATCTCCGAGCAGGGGCCGCAAGGACCGCTTCCGTGCTCCCAGAAGTTGTCCGCCTTGCCAAGACGAACCACGTGCTTCGGGTCAACGCCGATCTTGTTTACCCAGATCTCATATGCCTCATCATCATTCTCATAAATGGAGGGCCACAAAAGCTCCTTCGGGATCTCAAGAGTTTCTGTCAAAAACTCCCACGCCCACGGAATTGCCTCGTTCTTAAAGTAGTCGCCAAACGAGAAGTTGCCCAGCATCTCAAAGAACGTGCCGTGGCGTGCCGTATGTCCCACACGCTCAAGGTCGGGCGTACGGATACACTTTTGGCAAGTGGTCACGCGGCGACGGGGCGGCTCCTCCTCGCCCGTAAAATACTTCTTCATCGGTGCCATGCCCGAGTTGATGAGAAGCAAAGACTTGTCATTGATCGGTACAAGCGGAAATGAAGGGAGACGCAGATGTCCCTTACTCTCGAAAAAAGCGAGATACTTTTCTCTGAGATCATTTAAAGATGTCCATTTCATGTTTTTATCTTCCTTTCAAAATTTTCAAAAAAAATAACGCCCCATCCTCCACATAAGGACGAGAGCGAACGCTTCGTGTTACCACCTTATTTTATGCTCCTCTCACAAGAAGCACCTTTAAGAGACCAACAAGTCCCCGCGCGATAATGGGCGCACCACCGCCGATTGGGGCGGAACTCGGGGAGAGCTTCACATGAATCTCGCCAAAGGGTCTTGCACCGACCGACCCCTCTCTGCATAGGCTAAAAACCGCTACTTATTCCCGTCAACATTGATAGATATATCATACCACACTCCCTTCCTTTTGTCAAGAACTTTTTTGACAATTTTACGTTTTTCACTACGTATCAATAACTATGAAACGCATGAAAAAGGAGCATCTTACGATGCTCCTTTGTCAAAAACAAATAAGATTATTTGTATTTGCGCTTTCTTGCGGCTTCAGACTTCTTCTTACGCTTAACACTCGGCTTTTCGTAGTGTTCTCTCTTGCGAAGTTCGGTGAGGACGCCGGAACGAGCGCACTGACGTTTAAAGCGACGAAGGGCACTGTCCAAGGACTCGCCTTCCTTAACTCTAACTTCTGCCATTACTTATTCCCTCCCTCCGCATGTTACGGGTTTCCGCAACAATACTCTTTTTCAATTATACAACAAAATTCTCCGTTTGTCAATACTTCACGAAAAATTTTGTTGTATATTTTTTCGTTTTTTTAAGGCTTTACCACAATATTAACGATTTTATTCGGAACAAAAATTTCCTTGATGATCGTCTTGCCTTCAAGGTAAGAGGTCACAGCCTCCTTAGCGGCGGCGATGGCGTCGTCCTTCGGGCAGTTCATGGGAATCTCAACGTTGGCTCTCACCTTGCCGTTGATCTGCACGGCGATCTCCACCGTAGCATCCACCGTCTTTGCCTGGTCATATTCGGGCCACGAAGCCAGCGAGCAGAAGCCCTCGCCGCCTTGCATTTCCCAAAGCTCCTCACACAAATGAGGTGCAAAAGGACAAAGCACACGGGTAAAGGTCATGAACTGTTCTTTGGTCAGCGAGCCTGCATCATAGATCTCGTTGACAAGCCCCATCATAGCGGCGATGGCGGTATTGAACTTCATCTGCTCAATATCCTCGGAGACCTTCTTGATCATCTTGTGGAACGAGCTTTCCAGCTTTGCGTTCTCCTTATCCGAGATCATGCTCGCAAGATCAGCCACACGCTCAAGGAAACGCTTACAGCCCTTCACACTGCTTTCCGACCAAGGTGCGGCGCTTCCGTAGTCGCCCATAAAGAGCACGTACACACGAAGCACGTCCGCGCCAAACTCACCCACAACGTCAAGCGGGTCAACAACGTTACCCTTGGACTTAGACATCTTGTCGCCATCGGGACCCAAAATCAGTCCCTGCGCCGTTCTCTTGGCATACGGCTCAGCCGTGGGCACTTCACCGATATCGTAAAGGAATCTGTGCCAGAAACGGGAATAGATCATGTGACGTGTCACGTGCTCCATACCGCCGTTGTACCAGTCAACGGGAAGCCAATATTTCATCTCATCCATATCGGCGATCTTTCCGTCATTCTTCGGGTCGATATAACGCAGGAAATACCAAGAGGAGCCTGCCCACTGCGGCATGGTATCGGTCTCGCGCTTAGCCGCGCCGCCGCATCTGGGGCACTTGCAGTTAACAAAGTCATCCAGCTTTGCCAAGGGGCTCTCGCCTCCCTCACCGGGGGCAAATTCCTTTACCACGGGAAGCTTCAAAGGAAGCTCCTCATACGGCACGGGAACCATGCCGCAAGTCGGACAGTGCACGATCGGGATGGGCTCGCCCCAATAACGCTGACGGTTGAATGCCCAGTCCTTCATCTTATACTGTACGCCCTTCTCACCAATGCCCTTACTGCCAAGGAATTCAAGCATCTTGTCGATCGCCTGCTTCTTGGTAGTGATGCCGTTGAGAAAATCGGAATTGATCATATTGCCGTCGCCCGTATACGCGTTTTCGGCAATGTCACCGCCCTCAATAACGGGAATGATATCCAGACCAAACTTCTTGGCAAAGGCATAGTCTCTCTCGTCATGCGCGGGAACTGCCATGATCGCGCCCGTGCCGTAGCCCATCATAACGTAGTCGGCAATAAACACAGGGATCTGCTTGCCGTTTACGGGGTTGACGGCACAAAGACCGTCAATGCAAACGCCTGTCTTTTCCTTGACGATCTGCGTTCTTTCAAACTCGGTCTTTTTAGCGCACTCCTCGCGGTATGCCACAATGGCATCCATGTTGCCGATCTTGTCCGCCATCTTGTCGATCAGCGGATGCTCGGGTGCGATAACCATAAAGGTAACACCGAACAGCGTATCGGGACGGGTGGTATAGATACGAAGCTTGTCATCGGTGCCCGTCACGCTGAAATCAACAAACGCGCCCGTGGACTTACCGATCCAGTTGATCTGCTGCTGCCTTACCTGCGGAAGATAGTCCACCTTGTCAAGACCCTCAAGAAGCTTATCGGCATACTCGGTAATGCGAAGATACCAAACGTCCTTGGACTTCTGAACGATATCGCTGTGGCAGATATCGCACTTACCGCCCTGCGAATCCTCATTGGAAAGCACGACCTTACAGGACGGGCAGTAATTGACAAGCGCGGTATCACGGAACACAAGTCCCTTTTCAAACATCTTAAGGAAGATATACTGCGTCCACTTATAATAATCTTCCTCTGTGGTATCGATCACACGCGACCAGTCAAAGGAAAAGCCCACGCGCTTCAGCTGGTTGGTAAAGCGTTCGATATTGTCATCGGTCACCTTTCTGGGGTGGATACCCGTTTTGATGGCATAGTTCTCGGTGGGAAGACCGTAAGCGTCAAAGCCGATCGGGTACAGGACGTTATAGCCCTCCATCCTTCTCTTACGGCTGACGACCTCAAGACCCGAATACGCCTTGATGTGTCCGACGTGCATGCCCGCACCGCTGGGATACGGGAATTCCACAAGTCCGTAAAACTTGGGCTTTGTGTGATCCTTGGACGCCTCAAAGACCTTTTCATCCTCCCAACGCTTTTGCCATTTGGGTTCAATGGATATGTAATCGTATTTCATAGCTCACACCTCAAATATTTAAAATTCCAGTACGACTTTTGCATCGCCGTACAGCTTGTCCAAATTGTAAAATTCGCGAGATTCGCGGTCAAACACATGCACGATGACGTTGCCGTAATCCAGCACGATCCACGAGCGCATACCGCGCCCCTCCACGTTATCTGCGTCCACGCCGCGCTTGCCGATGTAGTCCTCGATCTCGCCTGCGAGGGCCCTTACGTGCGTGCCCGAGTTACCCGTGCCAAGCACAAAATAATCGGCAATAGAGGTCTTGTCCGCAACTGCCAACACCTTGACCCCCTGTCCTTTTTTGTCATCCAGACGGGTGGCGATCGCCTTTGCCAGCGCAAGCGGCTCCGCCCCTACAAGGCTCGGAAGCACCTGTTCTGTTAGCATCTCATTCTTTTCTTCCATGAATTTTCCTTTCCCTATCTCTCAACATTGATAAATATAAGCATGATCTATTCAATTTCTACCCCTTGCTCCATGATTCCCATAAAGGTATGCGGAACGGGGGGAATATTTCTTTGATATATTTGCTTGATCGCCGCTCTTTTACTGTCGGTAAAAAGTCCAAAGCGATCAAAGCCGACGTATTCGCCGTCCGCAAGGTAGTCACCGATGGCAGTTTCGCACCCGTCGTGCGAAAGAATATAGTACCATGCACCGCTGTATTCCGATTGAAATTCTTCCCCCGGGAGCGTAAGAACCGTGATGCGGTCTGTGGAAAGCTGTCTCATTTCGGTCAGCACAGACAGCATGGTATCAAACCGCACGTCTGTTTTCAGATGTCCCACCGACATAAGAAGCATACGCGGCAGCTCCGATACGCTCACACGCTCGGAAAACGCCTTCGCAAACGATGCCAAAAACAGCTTTTGCGCATCCATTCTGCCAAGATCCGCACGGAGATAGCCCGAACGAAAGCGAATAAACGCCACCGCCTGCTCTCCCGTCAGCGTCTGCAAGCCCTTTTTCAAGTGAATGGAGAGGTCTTGCTCGGGATCGTCATAATCCATATCACACGGCACGTCTATCTCAACACCGCCCACCATATCTACCGCACGTTTAACAAAATCGAGGTCAAATTCCACGTAGCCGTCGATCGACACACCAAGCGCTTGTGAGAGCTTATTTTTCAGCTTATCCGAGCCGCCCAGTACACGGGACGCAGCGTTGATCTTTCTATAGCTTCCGTCGGTATACGCAAAATAGGTGTCCCTTGGGATCTGAACGATACAAAGACTTCTATCGCTCGGCTTATAAGAGACCAGCATGATCACGTCGCAAAGCTCCGCCGCACTGTCCTTGCCCAGCATCAGAAAATGAAACGCACCGTTATTTACCGATGTCCGAGCATCGACCTGTGTCTTTGGCGCTTGTGTTACGGGAGTACTCCCCATCACCGACGCACCCAAAAACATAAACGCGGCAAGCGAAAGCAAAACAAATGCAAAAACTCTCTTATTTCCAAGCATTACGGAGGACTCCTATCAAGATCTCCCCCGCATGTCCTCCAAAATCAAACTGTTGCGCGCCGCCACAGTATCCACACTGATAATTTTGCCGTCCTCGGTCAGCGAACAAAGCGTCTTGTCAAAAGAAGCGATCAGCCATTTTCTGAAATGCGAAAGTCTCGCATCCATCTCCATATTCTCGGGCTTTGCCTCAAAAAATCCGTTTCGCAAAAATATGCAATCGGGATAGGTTCGCGTATCGTCAATGTAATCGGCAAAATATACGATCTTTTCGGTTATCGTCATCTCCGCGCGCCCCGTGGTATGGTAGCGCACCGCATCGATCACGATCGGATCGGCAAACTCGGGATACATCACAGGGATCAAAAGTGCCGCCGTCCGCGCATGAAGGGTCTTTGGTGTTAGGATGTCCTGCTTGTCTACCATTATACCAAAGCTCTCTAAAATTTGCAACTGTTTTTCAAAAGAATATTCTTTTGTTATATCGTGAAGCAAGCCTGCCGCACGCAAAAGATCACACTGATCGGGTACGAACAGCGCGCCAAGACGCGCCGCCATGTCGGCAACCGCCGCCGTATGACCAAAGCGTTTTTCCGACATGCTCTCTTTTACCTTGTCATAAAGCCTTGCTATCTGTTTTTCGGTATACACGCTCACCCCTCCAAATACAAGCCGTACAGCTTGATATATTCGGCAACCGCGGGGGGCACAAGCGACGAGATATCCTCGCCCCTTCTTACCTTCTCGCGAATCTCACTGGAAGAAAGCTCGATGGGCTCTCCGATGATCTTTCTGAACATCTTGCCGCTCTCCTCATAATATTTGGTCAGCTTGCTCACGATCATAGAGTCCAGAAGCTTGTCATTCTCACGCCGCATATACACGGGATAGCACAGCTTTAAAATTTCCTTATACTGATACCACGTGTCAAAGGACAGCACCATATCGGTGCCGCAAAGCATAAGCAGCCTGCGCCCCTTGGCGCTCAGCTCTCTGAGCGTATCCACCGTGTAGCTTTTGCCGCCCCGTTTGACTTCCATATCCGACACCACAACGCCGTCCATTTCACCAAACGCCAGCGCGCACATATTGAGGCGATGCGTAGGATCATCCGCCTGATCGATTTTCTTGTGCGGCGGAATGGCGGCGGGAATAATAAACAGATAGTCAAGCCGCATCTGCTCCATAAACAGCTTTGCCGCCTGAACGTGCCCGTTGTGAACGGGCGCAAACGTGCCGCCGTAAATACCGACTCTGATATCCTGCTCGTTTTCCATATCCTTTAAAGCTCGATCCTCTTGTGTTTTTGCGATTCGCGGTAAAGAACGATCTTGCGTCCCGTCACAGCAACCGCCTCGGCACCTGTAGCCTCTGCCAAGATCTCAATCGCCTCGCGCGGTGTTTCCTCGGCTGTCTCCAATACCGAGAGCTTGATCAGCTCCCGTGCCTCCAGCGCATCCGACACCGTTTTGATCAGATTATCACCGATCCCGCCCTTGCCGATCTGCATGATGGGATTCTCATGCACCGCAAGCGAGCGAAGATAAGCTCTTTGTTTGGATGTTATCATAATGTTCCTCTCTTTGGTTATTGAAAATCAGACGTGGACAAAAGCTCATTTGCCAGTGCCCGTACCGCCTTGCCTCTGTGGCTGACCGCGTTTTTCTCATCCGCCGTCAGCTCAGCGTAGGTCTTACCAAGCGGCTCGTAGAAGAAATACGGATCATAGCCGAAGCCGCCGTTTCCGCGCGCCTCATGGGTGATCACGCCCTCGGTTCTTCCCTCCACCACGATCTCGCGTCCGTCGGGGAAAACACAGGCAATCGCCGATGTGAAGTAAGCACTTCGGTCGCTTTTATCGGCAAGCTCCTCTTGAAGCTTTCGATTGTTCGCCGCATCGTCGCCGTGCTCACCCGCGTAGCGCGCCGAGTATACTCCGGGTGCACCGCCGAGGGCGTTCACGCAAAGCCCCGAATCGTCACCGACACCGATCTTGCCCGCCCCTGCCGCCGCGCGCGCCTTGATCAGCGCATTTTCGGCAAATGTGGTACCGTCCTCCTCGATCTCACCGAATATTCCTGCCTCGTCAAGCGACAAAAGCTTGACATCAGCAAGAGATTCCTTCAAAATGGCTTCCAGCTCCTTAATTTTATGCGCATTTCTCGATGCAATCACAAGCTCCATATTCGTGCCTCACTCAAAGAACGCGCTGACAAATTCATCCGCGCAAAATTCCTGCATATCGTCGATCTTTTCTCCCACCCCGATAAACTTAACGGGAATATCAAGCTCGCGCTTGATGGAGATCACGATGCCGCCCTTTGCCGTGCCGTCCAACTTGTTGAGTACAAGACCTGTGATCTCTGCCGCGTTTTTAAATTCCTTAGCTTGCAAAATGGCGTTCTGACCCGTTGTAGCATCAAGCACCAACAAATTTTCTCGGCTTGCTCCTGGCAGCTCACGGTCTATCACACGGCTGATCTTCTCCAGCTCATTCATCAGATTCTTTTTGTTATGAAGGCGTCCTGCCGTGTCTACCACCAGCACGTCAGCCGCATGGCTCTTGGCATACTGTGCCGCGTCAAAGACCACCGCCGCAGGGTCGCTTCCCTCACTTTGCTTGACCAGCGTCACGCCCGAACGCTCACACCAAACGGCAAGCTGTTCGATCGCCGCCGCGCGGAAGGTGTCCGCCGCCGCCACAACAACATTCTTACCCTGTTTTTTGAGAATGTTTGTGATCTTGCCGATCGACGTGGTCTTGCCTGCGCCGTTGACGCCGATCACAAGAATGACCGAGGGCTTTGTCTCCAGCTTCAAAGGCTCGCCTTCACCGATCATGTCGGTAAGGATCTCTCTGAGTGCCGAAATGACGTCCTCTTTCTCTTTGAGGCGTCCGTCCTTAATGCGTTCTCTGAGTTCTTCTATAATATCCTCTGTCGCACCGACACCTACGTCCGCGCAAATGAGAAGCTCCTCAAGCTCGTCCAAAAGGTCCTCGTCGATCTTGACAAATGCCTTCAGAACATTGTCTACTTGACCGAAGATCGCCTTCTTGGTCTTGTCAAGACCCGCCTTCAGCTTATCCAAAAATGCCATCCCAATCGTCTCCCTTCTTCTTGGAAATCCCCGCCACGTCCAGTGCCAGCACCTTGGAGATACCGTGCTCGGGCATGGTGACACCGTACAGCATATTTGCCGCCTCCATAGTGCCGCGGCGGTGTGTGATCATTACAAACTGCGTGCTGTCCGAATATCTCTTGATATACTCGGCAAGACGCGCCACGTTGACCTCGTCCAGTGCCGCCTCGATCTCGTCCATAATACAGAACGGAGGCGGATTGACCTTGAGAATGGCGAACAACAGAGCGATTGCCACAAACGACTGCTCACCGCCCGAAAGCTGCATCAGACTCTTGATGATCTTGCCTGGAGGTGCCGCCTTGATCTCGATGCCGCTGGTCAGTACGTTTTCGGGTTCTGTCAATACGATCTCCGCCGTACCGCCGCCAAACAGTTCCGAGAAGGTCTTTCCGAAGTTCTCGTTGATACGGTTGAAGGAATCGGTAAACGCCGCCTTCATTTCGGTCTCCAGACGGTCGATGATCTTCAAGAGGTCATTTTTGGATGCCTCAAGGTCTTTGATCTGCCTGTCCATGCGGTCATAGCGTTCCTTGACCTCTTTGTATTTATTGACAGCATCCAGATCCACGTTGCCGATCGCACGGAGCTTGTTTCGGCAATCGATCTGTTTTGCCGCCGTTGCCGCGCGTGTCACCTTGGTGATCGGCGGATAGCCAAGAGCCACTGCCTGTGCACGTGTCATCTCATAGTCATCCCAAAGCTTGGTGGCAAGCTTGTCCTGGTCGGCTTTCAGTGCCGTCAATCTATTTTCGTTTTTGGTATGTTCACGGAAGATATTTTCCTGCTCGTTGCGTTTTTCACGGATCTTGGCGTTCATATCCGACAGCTTCTTTTCAAACGCAAAGCTGTCGCTTTCAAGGCGTGCGCGCTTGCGTCCGAGCTCCTCAAGCAAAGCCTCGCCCTCAGCAAACAAACGTCTGTTTTGCTTTTGCTCGCCGTCAAACGCCGCCATACGGGCGTGACATTCCTCGATACGGGCATTTTGCTCGCGGATATTTTCTGCCTGTGCCGCCATGCGCTCATTGATAGAAGCGATGAAGGTCTCCTCGGTCTCGATATCCTTTGCGGTCTCGCTCACCTTGATATACAGCTCGGTGATCGTTTGCGACAGCGTATCACATGTCTCCAGCATATCATGACGCTCCACGTCCTTTTGCTCGCGAAGCTCGGTGATTTCACAAATGCGCACCGAAAGCTCCTGCTCCTTCGCCAAAAGGGTTTGTGCCTCCTGCTCATAACGGCGGTTTTGCTCGATCACGTCGCCGTAGTCTGCGCGGAGCTTCTCGGCAAGCGTCTGGTTGGTATCCAGCTTAGCCCTAAGCTGTTCGGCTCTGGATGCCTCGCCCGTTCTCATAACCTCATACAGCCTGCGCTTATCTTCAAGGGACGAGCTTTGCTCCTCTGCCTCTGCAATTTCTTTTTCTATATTTTTTTGCTGTTCAATGCACTCCGAAAGAGCATTGTTTGCCTTTGCAAACTTCCCCTCAAGCTGCTTGATCTCGCTGGCTCGGCTGAGCATGCCGCCCGATTTGTTGCTACCGCCCGTAAACGAACCGCCCACACGGATCTGCTGTCCGTCAAGGGTGACCACCTGCACATGGTACGAGAGAGACTTTGCCATCTCGGTAGCGTTTTCGATATTATCAAATACCACCGTGCGCCCCAAGAGCGAGGATACGATCTCGCTGAATTTATCCTCACAGCTTACAAGCTTGTCTGCAAAAGACACAAAGCCTTTATATTTGCGTGCCTGTTCCATTTCATGTGTGGCACTCTGCCCTCTCATGGAAGTGATCGGGAAAAAGGTTGCCCGTCCCGCTTCGGCACGCTTCAGATCATACATCGCCGCCTTTGCCGTTTGCTCATCCTCCACAACGATGTGTTGAAGGTTAGCCGCAAGCGCGGTCTCAATGGCAGTTACGTACTCGTCGCCCACCGCGATCACCTTGGAAAGCGGTCCGTAGATCTTTCCGCACGGTTCGCCCGATGCAGTTTTGATCCTGCCCTCGGCGTACGCTTTCATAACGTGGCGAACGCTGTGGCTGTAGCCCTCAAGCTGCGCTTCCATGGCACGGATGGTTTCGATTCTCTGCGAAAGGGAGTCACGCGAAAGACGTGCCGCCGACAGCTGTTCCTCGCCCGTCTTTCGTGCCTCATACAGCTCATTTCTCTTGTCAGTACATGCGGATATCTCACCGTCAAGCACGGCGATGGCATCCTCATATTCCTTTAAGGTCGTCTCACACGCGGAGATCTGCTTGCCAAACGATGCGGCAAGCTCATCGTATTTTTTGATCTCATCCAATATGGCACTGTTTTTATCGCCATCGGTATTCTGGGCGTTTTCGATCACCGAAAGACGCACCCGAATATCGGTCGCGTCCTTTTCAAACACACGCAGATCGGAAAGAGACTCCTCACAAAGCGCAAGAAGCTTGTCCGCCTCACCGCGCAGACGCGCCTGTTCTTCTATAGCATCCGCGTGCTCTTTTTTCAGTTGCTCTAAAGCCTGCTTTAATTGCTCGACACGCTCGGTCTTTTGCGCTTTTGCCTCTGTCTCGGCGGCAAGTGCATTTTCAAAATTTACAATGCTCTCCTTAGCCGCGCGCACAGTCTCCTCGGTATGGCGCATATTGTTTTCCGCCACACGGTATTCGCTGTCCAAGGTATGATTACGCTCGGTCTGCCGTGTGATCTCCCCCAGAAGCTGTTCGGACTCCATTTTGTTTGTCTGAGAGATCTCAAACAGCTTTTCGTTCTGCGTCTCATAGGACTCAATGGTATCATTGATGGTCTGAAGATCGAAGGAAGAACGGTTATACAGATCCTGTGCCTCGGCAAGCTCGGTGCGAAGCTTATCGGTGTCATAAAGCCACAGCTGCACGTCCACTCTTTTTTTGGTCTCGAGAAGCTCAATGGCACGAGACGCCTTTTCAGCCTCCTTTTCCAAAGGCCCCACCTGTGCCGCCACCTCGGCAAACACGTCGCCCACGCGCGTCATATTTTCCTCTGTATCGGCAAGACGGCGTTCGGTCTCGGTTTTCTTATGACGGTACTTGGCGATGCCCGATGCGTCCTCAAATATACTTCTTCTCTCGTCACTCTTGCGCGAGATGATCTCGGCGATCTTACCCTGACCGATAATGGAATATCCGTCACGTCCTACGCCCGTATTCATAAACATCTCATAGATGTCACGAAGACGAACAGGCTGGCGGTTGATGTAATATTCGCTGTCACCCGAGCGATAGTAGCGTCTGGTGACCATCACTTCATCATACGGACAATCCAGACGGCTGAACTCGTCGCGATTGTCAAAGGTGACCGAGACCTCCGCATAGCCCATGGGCTTACGGCTGTCGGCTCCGCCGAAAATGATATCTTCCATTTTGCTTCCGCGGATATTTTTCGAGGAGATCTCGCCAAGCACCCATCTCATCGCGTCGGCTATATTCGATTTTCCGCTTCCGTTGGGACCGATAATAACTGTCGCACCCGCTTCAAAGGTCAGCTTCGTTTTATCGGGGAAGGACTTAAAGCCTTGAAGCTCCAAACATTTCAGATACAAAAGAGATTCCTCCTAATTATATTATATCTATTTCTATATTATACCTCAAAATTTCATTTTTTTCAAGGACTTTCAGCCGTTTTAACGAATATTTTTTGCAAATTCTTTGGGAATTTCTTCTTTTTTGCCCCACCGCTTTGGAAGTAGAGCCTCTGGGCACATAAAGCAATAAACTTTTGCCCTCAAGATTTCCCATTTTATCCAACTTTTCACATATCAGGTCGTAATAAAGCTCCCCCATTGCCAGCTCACCGATCGCGCTGTGATTGGCACCGCCGTATACGCGGCTCGAGGACAACTGCTCCGAGGCACAAAGCCCCACACGGATACACGGAATGTCATGTGCCACGAACACCCGAAGCACGTTTTTGGTCCTCATAACCGCAGCTTCCGTGTCAAGCGGTGTATACTTTCCGTTTTGCGCCATGTCACACAGCTCGGTGCCGCAGAACACCACCGTGGGGTAAATGCGCACCGCATCCACCGAAAGCTCGCAAAGCTTCTCCGCCGTCGCCCGTTCATTCTCCGCACTTGACATGGGCAACCCTATCATCATCTGCCCCACAAGCCCAAAGCCGTATTGCTTAACAAGACGGCAAGCCTTCTCTGCCGTGGCGGCATCGTGCCCGCGTTTTGTGGCGTCAAGCACCGCTTCGTCCATGCTTTGAAGCCCAAGCTCGATATGCTTCACTCCGTATTCGGAAAGGATATTCAGCACTTCGCTGTCAATATAATCAGGACGGGTGGAAAGGCGAATACTGCTTACCCTGCCGCTGTCAATATATGACTTGGCGATCTCAAGCAGCCGACACATCAGACCGCGGTCAATACCCGTAAATGAACCGCCGAAAAACGCAATCTCGGTCTGGGTGCTTGGCTCTATCGTGGCAAGTGCCCTTTCGATCTCCAAAACGACCGATTGCTCCTCAAACGCCTGCTTGCCCGAGATCGAACGCTGGTCACAAAATACGCAAGCGTTTGGACAACCCATATGCGGAATAAAGATCGGTATATTGGCGTGCTTCATCGCGTTTCTCCTTTCTAGGGTGACAGTAGATATCAAAAGCCGCTGTCACTTGCTCTTTTTGGCGCTTTTCGCGCCTGCCTTCCTCGCAAGGTCCAAATCAAAGAAAGGGGAACACCCGTTCCCCCTCTTATCTCAGTCTCAGTTCTCGCCAAATAAGGCAAGTGCCTCTCTGGCGGCATTTTGTTCGGCTTCCTTTTTGGTCTTACCCGAGCCTCTGCCGATAATATTGGAGTTGAGCTTTGCCTCAACGGTGTAGGTCTTGTTATGGTCGGGGCCGCTTTCGCCCACCACCGCATATTCCAAAAAGTCACCCTCGGTCTGCTGTACAAACTGCTGGAGCGCGGTCTTGAAGTCACTTCCGTGGCCGATCTCCTTGACCTTCTCGCGAACAAGAGGCATCAGAAATTCCGAGACCGACGCCTTCCCATCGGAGCCGGCATCCAAATAGATCGCCGCCAAAAGTGCCTCAAAGGCATTTTCGAGAATCTTATCGTTTTCCCGTCCGCCGTTTTTCTCCTCACCGTTACCCAAAAGCAGATAGTCACCAAGCGCGATCCCTTTAGCAAGATCCGACAGCGTTTTACCGCACACCAGTTCTTTTCTCAGCTTGGTAAGATCACCCTCGGGCAAATATTTATTTTCCTTAAATAGATATTCACTGACGATAATGGAAAGCACCGAATCGCCCAGAAATTCGAGGCGTTCGTTACAGCTCACCGATATTTTTTTAGCGCGCATCTCATTGGAATACGAGGAGTGAGTAAGCGCGGTTATGAGATTTTCTTTTTTGCGAAAGCTGTAGCCGATCGCCCTCTCCAGCCCCGATATATCCTTTGATTGCATGCTGTTTCCCGTTCCTTGGTTTTTATTCGACGGTCTCTGCAGCCGTCGCGTTTGCTATTTTTTGCGCCTCGGCTTCCTTTGCTGCCTTTTTCGCGGCGGCGAATTCTGCGGCGGCGTCTGCGATATCGTAAATGATACCCGAGCCCGTGTAAGCGATTGCCTGCCTGATAGCGTTCTTAAATGCTTTGGCATTGGATGAGCCGTGCGCCTTGATCACAGGGCGCGAGATGCCCAGAAGCGGCGCACCGCCGTGCTCGGTGGCATCAAAATTCTTCTTGAGCTCCTCAAGCTGTTTTTTGATCATCAGTGCCGATACCTTTGTCACCGCATTGGCATAAAAGATATCCTTCAAAGAAGTCATCATCAGCTTGCCGACACCCTCAACGGTCTTGAGCACCGCATTGCCCGTAAAGCCGTCAGTGACAAGCACGTCGCACGTATCGGTAGGAATAGAACTTCCCTCCACGTTGCCCACAAAATGAATCCTCTGGCAATTCTTCAGCCTTTGGTAAGCGGCGATCTGAAGCTCGGTCCCCTTACATTCCTCGGTGCCGTTGTTGAGAAGACCCACTCTCGGCGTTTCAAGATCATACATCTTCTTCATGTAGGTGGAGCCCATCACGGCAAACTGCTCCAGATATTCATCGGCCACAACCACGTTGGCACCGCAATCCAGCAACAAAAGCGGTGGATTTACAGGCAATACCGACGCCAGTGCCGCACGCTGAATGCCTTTGATCTTTCGCACGATCAGCGTGGCGCCCGTAAACAGCGCACCCGTATTGCCCGTGCTGACAAAGGCGTCACCCTTGCCCTCGGCAAGCAGGCGAAGCCCCACGCTCATGGATGAGTCGTTTTTTGCTCGCACGACCGACAAGGGATCATCCTCCATCTGGATGACCGTCTCGGTATGTACGATCTCAAAGCGTCTCAGATCCAGATCGTTTTCCGCAGCTATTTTTCTGATTTCGGGCTCATTGCCCACGATGATATAACCGACGTTACTGTATTCCTCCGCCGCCGCACAAACACCCTTTACGGTCTCAAGCGGTGCGTTGTCGCCACCCATCACATCAACAATAATTCTCATACGCTTCACACAGCCCATCGGCTGTCCTTTTTCTTATTTGAAGAAAGACCGTCACGTCTCGGTTTTGACCGAATCCGTCAGCCTTTCAATTTCCTCCAAGGCTCTGGTTGCAATCACTTCGTACCTTGCCACCTTACCGCCCTTCACGCGCTCGGGAAGCGGCTCTACAATGCCGAAATTGGCATTCATGGGAACAAATTCTCCCACCGTTCCGTTTGCTACAAAATGCGCCATAGCACCAATCATGGTAGTACGGGGAAACACCACCGCTTCTCTGCCAAGCACACGGTTTGCCGCATTCAGTCCCGCAACAAAGCCTGAGCCCGCCGACTCGATATAGCCCTCAACACCCGTCATCTGTCCCGCAAAAAAGATGTCGGGACGGTCTTTCATGGCATAGCATGAATTCAAGATCTCGGGCGAATTCAGATAGGTATTGCGGTGCATGATGCCGTATCGCAAAAACTCAGCGTTTTCAAGTCCGGGGATCATACGGAACACCCGTCTTTGCTCGGGGAAGGTCAAATGCGTTTGAAAACCGACCAGATTGTACATGCTTCCCTCGGCGTCCTCACGCCTGAGCTGGACCACGGCATACGATCTTTCTCCCGTGCGGTCATCCACAAGCCCCACGGGCTTCAGAGGACCGAACCTGAGTGTATCTCTGCCGCGCTTTGCCATTTCCTCCACGGGCATACAACCCTCAAACACCTTCAGTTCCTTTTGCATCTCGCGGTCAAAATCCTTAAGCTCCGCCTCACCCGCGCTCACCAGCGCGTCATAAAAGGCGTCATACTGCTCCTTTGTCATGGGGCAGTTGATATAATCCGCATCCCCCTTGTTATAGCGGGACGCAAAAAACGCGATATCCATATTGATACTCTCGGCGTCCACTATGGGAGCGGCGGCATCAAAAAAGTGAAGTCCGCGACACCCGAGCTCATTTTGGATATAAGACGCCATCTTATCGGAGGTCAAGGGACCCGTCGCCACCACCGTGACAACGTCCTCCTCTATATTATACACCTCCATGGGAAGAATATCAATATTTTTATGATTTTTTATTTTTTCGGTCACGTAATCCGAGAAAAGCTTTCTGTCGACCGCCAGCGCCGATCCCGCTGGCACACGCGTGGCATAAGCCGCCTGCATGATCAGCGAGCCCATGCGGAAAAGCTCCTCCTTAAGAAGTCCCACCGCATTGGTCACGCGGTCAGAACGCAGGGAGTTGGAGCAAACAAGCTCCGCAAACTGCGGCGAATGATGCGCAGGCGTATATTTTTCGGGCTTCATTTCGTAAAGCTCCACCTTCACACCGCGTTCTGCTATCTGCCATGCCGCCTCACAGCCCGCAAGACCTGCGCCGTAAACACGAATCACGTCTCTCATTCTTCTCCGTCGCCCTCTGTCGGCTTCTTTTTAAAGCCGCACGTCTCGTTATGGCAGATCAACATAGTGTTCTTGCCCTTTTTACGGTAAAGATTTTCACCGCAATTCGGGCATTTTTCCGCCACAGGCATATCCCAAGTAGAAAAATCACAGGTCGGATACTTTTCACAGCTGTAGAACAGGCTCTTGCCGCCTCTGCCGTATCTCTTGAGGATCGCAGAACCGCACTTCGGGCACGGCACGTCAAGCGCCTCGGTCTTTTGCTTGGTATACTTACAAGACGGATAGTTGATGCACGCATAAAAGTCACCAAACGGCCCTTTTTTCAGCACCATATCACCGCCGCACTTTTCGCACTTAAACTCAGAGACCACCTGCGGTTCGGGCGTTTCCTTTGCCTCAAGGGGCTTTGTGTTTCGGCAAGTAGGATAATTGGGACAAGCGGCAAATTTACCAAAGCGACCGCTCTTGACGATCATTCTGGCACCGCATTTGTCACAGATGATATCGGTCTCCTCCACAGGCACCTCAACGCCCATAGTACCGATCTTCTTTTCCGCCTCACCCAGCTCCGCCGAAAAATCCTTCCAGAAATCGGCAAGCACGTTGTCCAGCTTGCGCTTGCCCTTCTCCACGTTATCCAAGTCATTCTCAACGTCCGCCGTAAACTGATAATCGACGATGTCCGAAAAATGTTCCTTCATAATACGGATCATGACCTCGCCGAGAGAGGTGGGCACAAACGCCTTATTTTCCTTGGTCACGTAGTTTCTCGCCAGAATGGTACTGATCGTAGGCGCATACGTGCCGGGACGTCCAATACCCTTTTCCTCCAAAAACTTGATCAGCGACGCTTCATTATAACGGGGCGGTGCCTCGGTAAAGTGACGTGCAGGCTCGATCCTGTCGGAAGTCAGCGTCTGCCCCTGCCTGATATCGGGCAAACGAATGTCCCTCACCTCACGGATCTCATCTGCCGCCGCATGGGTCTCCTCCTCCGTCTCCTCATAAACCGCCATATAGCCGCGGAAGGCTACCGAATAGCCGCTCGCCTTGAAAATATAGTCACCGCAAGCAAATTCCGCATTGACGGTATCCAGCTCTGCCGCCTCCATCTGGCTGGCAACAAATCTGTCCCAAATCAGCTTATAAAGACGGTACTGGTCAGTAGTCAGATGCTTCTTTATCATCTGAGGCTCAATGGCAACACGTACGGGTCTTATTGCCTCGTGCGCGTCCTGCGCGCCTGCACGGGACTTATACACACGGGGCTTTTCGGGGCAGAACTTATCGCCGTATTTCTCACGGATAAAGCCAAGCGCCTCATTCTGTGCGTCTACCGAAACTCTCTGCGAGTCGGTACGCATATAGGTAATCAGACCCTGCGTTCCGCCAAATTCACTGCCGATATGAATACCCTCATACAATTCCTGCGCCACGCGCATCACACGCGAGGATTGGAAATTCAGCTTTCTTGAGCCCTCCTGCTGAAGCGTGGAGGTGGTAAAGGGTGGCATGGGAAGCTTTTTGCGCTTGGAGCGCTTGAGCGTGTTGACCGAAAACGGCTTCCCCTCCATTGCCGCCAAAATATCCTTTGCCTGCTGTTCATCCGTTATCTTGATCTTTCCGTTTTTGTCGCCGTAAAAATGCACGGGGAAGATCTTATCACCATCCGCCACCAAAAAGGCGTCAATGGTCCAGTATTCCTCGGGCGTAAAAGCACGTATCTCCTCCTCACGGTCAACAATGATACGGGTAGCCGCAGACTGAACGCGCCCTGCCGACAGACCGCTCTTGATGTTTTTCCACAAAAAGGGCGAGAGCTTATATCCGACGATTCTGTCAAGGATTCGACGTGCCTGCTGGGCGTTGACAAGATTCATGTCAATGCTTCTGGGTTCCTTAATGGATGCCTTGACCACCGTTGGCGTGATCTCGTTAAAGCTGACACGCAGTGTATTTTCCACGGGAATTCCGAGTGTGGTGGCAAGGTGCCACGCAATGGCTTCACCTTCGCGGTCAGGGTCAGTTGCAAGAAAGACCTTTTTTGCGTTTTTGGCTTCCTTACGGATCTCCTTGATCACATCTCCCTTTCCTCTGATATTGATGTAGTGCGGCTCAAAATTATTTTCGATATCCACACCGAAGGAGCTCTTGGGCAGATCGCGCACGTGTCCCTTGGATGCGATCACCTTATAGTTTGAGCCAAGATATTTTTTGATGGGAGCCACCTTTGTGGGAGACTCCACAATAACAAGATTTACCATTTCTAAAATCCTTTCCGTATGCCCGTGCACACATCTATTATCAACGACGGCAATATAAACCACCCGGAAGTGTGGTGATAAGACCGCTTACCTCCAGCATGGTAAATGCTATCATAAGTTTACTGATCTCAAATCCCGAATTGCACATTTGTTCTGCGCTCACGGGTGTCCCGATGGGCATGGCTTCAAACACCTCACGGCAATCTTTGGGCAGACCGTCAAGCGCCTTCATGGATTCATCGGGTTCACTTTTTGCTTTTTGTTCCAAAGCCTCGTTTGGAACTTCTTTGGGCTGTTGGGCATCGTATACGGGATATTCGTTCTCACCGCTGATCTCCCTTAGCGTCTCGCCGTCAACTTTCTTTTGGCTGTGAAGCAGATTCGCCAGCCTTTTCTGCTTTTGTCCCGCTTTTTTCGTTGCGTACGCTTCCTCAGAAACACCGTGCGCAAGTAGCTTTCCGCTCGAAAAATGCGAGCACGCCGAAACACGGTGAAGCGCACCCATATCAATAGATTTTCGATACAGATACGCATAGGCTTCAAGCACGTCCGCCGCGCAGGTGACTGCTCTTGCGCCGTCACGAATAAGCGCATTGCTTCCCACAGCGGCATCGGAGTCCACGTTGCCGGGGAATGCAAAAACGTCTCTGCCCTGCATGAGTGCTTCATTGGCGGTGATCAAGGCTCCGCTACCTACAGGCCCTTCCACCACGAGCGTTCCCTGCGACATGCCGCTGATAATTCGGTTTCGCATAGGAAAGCTGGATCTGGTCGGCCCCGCAGTCGGCGGATATTCCGACATCAGAACGCCCCGTTCTTCGATCTCCGCGGCGATCTTCTTGTGCTCGTACGGATAAACGTGATCGATACCGCTGCCAAGTACGGCAACGGTAAGTCCGCCTGCATCCAGCGCACCGACAGCCGCCGCACTGTCGATACCGAGTGCCAGTCCGCTAACCACCACAGCTCCCGCCGATGCTAATTCATAGCCAACGCGATACGCGGCATCCCGTCCGTGGTCTGTCATTTTCCTTGTGCCTACCACGCTGATACACAATTTGCCGTCCAGACGCTCCACGCATCCTCTTGCATACAATATTATAGGAGGATTTTTCAGATTTGTCAACGGTTTTGGGTAATCCTTTGCCCCGTAATGAATAATTTTTACTCTTTTTCTGACACAATATTCCTCAATAGAATACGCATCGTCTAAATTTTTATTCGAAAGACGTTCAAGGACGGAAGCATTGAATTCCCCTTTAAAGGTCATAAGCTCCTCATCCGAAGCCTCATAAACGGTACGCGGCGAGCCAAACCGTTCGATCAGCCTGACAAACGATTGACGCCCTTCACCAAGCCGAAGCGAAAGCCATATCCAATACAGTGTTTTTTCCATCTTTTGACTCCTCAAAATTCCGCATACATGCTCCACATGATCACCGATGCCGCAATGGCGGCATTAAGCGATTCACTTTGTGGCTCCATGGGAATAAACAGCTTGCCGTCACAAAGGGAAAGCGTTTGCTCTGACAGACCGTGCCCCTCGTTTCCAATCACCACGCAGTCGCCCTTTTGCAAAACGCCTTTGCCAAGAGCCTGTGCCTCGCGGTCAAGCGCGGCGCCAAGCACACGTCTGCCGCTCTCCCGTATCAGGGACATCGCCTCTGTCATATCATCAAACGTGGCGGTTCTTTGGCGAAACAGCGCGCCCATAGCTCCCCGTACCGTTTTGGGATTGAAAAGATCGGCACAGTCCGAGCTGAGCACCACAAGGTCGATACCGAATGCAGACGCGCTTCGAAGTATCGTGCCCACGTTACCCGTATCACGAACCGACTCCAAGAGCAGTATGCGCTGATCGGGACAACCTGCAGTTTGCAAAAGGCTTTGCCTTGATTCCTCACCCACACGGGCATGAATAGCAGGACGCTTTGCAACGGATATAATGCCCTCGGGCGCACGCTCGCTCGACAGCTTGTCGAAAAGCGCATCGGCAACGATCAGCACCGCAGTATCCAAAAGTCGCTCTCCGTATTTTTCCGCCAATGTCAGCCACTTCTGAGACTCACTGTGTCTGAGCAGTATGCGATCAAGCGGGGCGCCGAAAAGCAAGGCTTCCTCAAAAAGTTTACTGCCGTCAAAACGGAAAAGCCCCTCTGCCTCACGCTTTTTCCGACTGTCAAGTCCCGCAACCAAGGAGACACTCTTATTTTGCCTTGAGGTAATGATCTCATCCGAAATACGCATAAAAATCTCTCCTTTCCATGAAAAACGGCCTATCCATAGATACGACAAAACCCCGCCAAACGCATGTCGGGGTTTTGTTCTGCAGCTTAAAGTGCTGCCTTTGCTTTTTCTGCAAGAGCTGCAAATACTTCCTTATCGGATACTGCAAGCTCTGCAAGCATTTTTCTGTTCAGATCGATACCTGCCTTCTTAAGGCCGTTCATGAACGTGGAATAGTTCATGCCGTTCACCTTAGCCTGAGCAGAGATACGGGTGATCCAAAGACGGCGGAAATCTCTCTTCTTCATCTTGCGGCCTGCAAATGCATAGTTACCGCTCTTAAGAACAGCTTGCTTAGCCATCTTGAAGTGCTTGGATTTTGCACCCCAGTAGCCCTTGGCAGCCTTCAAAATTTTATTTCTTCTCTTACGCGTCATGATCGCGCCCTTAATTCTTGCCATTTTCTTATCCTCCTCTTATAATGTTACGATTATTTCTGAATCATTGCCTTTACGTTGGCAGACATTGCGCTCGAAAGGTACGAACCGCTGCGAAGATGTCTCTTACGCTTTGCGGTCTTCAGACCGAGGTTGTGACGATGGTGGCAATGGTTGATCTTGACCTTTCCGGTTCCTGTTAAGGAAAATCTCTTTGCAGAAGCTTTATGTGTCTTGATTTTTCCCATGATTTTATCTCCTTTTCTGTTGTAACGGTTTGCCCGTCTGATATTGTATCATAAAACCGCACCGTAGAGTGACAGCAGATATCAAAAGCCGCTGTCATGCTAAGCGCCGCTTGTTATGAACTTGTTTATTTTTTGATCGGTACGATAATCATTGTCATCAGTCTGCCGTCAAGCACCGGCTTTTTGTCAACGCTTCCGACCTCGGCACACGCATCCCGAAATCTTGTCATCAGCTCCTCGCCCATCGACATATGGCTCATCTCACGTCCGCGGAAACGAAGCACCACACGCACTTTGTTGCCTTCACCGAGGAATCTTAAAGCGTGCTTGACCTTTGTCTCAAAATCGTGCGTATCGATCCTGTAGGAAAGCTGAATTTCCTTGACCTCCACGACCTGCTGTTTCTTGCGCGCCTCTTTCTCCTTTTTGTCACGCTCAAAGCGGTACTTGCCGTAGTCCATGATCTTGCATACGGGCGGTGTGGCCTGCGGCGCCATCATGACAAGATCAAGTCCCTCGTCATACGCCTTCTTCAAAGCCTCCTCGCTGCTCATTACACCGAGCTGCTCGCCGTCCGAACCGACCACACGGATCTGTTTTTCTCTGATCTCCTCGTTCATTTGGAGCTCTTTTGCGTTACTGATAACCGACACCTCCGAAAATCGAATTTGCTTTTCAAAACAAAAAGCGCACGAAAGCCTGTTCTGCCTCCGCGCACAAAATCCCCCATACCATGGGGAGGATGCTATCAACCGTATGCACATCTCTTGGTGATACGGTGAGAACGGAGCGTTCTGCTTTCTTTTTCACTCGCATAGTATACCACGCTTTTTTGCGTTTGTCAAGGGTTTTGATAAAATTTCTCAACTTTTTCTTTGAGTTTTCTTGACAAGCACTGCATTTGCGAACACAAATGCAAGAGTTATATGCCTCGCGATGCTCGGCGTGATATTGTTGCAAGCAACAGTGATATTGAAGCCTCACGGCTTCAGTGATATTATATTCGCCTTTTTCACTCGCATAGCGAATAACACTCGGCGTAAGCCGAATATAACTGCGAAGCAATATAACTCGCCGAAAGGCGAATATAACTGCGCACCTGCAATATAGCAGGTGCGCGTGGGATGTCCGATTTTTTCAGCTTTTCTTCTTGAAATACCCCTGCGGATGTGTGCAAACGGGGCAGATCTTGGGCGGTTCTTTTCCCGTGGCGACGTGACCGCAATTCAGACAGATCCATTTGGTGCTCTCGCTGTCCGAAGTAAAGCACTCGCCCTTTCTCACACTGTCAAGATATTGCTCGTATCGCTCCTGATGCGTTTTTTCGATAGCCGCCACACGCGCAAACAGTGCCGCGATGGCTTCAAAGCCTTCTTCCCTTGCCGTCTGCTCAAACTCGGCGTACATGGTAGACCACTCAAAATGCTCGCCGCCGGCTGCCGCCTCTAAATTTTTCTCGGTCGATGACCATCCTCCGAGATACCGAAACCAGATCTCGGCATGCTCCCTTTCGTTGTCCGCCGTCTCCTTAAAAACGTTTGCAATCTCCACAAAGCCGTCGTTTTTTGCCTTTTTCTCAAACCAGTTGTACCTCAGATATGCCTGCGATTCGCCCGACAGTGCCGTATGCAAATTCTGCTCGGTCCTCGTCCCCTTCAGCATCTCGGGCGTCACACCATGTCCGACCTTAAATTCCGTTGCTTCCATTTTTGTCCATCCTTTCTATTTGATAGAAGGAGTATGGACATGCCTTTTGCGTTTTATTCAAAAAGCCGCGATTTCTTTTGCCAACACGGCGCACACGCCAATGTCTCTGTATCTCTCCTTGATCTTCATACCGCCTCGGAGCACCCCCTCAAAGCGCATGCCTACCTTTTCCATCACGCGCCGTGACGCCTCGTTGCCAACGATATATTTTGCCTCGATGCGGTTGAGCCCGATCACCGAAAAGCCAAAGCGAATCACCTCTGAAAGAGCCTCGGGCGCAAACCCCTGCCCCCGATATTCGGGATTGATCACGTATCCCACCTCGGCGGAATCGTTGGGAAAAGAAAACCTTGTAAAGCCGCAAGTCCCTATCATCTTGTTTTCATCCTTTAAGATCAGTGCCCAGTCATAAAAATCGCCCAGCGTATAGTGATGGGAAAGATACGCTAAATATTCCTTGGTATAGTCAACATTCGGATGCGGACTCCACGTGAGATATTCCGTCACGTCCGCACGGCGGGCATATTCGTTCATATCGTAGCAATCCCCCACCAGCATTTTTCGGAGCGTCAGGCGCTCGGTTGACAGCGTCGGTATATGGGAAAAGATCGAATAGACATCTTCACATCTCATAAAAGTCTCTCCTTACATCACAAAAGCCGTTTTCAATCATGCTTTGAATTTTTCCGACGGAATTCACTCGGTGTCATGCCCGAGTAGCGTTTGAAATTCCCGTACGGCGAAACCGCGTCGCGATACTCTGCCGATTCGGCGATACGGTCTCCGCGCTCCGAAAGCGCGCACACAAGCTCTTTTTCATTCCTAATACCCTTTTTGTCTATTGTAGCATCTTTTTTGTCAGATGTCAATAAATCTTACTTTTTCAAGAAAATTTCTTGTCAAAAACCATTGAAAAGGTGTGCACAAAACCGCCGTAATAAAGACAGAAATCGTTTTTCATTTTGACAATATATGCAGGGAGGATATTTTATTATGAATCCACTCTATTCTGCGTCTGTTCGGAGAAAAAATGAAAAAATCCGATAAAAAACCGAAACCCCCTTGACAAAGGGGATTTCTTTTATTATAATAGGTATAGATAGAGGCGCGCATGACAAGAGTATGAGCGGTTTGGGAGCCTTCGCAGGGTGTTGCCGCAAAGAAAGGGGATTGCGCCGAAGATGTCCCACGGCGGTGGGTATTCTGGTAATTCGGTCAACAGCCGTCTTACTGTCGCATTTGCGGAGTGCTATCGGTCATACATGCTGTCTCTGTGGAGGCGGATTTGTTTGTTTGATTGGAGCCGATTCGCAATTTCGGCTCTTTTTTACGTGTAATTATTTAACATCATATATTGGAAAGGAATCCCGAATCATGAAGAAAACAACCATTTTCGAAGGCGCGGCGACCGCGCTTATCACCCCTCTCACCAAGGACGGAATTGATTACGAGGCATTCGGCAAGCTGATCGATTGGCAGATAGAAAGCGGCATTGATGCCCTTGTTATCTGCGGCACAACGGGCGAGGGCTCGACACTTACCGATGATGAGCACCGCGACGCACTTAAGTTTGCGGTGGAGCGTACTGCTCACCGTGTCCCCGTCATTGCGGGCACGGGCTCAAACGATACCGCTTACGCCATCGACCTTACCAAATTCGCCTGCGAGATCGGCTGTGATGCTATGTTGGTCGTAACACCTTACTATAACAAGGCAACACAAAAAGGCTTGATACAGATGTTTGAAGCCATTGCCGATGCTTCCACAAAGCCCATCATTCTTTATAACGTCCCCTCCCGCACGGGTGTCAACATCGAGCCCGAGACCTATCTCGCACTCTCCAAGCACCCCATGATCGCGGCGATCAAGGAAGCCAACGGCAACATCTCCAAGATCATGGAGACCGCCGCACTTGTGGGCGATACGCTTGACATTTATTCGGGTAACGACGATCAGATCGTACCCATCATGTCGGTTGGCGGCAAGGGTGTCATTTCAGTGCTTTCCAATCTGCTCCCTGCACAGACCAGCGAGATCTGCAAATCCTACCTTCGCGGCGACACCAAAAAGTCGCTTGACATGCAGAAGCAGTATCTTGACCTTGTTAACCTTTTGTTCTGCGAGGTCAACCCCATCCCCGTCAAGGCGGCTATGAGCGCCATGGGCTTCTGCGAGGATTATCTCCGTCTGCCTCTGACCGTCATGGAGGACGAGCACCGCACAAAGCTGCTTGCCGAAATGAAGCGTCTTGGCGTTATCTGACAGAAAGGATCTAAAACACATGAAGATCATTCTTTGCGGCGCGTGCGGCAGGATGGGACAGGTGGTCTGCGAGACGGTAAACGAGGGCTTTTGCGGTGCCTCGCTTGCCGCCGCTGTGGATATCACACTGCCCGCGCTTGACTGCCCCTCGTATACCTCACTTGACGATGTTACCGAGACTGCCGACGTGCTGATCGACTTTTCACATCACAGTGCCACCGACAGCGTCCTTGCCTTTGCAAAGGCACGCAAGATGCCTTTAGTTATTGCCACCACGGGACAGACCGAGGAAGAAAAGGAAAAGATACGCGAAGCATCAAAGGAAATCCCCGTCTTTTTCTCGGGCAACATGTCCATCGGCATTGCCCTTCTCATTTCACTTGCAAAAAAAGCGGCATCGGTATTTCCCGACGCCGACGTGGAGATCGTGGAAACACACCACAACCGCAAGCTGGACGTCCCCAGCGGAACCGCACTGATGATCGCCGAGGGTATCCGCGAGGCACGCGGTGTCGGCGAATTCTGCATTGGCAGACATGAGAACGGCAAACGCCCCGAGTGCGAGATCGGTATTCATTCGCTTCGCCTTGGCAACGTTGTGGGCGAGCATGAAATACGCATTAGCACAGGCACACAAACCATCACCTTAAAGCATGAGGCGCACAGCCGTGCGCTGTTTGCCGAGGGCGCGCTGACCGCCGCCGCCTTTCTGATCGAGCAGAAAAACGGCCTGTATAACGTCAGCGACCTGTTCGGCTGAAAGGACACTTATGATCTGCAACAATCTTTCGATAAACGAGCAAGGACATCTTACGTTTGCGGGCAAGGACACCGTATCGCTTGCCGCCGCTTACGGCACACCGCTGTATCTGCTTGACGAAGATCGGATCCGCGAAAACTGCCGCATATACAAGCGTGCCATGGCGCGTGAGTTCGGCGAAAACGCCCTTCCCCTTTATGCAGGCAAAGCACTCTGCATCAAAGCCATTTACACTGTCATGCGTGAGGAAGGCATGGGCATCGACGTGGTCTCGGGCGGTGAGATCTACACCGCAAACGCCGCAGGCTTCCCCATGGAACGTGCATATTTCCACGGCAACAACAAGATCGATGCCGATATTGCGTATGCCATGGACGTCGGTGTCGGCACCTTTGTGTGCGACAACGAGGAGGAGCTTTTTGCCATAGAAAGTGAAGCCGAGAAACGCGGCATCACGCAAAAGGTGCTCATCCGCCTTTCCCCCGGCATTGACCCCCATACGCACAAAGCTATCTCCACAGGCAGCGTGGATTCCAAATTCGGTGTTGCGATTGAAACGGGACAAGCTATGGCACTTGTGCGCACGGCACTGGCGAGAAAACACATAGACCTTTGCGGCTTCCACTGCCATATCGGTTCTCAGATCTTTGAGACACAGCCTTTTATTGACGCCGCGGATATTATGCTCCGCTTTGTCGGCGAGGTCAAAAAAACACTCGGATACGAGGCACGCACGCTCAATCTCGGCGGCGGCATGGCGGTCAGATACCTTGAAGCTCACCCCGCCATAGACTACGCCGAAAACATCACCAAGATCGCATCTCACATGAGAAAAGTGTGCGCAGAGCTTGGCATAGAAATGCCAAGAGTCCTCATGGAACCCGGACGCAGTCTGGTCGCCAATGCGGGACTGACGCTGTACAGCGTGGGAACCAAAAAGACCATCCCCGGCTTCCGCACCTACGTTTCGGTAGACGGCGGCATGCCCGATAATCCCCGTTACGCGCTTTATGAGGCGCCTTACAGCTTTTGCATCGCGAATCGCATGCACGATACCTGCGATACCGTTTGCACGGTGGCGGGACGCTGCTGTGAAAGCGGTGACCTTCTCGGTGAAGGCATTGCTTTGCCAAACCCCGTGCGCGGCGATATTTTAGCGGTGATGACCACGGGCGCATACAACTACGCCATGGCATCCAATTACAACCGCATACCCCGCCCCGCCATGGTCATGCTGGTGGGCGGCAAGGAGCGTTTGATACTCCGTCGGGAATCCTACGAGGATCTGCTCCGCAATGAAATATAAAAATAGGTCTGTATCATTTTCCCACATGATACAGACCAAATTTTTATCCGAGAATACCCGTCAAAAAGATCTCAATGCCGATACCGATCAGGATCACACCGCCAAGGATGGACGCTTTTCCCGCCAGCTTCACGCCAAAGATCTTTCCGATCTGAATACCGACAAAACAAACGATAAACGTGACGGTGGCAATGATCAGTGCGCATAAAAGCGCGGGAATCCATGTGTATTCGGAAATAGTAAAGCCGACGGCAAGCGCATCAATGGAGGTGGCAACCCCCTGTACTAATAGCGATCCAAAGCCGACTGCCACAGGCTCGGGACTTTCACAGGAGCCTCGACTTTTGATGCCCTCCATCAGCATCTTTCCGCCGATATATCCAAGAAGAAACAACGCGATCCACGGGATAAGCTGCTCAAACGCACTGAATTTTTCGGCAATGGTATGGATGCAAAGCCATCCGATCAAAGGCATCAGTGCCTGAAACACCGAAAAGACGCCAGCAACTCCGCACATTTTGGCGGTCTTCATTTTCGGCTCGTTCAGTCCGTTGGCGAGCGACACCGAAAAGGCGTCCATGGCAAGTCCAAGTCCCAAAAGTACGCTATTGAATACGAAAATAATTTGTTCTCGCATGTTTTCTTACTACTCCCTATAAAAGACGAAACCAAACCCCTCCGCACGGAGGGGTGGTTTTTATTTGTTTCTTTTGAAAATACGGTGATATACCCGTCCCGCAAAAGCTCTCGCGCACATATACAAACGGCGCACGGGATAAAGAGCGACCCAGATTTTAGCGTATGCTATGTATCCTTTGCTTTCAAGCGACACATATTTTTTGCCGCGACGGAAGCCCGACAGCACACCGACAAACATTCCGTCGGTCACGTCATACTCCTTTGACACGCAATTATCGCCGCAAATAACGTATCCCTTGTCCGTCACCTCTACTACGCGGTGCAATACATAGCTTCCATGCTTTCGGTAAAGCGGTACGTCATATTTTTTCAGCCGCCCGACAACGGGGGAAACAATAATGGTATCCTTTCCTTCTCTGAGCATCGGACGCATACTCACGCCCTTGGTCAAACCGACGTAAACGCCGTTTTGCGCAAGCTGTTGCTCAATGCTAAGCACAGATCACGCCTCGGTATCAAACGGGTCCTCAGGACCATCAAAATCGCCGTCAGGATCGGTTGCCGAGGGTTCCTCATTGGAATCGTCAGAACCGGTTTCCGACTCGTCTTCCACGGGAACCATGGGAAGCTCAATGTTTATATCCTTTGTTTCCTCAGGTTTCGAGGTAGTCTCCTCGGGCACCGTGGTCTCCTCGGGCGCCGTGGTCTCCTCGGGCACCGTGGTCTCCTCAGGTGCCGTGGTCTCTGTGGGGGTCTCTACATCCTGACCGCCGTTGTCATCATCATCATCATCATCATCATCAT
>JAZNDA010000013.1:0-6819 GCA_045587785.1 Eubacteriales bacterium | reverse complement strand
GTTTTTTAGCTTCGGCAACAAAGGCGTTGCCGGGACCTACGATCTTGTCAACACGCGGTACGCTTTGGGTACCGTAAGCGAGTGCGGCGATAGCCTGCGCACCGCCGATCTTAAACACGCGGTCAACGCCCGCGATCTTTGCCGCCGCTAAAATAGGTGCGGCAACCTTGCCGTCGGCACTCGGGGGGGTTACCATTACGATCTCGCGGCACCCTGCAATTTTGGCTGGAATGCTGTCCATCAGAACTGTGGAAGGATATGCCGCCGTACCGCCGGGGACGTAAAGTCCCGCTTTTTCGATCGGGATAACACGCTGACCGAGCAGGACACCGTCCTCGCCTTCTACAATAAAGCCGTTTCTCTTTTGTGCGCTGTGGAAACGGTAGATGTTTTCTGCCGCTTTTTTGATTATACGGATGAAGTCGTCATCTACCTGTCCCATCGCCTCCTCATATTCCTCTTTGGAAACCTCAAGACAGGAAAGGGAAGCGTGGTCAAATTTTTCACAGTAGCGGTAGAGTGCTTCGTCGCCGTTTTTTCTGACGTCGGCAATGATATCCGCCACAATATTTTCCACGTTGGTTTTGGGCGACATGCGGGAAAAGATCTCCCCGTTGTTGATTTCTTTTGCATCCAATATGCGAATCATTTTACTGCCTCCACTTGTGTTTTTAGTCCCTCAAGGAGTCTTGTGATCTCTTTGTTTTTAAACTGAAATGCCGATCGGTTGGCGACCAGTCTTGCGCTGACGGGTGCTACGGTCTCAAACGGCTCAAGGTTGTTTTCAATAAGAGTTTTTCCCGTTTCAACAATGTCAACGATAACATCGGAAAGACCCAAGATCGGCGCCAGCTCAATCGAGCCGTTAAGCTTGATGATATCAATGTCACGGCACATTTTGCTGTAATAATCCATGGTGACGTTTGGGAACTTGGTTGCCACTCTGAGCGTGCGTTCCGTGGAATCGTGAAAGCCTTTTTTGCCCGCAACTGCAAGACGGCATTTTCCAACGCCAAGGTCAAGAAGCTCAAAAAGCTCGGGCTTGTATTCCATCAAGATATCCTTGCCCACAACGCCGATGTCCGCCGCACCGCGTTCTACATAGATGGCAACGTCCGAGGGCTTGACCCAGAAATAACAGACGCCTGCCTGTTTATTCTCAAAAATCAGTTTTCGTGTATCCTCCAGTGCCTCGGGGCAGTCAAAGCCAGCCCTCGCAAACATGTGATACACTTTTTCTCCAAGCCTTCCTTTAGGAAGTGCAATTTGAAGCATATCAGCCATTTTGAACCTCCGTGGAGACAGTTTCAAGCTGTCTGTAGCGTAATTTTTCGGGGACTTTGGTTTGTACCGAAACGGTTTTTCCCTCTGCTGTCAGTTGTTCGACCCGTGAGAGAATGATCTCTGGGGGCGTATTTTGCGGCGCAACAAGCAAAACGTCCACGTCATACTCGCTCTGTTTTTCCAAGCGGTCAAGCAGATCAAGATATACGGCAAAGCCGATGGCACGTGAACGCTTGCCCATCTTTTCCATCAGTCTGTCATATTGGCCGCCGCGCAAAACGTCGGAGGGAATGCCCTTGACGTAGCCGCGGAAAATAAGCCCGTTATAGTAGGTCATATCGCCAACAAGGGAGAAGTCGACCGAAAGGCGGATGCCCGATATATTGCCGCAAAGTGCCAGCGTTTGTTCAAAATCGTCAAGAGCACAAAGGATCTTTTTCTCCTTGGTTTTCCCGCGGAGCATGGCGATCACCTGCTTCGGTTCTCCGTATGCCGCTGTCAGTGCCTCAAGAAATGCGGTTCTGGAAGGGCCGATATCATATTGCTCGCAAAGCGCGCGAACGCCGCCTGCGTTTTTGTTTTCGATACAGGTGAGAAGCTCCTGCCGTCCCGTGCCGAATTCCTGACCGTCCAGTGCCGCTGATACAACACCGAGATGGGAAAGGTTGAGCACGGCATCCTCGGAGATGGCACCAAGGCTGAGTGCGGCAAGCCTTATGACCTCGCAAACGTGGTAGCGTGTCAGATCGCCGATACATTCAAGACCCGTTTGCATGATCTCCTTGTAATGGTGTGTTTTGTCTGAAATTCGGTATACGTTTTCGTTGTAGTAAAAACGGTTGACAGAATTTTCGGTATCTATCGAATTTTTCACAATGGAAAGCGTTACGTCAGGCTTCAGAGCCATCAGCTTTCCACTGGTATCCGTAAAAGTTATGACACTGTCCGAAACCAAGAATTCCTTGTTGACGGCGTAAAGGTCATATTCCTCGAATTTGCTCATTTTAAAATGGGTATATCCGTATTTTCTGTATAAGCCGCGAAGCTTAAAAATTACTTTTTCTTCACTTCTGAAAAGGGCGGTGTCCATTGACATAGGGGTTCCTCCGATCATTTTCATTGACAAAATCAGCTTTAACGCTTTATCACGGTAACATGATACCACAAAAGCAGATCTTTGTCAATAGATATCACAAAAAAACTATAAAAATATGTAAATAAAATAAGGCTACGGGCTGTTCATGCAACAGCCCGTAAATTTTTCTTGATTAAGATTTCTTAAGATCAGAACAGACCCGTGATCTTACCGTTCTCATCCACGTCGATCTTTTCGGCTGCGGGAACCTTGGGAAGACCGGGCATGGTAAGAATATCACCGGTCAGCACAACAAGGAAGCCAGCGCCTGCCGACACCTTGACGTTGCGGATGGTGACCGTAAAGCCTTCGGGTGCGCCCAGCTTTGTGGGATCATCCGAGAAGCTGTACTGCGTCTTGGCAATGCAAACGGGGCATTTATCGTAACCAAGTGCAGTCAAAGCGTCGATCTGCTTTTTCGCCGCAGGGAGAACAGCAATACCTGCGCCGCCGTAAACCTTTTTGACCACAGCTTCGATTTTTTGTTCAATGCTTCCGTCAAGCTCGTAAGAGAAGGTGAAGTTGCCCTTTTCCTCCTCGCAAAGACGAACCACCTCGCGCGCCAACGCTTCGCCGCCCTTGCCGCCTTCTGCCCAAACGGTAGAAAGAACGGTGTTTACACCGAGGGCCTTACACTTTTCGATGATGAAATCAATTTCACTGTCGGTATCGGTGGGGAAGCGGTTAACAGCAACCACGCAGGGAAGACCGTATACGTTTTTGATGTTGGAAACGTGGCGAAGAAGGTTGGGAATACCTTTCTCAAGTGCCGCAAGATCCTCATTGGCAAGCTCGGTCTTGGGCAGACCGCCGTGCATCTTGAGCGCGCGAACAGTCGCTACGACCACAACGGCACTCGGAACAAGTCCTGCCATACGACATTTGATGTCAAGAAACTTTTCCGCACCAAGGTCTGCACCAAAGCCCGCCTCGGTTACCGCGTAGTCCCCCATTTTGAGTGCCATACGGGTAGCCATGACAGAGTTACAGCCGTGCGCGATATTGGCAAACGGCCCACCGTGAACGAATGCAGGCGTGCCCTCAAGGGTCTGTACAAGATTGGGCTTGAGAGCATCCTTCAGAAGTGCTGTCATCGCGCCTGCCGCATGAAGCTCGCCGCAGGTAACGGGCTTGTCGTCATAGGTGTAGCCGACAATGATACGTGAAAGGCGTTCTTTAAGGTCAGAGATCGAGGATGCGAGGCAGAGGACCGCCATGATCTCGGAAGCCACCGTGATGTCAAAGCCATCCTCACGGGGCACGCCGTTTGCTTTTCCGCCAAGACCGTCGATCACGTTTCTGAGCTGACGGTCATTCATGTCCACACAACGCTTCCACGTGATCTTTCTGACGTCAATATTCAGAGAGTTGCCCTGCTGAATATGGTTGTCCAGCATAGCGGCAAGAAGGTTGTTTGCCGCGCCGATCGCATGAAAGTCACCCGTGAAATGAAGGTTGATATCTTCCATGGGAACCACCTGCGCGTAGCCGCCGCCTGCCGCACCGCCTTTGACACCGAACACAGGACCCAGCGAAGGCTCACGAAGTGCTACGGTAACATCCTTGCCGATACGGGAAAGACCGTCTGCAAGACCGATGGTCGTGGTGGTCTTACCCTCGCCGGCTGGCGTGGGGGTGATAGCGGTGACCAGAATCAGCTTGCCGTCTTTCTTTGTTGTGTCATTCAAAAGAGAAAGATCGATCTTTGCCTTATAATTGCCGTATTGTTCCACATATTTTTCGTCCACGTGGGCTTTTTTGGCAATTTCCGAAATGTGTTTCATTTTGCACTCTTGTGCAATTTCAATATCCGACTTGTATCCCATATTTCCCTCCAAAATCATTTGAAATATTTCACAGCCGAAGCAAACAACTGCATATCGTATTCGCCTATCACGTTGCGATACAGATTGGTTCCGATTCTTTCAGAGTGTCCCATTTTACCGATCACTCTGCCGTCGGGTGAGAGAATACCCTCGATTGCGCATACAGAGCCGTTGGGGTTAAAGGCAGTGTCCATAGAAGGCTTGCCGTCAAGATCAACGTACTGGGTAGCGATCTGTCCGTTTTCCGCAAGCGTCTTTACAAGTTCGTCGGACGCGAGGAATCGGCCCTCACCGTGAGAGATCGGCACGGTATAGATCTTACCAACCTCTGTGCCTGCCAGCCAAGGCGACTTGTTTGTGCAAACTCTGGTGCGTACCAGCTTGGACTGATGGCGTCCGATGATATTGTAGGTCAGTGTCGGGCAGGTGTCATCGGTGTCTATGATCTTGCCGAAAGGCACAAGCCCCAGCTTGATCAGTGCTTGGAACCCGTTACAGATACCGCACATCAAGCCGTCACGCTTTTCAAGCAATGCCGTGACCTGTTCCTTGATCTCGGGATTGCGGAAGAACGAGGTGATAAACTTTGCCGAGCCGTCGGGCTCGTCGCCGCCCGAGAAGCCGCCGGGAATAAAGATCATTTGTGCGTTGGCGATTTTTTGTGCGATCATCTCGATCGAACGGGCAACGTCATCGGAAGTGAGGTTGCGGATGACCGCGATATCCGCCTCGGCACCTGCCGCCTCAACCGCCTTTGCGGAGTCATATTCGCAGTTTGTCCCGGGAAATACGGGAATCAGAACACGGGGACGCGCGATCTTGACAGCAGGCGCGATAGCCGTTCCCTTGTTGTATTCAAACACGGGAGCAGAGGTCTCCTTCACAGGAGCATTGGTAGCAAATACGCTCTCAAGGGTTGCTCCGTTGAGCTTAAGTAGCTCCTCGACACTCGCTTTGTCGCTTCCAAGATCAATTACGGGCTCCGATACAGTCTCACCGATCTTCATAGCGTACGACGAGGAGATATCTCCGTCAAGCTCGGCAACAATGAAGTCGTACATCATGGTGTTGTGCCAAGAATCAAGCTTACGGCAAGCCTTGAAGCCGATTCCGTTACCGAAAGACATCTTCATCACCGCTTCGCCAATTCCGTTTTCAACCGCCCAAGCTGCCCTCACCTTGCCGCTTTCCGAGTAGCTATGGAATTCTTCCCAAGCTGCTTTGGTAGCCTCTGGGGTCTCGTTTTTTGGAGCAAAGAGATAAACAGGATGTCCTGCCTTTTTAAATTCGGGGGAGAGAACCTTGCTTGCCTTGATGGGAGCGATAGCAAAGGAAATAAGCGTCGGAGGTACGTCCTTATCAAGGAATGTACCCGACATGGAGTCTTTACCGCCGATAGCGGCAATATTCAGCTCAAGCTGAGCATCCATAGCACCAAGCAATGCCGCAAAGGGCTTGCCCCAGCGCAAAGGCTCTTTTTGAAGCTTTTCAAAGAATTCCTGCAGGGTGAGATATGCGTCCTTATAGTCGGCACCTGCCGCCACGATCTTTGCCACCGAGCTGTAGACTGCCGCACGCGCGCCCGTGTAGGGGTCTACGCTGAGCGTGTCGGGATCAAGACCGTATGCCATCACACTGGCAGTTTCGGTTGTCTGACCGGGGAGGGTGGGGAGCAATGCCGCCATAGCCTGCGCGGGGGTGGTTTGTGTTTTTCCACCGAAGGGCATCAGTACCGAGCCCGCGCCGATCGAGCCGTCAAAGCGTTCCACAAGACCGCGTCTGCTTGCGGTTTTGAGGTCTTTTGCCATGGTGCGAAGATCGGGGTAGAGTGCCTTGGAGAAAACACTCAGATCTTTTTTGTCAACGGCAATTTCCGTATGCTTGTCCGCACCGTTGGTGTTCAAAAATTCACGGCTGAGGTCAGCAATGATCTGTCCCTTCCAGCTCATGACCATTCTTGCCTGTTCGGTTACAACAGCCACAAGATATGCCTCTAAGTTTTCGCTTTGTGCAAAAGCAATGAATTTGTCAGCATCCTTTGCCTCAACCACTACCGCCATTCTTTCCTGCGATTCGGAAATGGCAAGCTCGGTGCCGTCAAGACCGTCATATTTTTTGCGTACCGCATCCAGATCGATCTTAAGACCGTCGGCAAGCTCGCCGATAGCCACCGATACGCCGCCTGCACCAAAGTCGTTACATCTCTTGATCAGCCTTGTGACCTCGGGATTGCGGAACAAACGCTGAATTTTTCTCTCCTCGGGGGCGTTGCCCTTTTGTACCTCGGACGCCATGGTGGTCAGCGACTTCATATTGTGGCTCTTAGACGAGCCTGTTGCACCGCCAATGCCGTCGCGTCCCGTTCTGCCGCCAAGAAGGATGACCACGTCACCTGCCTCGGGACGCTCACGGCGCACGTTGACAGCGGGCGCGGCGGCGACCACGGCACCGCATTCCAGACGCTTTGCCACGTATCCGTCATGGTAGATCTCAGCAACATGTCCCGTAGCAAGGCCGATCTGATTTCCGTAGGAGGAGTAGCCTGCTGCCGCAGTCTGACAGAGCTTTCTTTGG
>JAZNDA010000012.1:0-8477 GCA_045587785.1 Eubacteriales bacterium | reverse complement strand
CTTGCGGGGTTTGGGGCGGCGCCCCATTTTAGGAGGAACTTGATATGAACAAAGAACAAAAAAAGCCGCTTGGCAAAAAGAAATATTTGCTTTTGGGTCTTGGATTTGTATTTGGATTGCTTCTGTTACTGTACGGAAGTTTTGGGACAAAAAGCGAGAGCGATACCGCGGATGCCTTGCCCACGGCTGAGGAGTACAGAAGGGAGCTGACTGCAGAGATCGAGGCGCTTTGTTCGCGCGTCAGCGGCGTTGGCAAGGTGACGGTGCTTGTCAGCCTTGAGGGCGGGTATGAGTACGTTTACGCCAAGGATGCCGACGGTGACTGTGTGAGCATCGGGAGCGGCAGTAATAAGCAGGCGGTGGTGCAAAATATATTGCCTCCAAAGCTTTTGGGGGTGGGCATCGTGTGCGACGGCGGCGAGGATGCCGCTACGCGGGCGGCACTGACCGAGCTTCTCTCAGCGGCCCTTGGCATTGGTGCAAATAAAATTTATATAACCTCGTAAAAAAGGAATATACAGAGCGGTTGTACCATATATATGTGGTAAAGAAAAGCATAGGAGGAAAGTTACATGGTAATTGAAAGAGACAACGATACACCCGTCAGAGGATTTGTGGGAAAAATCGGCAAGAGGGGCATCGTGATCGCTTGCGCGGTGATTTTGATTGGTGCGGCGGTATTTGCCAACTGGATGCTGTTTGCAGAAAATGACGGTGGCTATGACGGCTACGACGATCCCGCAGGCGGTGCGTCCGACTCGCTTGGCACGGGCAGTGACGCATCGGACGCTACGGGTGCCGACGAGTATTTTGCCACCATGCAGGTCAGCCGCAAACGCTCGCGCGACGAGGCACTGGAGGTACTTCAGTCTGTGGTGGACAGCGCCACTGCCGACGAGGCGGTCAAAACCCAGGCACTTGGCGACATCAACCGTCTGGCACTGGAAATGACGATGGAGAGCAACATCGAAACGCTGGTCATGGGCAAGGGCTTTGAGGCTTGCGTGGCTGTGATCAACGGCGACAGTGCCACCGTGGTGGTCAAGACCGACGGCGAGGGATTGCTTCCCACCCAGCTTGCGCAGATCAACGAGATCGTGTATGAGCAGGCAAAGATCCTGCCCGTCAACATCAAGATCAGCGAAAGATAACCAAAAGACAAAATGGGCGCATCTGCGTGATTGCAGATGCGCCGTGTCTTTTTATTCGTAGTATAAAACTTTTGCTTGCAAATTTTTGGTTTTCTGTTGCAATGCGGACCAATGTGTGATAAAATGAAAAGGACAAATCATGGAGGTGTGTTATTGTGAATACTTGTTTTTCCGCGGCGGATATTCTTCTGCCGGATTTTAAAAAGATAAAGGGCGAGGCATGGGCGTGCGTGGCGTGTGACCAGTTTACCAGTGAGCCCGAATATTGGCAGAAGGCTGGGGAGATCGTAGGTAACAGCCCCTCGACCCTCAGAATGATCCTGCCCGAGGCGTATCTTGAACAGACCGAGGCTCGCGTGCCGATCATCAATAGCACCATGCGCGAGTATCTTGACGGCGTTCTGTGTGAGCACAAGGGGTGCATGATCTATCTTGAAAGAGTGCAGTCGGACGGCAAAGTCAGACGGGGTCTGATCGGAAAGATCGACCTTGAAGCGTACGATTACAAGAGGGGTGCGACCTCTCCCGTGCGCGCCACCGAGGGCACGGTGGCGGAGCGTATTCCGCCGCGCGTTGCCATCAGACGGGATGCGGCGATCGAGCTGCCACACGTGATGATTTTGATCGATGACGTAGAGAGAACGGTGATCGAACCGTTTGCCGCTTGCAAGGATGAGCTCAGAGCGGCGTACGATTTTGATCTGATGCTGGGTGGCGGACACGTTTCGGCATGGTTTGTTGAGGGCGAACAGCTCTGCCGTGTGGATAAAGCGCTTGCGGCGCTGTCTGCCCCCGAATTTGTGCACGAGCGTTACGGCTTGGACGTGCCGCCGCTGGTATTTGCGGTGGGTGACGGCAATCACTCTTTGGCGTCCGCCAAGGCGGCGTATGAGGAGGTCAAGGCGAGCATCGGCGCCGAGGCGGCAAAAACGCATCCCGCGCGCTATGCGCTGGTGGAGCTGGTCAATCTTCACGATGACGCCCTTGAGTTTGAGCCGATCTATCGCGTGATGTTCGGCGTTTCGCCAAGAGAGGTCATGAGCGAGCTTGAAGCCTATCTCGATACGCTCGGGGGTAATGCGGAGGCGCAAAAGATCACTTGCGTGGGCGCGTTTGACGATAAGGAGCTTGTGGCAAAGCACCCCATCAGTCAGCTGACGGTAGGCACGCTGGGCGATTTTATCGACGGCTATCTTGGGACGCATAAAGAGGCGTCGGTGGACTACATACACGGCATCGAGGCTACCAGAAAGCTGTCGGCGCGAGAGGATGCCATCGGATTTTTGTTTGAGGGTATGCAGAAGAATCAGCTTTTCAAGGCGGTCATGTGTGACGGTGCACTTCCGAGAAAGACCTTTTCCATGGGGCATGCCGAGGATAAGCGGTACTATCTTGAGGGCAGAAAGATCAAGTGACGGTTAAAAAACATAACATTCAAAAAAGAGGAGAACACCATGAAGAAAAGAGTTGGACTGATTTGTACGCTTTTGATGGTGCTTTTGATGGTGCTTGCATCCTGCGGCGGTGAGGTGCCTGTCAACGGAACCACCGCTTGTACACATGAGAAGATGACGGTAAGTATGACCGAGCTTGCTTCTTGTTATGAGGACGGCTATGAGGACAAGATCTGTGAGCTGTGCGGCTATGAGGAGCACACTGTGCTTAAGGGCGGACATGATTTTGAGGAGACCTATCAAGCTGTTGCCGATGCTGATCTTAGCATTTGCAAGCTTTGCGGTCTTCGCGGCTATATGATTTACGCGGGCGATACCTTGTCTCTTTCGGGCTATTTCGGCGGTGAGATCAGCATTTTGGCAGAGTCCCTTGGCGCGGAGTGTGAGGTGGAGCTTTTGATTGACGGCGAATCCGCGGCGAGTGCTACGTGCAAGTCGGGCGAAAACAGCATGCTTACGGCAAAGGACGTGGAAAAGAAACAGCACGATATCACGTTTGCCAATCACGGCACAGAAGCTGTGCTGATCAAGGAGGACAATCTGTCGCAGTTGCTTAACAGAAATGGCTCGCTGCTTATTGAGGTGCTTGCAGGCAGTGCTGACCGCTATAATTCCGTCAATTTCTACGTGCAGACGTCCGACCCGTCGGGTGACTATTACGTGCGCTATAGGATGCAGTATGAGTACAACGACACCCGTAATAGCTACGGTTCGAACAGCACGACCAATATTTCCAATTACCGCATCAAGAGCGCACAGCTGGTCAAGGTGAACGACGTGACCGACACGGCGGTGCTTGCCACCGACGTGCTTCCCGTTTTGACGGAAGGTGAGATCTCGCTGGCGATGAAGCAAAAGAACGTGGGCGCTACCACGCTGACCGAGGAGGCAAAGAAGCTTGTTTCAGGTGACTTGGCGGCTGATTTTGTGGGTGGATTCCACGGCGACGAGAGACTGGAGAGTGTGGAGCTGCTTGTTGATGGCGACAAGATCGACACCTATGGCAGAACCGAGGGTTACGTAGTGCCCGGTACTTCTGCGGAGTTCAACCAGACGGCGACCATGTACGCGTGGGGAACCAGCACGTCCGATTCCTATGGAGACCCCATGATACTTCACTCTCAGAACTTTGTGTTTGATTCCAGCGGTGTAGAAAACAAGCAATCCGCCGAGTGGCTGGGTGACGGCTATGAATTCGACGATTTCTATTTCCAGATGTTCACGATGGTGCGTGAGACGGAGAACGGTGAGCTGGTTTGCGAGAAGGTTGCATCGTTTGATGAAAACGGCAATGAGACCGGTTCCGTAACCATACCCATGCCTGTGGAGAAGGAGACGAATTATCTTCTCAATTCTGAAAACCGCGGTTTCCGTTACAGCAGCGAGAGTAGCGGTGTGTTTGCTGAGGCAGGCTTTGAGGTCATCAACGAATCGATCGTTCCGCGCCTTGTGTACGTGGCGGCAAGAGCGGCGGCTAAAGACAACAAAATGTACGCCACCTTCCTGTCCCCCACAAACGAGAAAGCCCCTGCGAAGGGAGAGATCTTTGAGATATTGGTTCGTTACCATATTGATTGTATAGCTCCCGAAAATTGATTTTGTCACAATTTGGGCGCCCAACGGGCGCCCGTTTTTTGATTTTTCTATTGACAAAAAAGGAGAGATGTGATACAATTAACGCGTTAACGATTAACATGTTAAATATATGGAGGCAGATATGCAAGAGCTTGACAGAGAACAACGGATAAGACAGGTTTGCCGCATGTTTATTCACACCGACAGACTTCACAGAAAACAGGTGGAGCGTTTTGCTGACACGCTCGGCGTTCACCGAAGTCAGCATTTTGTGCTGATGCGCACGGCGCACATGGGCGGTTCGGTGGCGCAAAAGACATTGGCGTCGGAGCTTGAGATCAGCCCTGCGGCGCTTGCGGTCACACTCAAAAAGCTACAAAACGGCGGTTTTATCGAAAAAACGCCCACTGAGGATGACCAAAGGGAAAATACGGTTACGCTGACCGAGAAGGGCAAGGAGATCATACGCGTATCGGAGCAAAAGTTTTCGGGTATCGATGCGAAGATGATGGAAGGCTTCTCGGATGAGGAGCTCTTGACGCTTCTTGGGTTTCTTGAGCGCATGCAGGAAAATTTGAAGGAGGGATTGCATTGAAACGTTGGTTTCCTTATATCAAGCCCTATCTTGGGTATTTTATTTTGGGACCTCTTTGTATGATCGTGGAGGTGGTGGGCGAGGTGATGATGCCCAAGCTTCTCTCATATATCATCGATTTTGGTGTGTATTCGGGGGAAGAGAAGGCACAGGTGCCCGCGATCATTCGCGCGCTGTATGAGCTTTGCGGCAACAACGGCTTCATTGCGGCGATCATGGCAGGTATGATACTGACCGCGATCCTTATGATGATCGGCGGTGTAGGCGGCGCGTATTTCGGTGCCAAGGCATCGGTCAATTTTGCCACCGATCTCAGAGGCGACGTTTATAAAAAAATTCAAGGATTTTCTTTTGCCAACATCGATAAATTCAGCACCGGCTCGCTTGTCACAAGGCTGACCAACGATATCACGCAGCTTCAGAATTTCGTCAACATGATGCTTCGCATGTTCTTCCGTGCTCCCGGCATCATGGTGGGTGCTCTCATTATGGCGATTGCTCTCAATCCCGAGCTTTCGGTGGTGCTGGCGGTGTCGGTGCCGCTGATGCTTGTTGCCATTGCTTTTATTATTTTGAGGGGCTTTCCCCGTTTTTCCAGAATGCAGACCAAGATCGACGGTCTCAATTCGGTGGTGGGCGAAAATCTGACCAATATTCGCGTGGTCAAGTCCTTTGTGCGTGAGGAGCACGAAAAAGAGAAATTTGCCGCTGCCAACGGCAATCTGAAAAAGGCGAGCGGCGACGCCATGAAGATCATGATTTTGATGTCGCCCGTGATGACGCTTATCATGAACGCCACCGCCATCGCGGTGTACCGTCTGGGCGGCGAAATGCTGTATGAAGGGCGCATGTCAACGGGCGATCTTACGGCGTTTGTTACTTATATTACGCAAATTTTAAGCTCACTGATGATGGTGACCATGCTGTTTGTCAGCTTTTCGCGTGCCATGGCATCGGGCAAAAGAATTGCCCAGGTGCTGGACGAAAAGATCGACGTTGCTGACAGTGAGCATGCCGATGCTTCGCTTTGTGTGGGGGAGGGAAGCGTGGAATTTCGAAACGTGTCCTTCCGTTACTACAAAAACAGTGACGGCAAGGTGCTTGACGGCATTGATCTCAAGATCGAGGCGGGAGAGACGGTAGGCATTATCGGCTCAACGGGATGCGGCAAGACCACATTGGTCTCGTTAATTTCCAGACTGTATGACGCCGACGAGGGCGAGGTGCTGGTGGACGGCGTCAACGTCAAGGACTATACACTTCACAATCTCAGAGAGGGCGTGGGCATGGTCTTGCAGAAAAACGTGCTGTTTTCGGGCAGTATCATGCACAATCTGCGCTTTGGAAGTGACGATGCCGACGATGAGGCGGTGTTTGCGGCGGCAAGGGCGGCAGAGGCGGACGGCTTTGTCCGAAGCTTTCCCGATGGCTACCATACCCTGCTTGAGCAGGGCGGCACCAACGTGTCGGGCGGACAAAAGCAAAGGCTTTGTATTGCGCGCGCCCTTCTCAAAAAGCCCAAGATCCTTATTCTTGACGATTCCACCAGTGCGGTGGATACCGCCACCGAAAAGCGCATCCGTGAAGCGTTTGCAGGGGAGCTGAAAGGCTCCACCAAGATCATCATTGCCCAGCGTATCGGCTCTGTCAAGGATGCCGACAAGATCGTGGTCATGAACGAGGGCAGGATCACGGGCGTGGGTACTCACGAACAGCTTCTTTCGGACAACGTGGAATACCGCGAAATTTACGATTCACAAACCGACAGAGGGGAGGCGGACAAATATGGCAGCCAGAACGCTTAATGAGCTGCAAAAGCAGTATAACGCCAAGTCAAAAGGCGGCAAGCGCGAGATGCCCGTGCATGGACCGAGGGGTCCGATGGGTCCGCGCGGCAAAATGGGAGGCAAGCCCAAAAACACCAAAGCGACCCTTGGGCGGCTGTTTTCTTACTTAGCTCCTCACAAGCTCAAACTGGCACTTGTGGTGCTGTGCATGATTCTGAGCACGGTATCAAGCCTTGTGGGCGCGTATATCCTGCGGCCTATCCTCAACGCGCTTGTGGGCGTGGGCGATCCCGTTGTGTTTGGTATTCACTTTGATTCACCCATGAAATATCTGGCGGTGGTGCTGATGGTGGTGGGAGGCGTATATCTCATCGGTGTGAGTGCCTCTTATCTGCAGGCGCGCCTGATGCTGTCGGTGTCGCTTTCTTCCATTGAAAAGCTTCGCGGTGATCTGTTTGACAAGGTGCAGGGGCTTCCGCTCTCGGTGTTTGACGCGGACAGCCACGGCGAGGTGATGAGCCGCTTTACCAACGATATTGACAATATTGACATGATGCTCAATCATACCGTGATCAACATGATATCGGGTTTGATCACGCTGACGGGCACCTTTGTTATGATGGTGAGCACCAATATCTGGCTGACGCTGATCACGGTGTGTTTTGTGCCGCTGTTTATCCGTCTTGGCGGCTTTATCGGCAAGCGCGCGAGCAAATATTACGTGGGTCAGCAGGCGGCACTGGGTGCCATCAACGGCTATATTGAGGAGTCGGTGACGGGACAGAAGGTGATCAAGGTGTTTAACCATGAGGACGTCAGTGTGGAGGAATTTTCGCTTCTCAACGGCGACATGCGTGAAAAGCAGTTCCGTGCGCAGTTTTACGGCGGTATCATGGGTCCCATTCTGGGCAATACCAGCCAGATCAACTATTCCGTGACGGCAGGCGTGGGCGGACTCTTGTGTTTGGCGGGGCATTTTGATCCAGGCGGTCTTGCGGTGTTTGTTAACTATTCCAGACAGTTTTCCCGTCCCATCGACATGATCTCCCAGCAGATGAGCACCATATTTTCCGCACTCGCGGGCGCGGAGAGGGTATTTTCGCTGATGGATCGCGAGCCCGAGGCGGCGGACGTGGAGGGCGCGGTGGATGCGTCCGACATTCGCGGTGAGGTGGTGCTGGAAAACGTCACCTTTGGCTATACGCCCGAAAAGGTGGTGTTGAAGAATATTTCGCTGTATGCGCACGCAGGACAGAAGATCGCGTTTGTGGGCTCCACGGGTGCGGGCAAGACCACCATTACCAATCTACTGAACCGCTTTTATGATATCAACGAGGGTAGGATCACAATCGATGGCAGAGATATTAGATCCTATCGCCGCAAGACGCTCCGAGAGAATATTGCCATGGTGCTTCAGGATACGCACCTGTTTACGGGCACGGTGATGGAGAATATCCGTTACGGGCGGCCCCATGCCACCGATGAGGAAGTGATCGCCGCCGCCAAGACCGCCTCGGCGCACAGCTTTATCATGAGGCTGGAGAAGGGGTATGATACCATGCTGGAGGGCGACGGTGCCAATCTGTCGCAAGGACAGCGCCAGCTTCTCAACATTGCGCGCGCGGCACTTTCGAGGGCACCGATACTGGTGCTTGACGAGGCGACAAGCTCGGTGGATACCAGAACCGAGCGGCATATCGAGCGCGGCATGGACAGACTGATGAAAGACCGAACCACCTTTGTGATCGCGCATCGGCTGTCCACGGTACGAAACGCCAATGCCATCATGGTGCTGGAGAAGGGCGAGATCATCGAACGCGGCACGCATGAGGATCTCTTGGCACTTGGCGGAAGATATTACGAGCTGTATACAGGCAAAAAGGAGTTAGATTAACAAAACGGCGAGTGTGCCATG
>JAZNDA010000011.1:0-2009 GCA_045587785.1 Eubacteriales bacterium | reverse complement strand
GCAGAGGCATATCCGCTTCATGCTCTTTTCTCGCTTCCTTTGTTCTGCCATCGATAGGCTTGCTCGCATTCATTGGTATCATCCAGGCGCGACCGAATTTGACTGCGCCCTCCACAGAGCCAAGGGTACACAAGTGCTGTACCTGACGCTGTGATATACCCCATTTTTCAGAGGCTTCGGCTATGGTCATATAATCATTTTTTAACACAAAAAATCACCTCCGACAAGTAGCGGAATTGCGCTATCAATTATATAGCGGTATTACGCTATATATTATATATCGTTTTCGCGCAATTTGCAAGAGGTTTCAGAAAAGTTTTTCTGCCTTATATCTTGACAAACAGAACAAAGTATGATAAAATAAATCACACTTTAGATTTTCGTAATTTCAAGGAGGCGCTATGGCATATATTACACGTGAGCTTGAACGCAAATTTTTAAAAATGAGCGGTTTTTTCAAAGCAGTTCTGGTAACGGGAGCTCGTCAGGTCGGTAAAACAACGATGCTGAAGCACTTAGCCGAAGGAACGAGCAGAACCTACGTATCCTTGGACAACGCTATGGCAAGAGATCTTGCGAAAAGCGATCCCGTTCTGTTCTTTCAAACCTATAAGCCCCCCATCCTGATAGACGAGGTTCAAAAAGCCCCCGAGCTTTTCGAGCAGATCAAGATCATTTGCGACGAGACCGACGAAAAAGGACTGATCTGGCTGACCGGCTCACAGCAGTACGGAATGATGAAAAAGGTGCGTGAAACTCTTGCGGGCAGAATTGGGATCCTTGAGCTTTACAGCCTTTCGCAACGAGAGAAGAACGGACTTGTCTTCGACGAGGCGCTTGACTTTTCACTCACCACCCTGCAAGCAAGACAGCAGCGTGTTTCAAGGAATGACGTAAAAAAGGTGTTTGAGCATATCTGGGAGGGCGGCATGCCACAGGTATGGGGTGTTGACGAAGAGCTTCGGGGAGAGTATTTTAATTCTTACGTTGACACGTATCTTATGCGAGACGTAGCAGAAGCAGGAGGCATCACGGATGCAGTGCGCTTCAGAAAATTCCTTCTTGGCTGTGCGGCACTTGTTTCCGAGCAGGTCAATTATGCGACCCTTGCCGAGTCCGCAGACATCTCTCAACCAACCGCAAAGGAGTGGTTGCGTATTTTGGAGGGCTTGCATATCGTTTACCTGCTTCAGCCATATTCCAACAATGCTTTGAAGCGACTCTCTAAAACTCCGAAATTGTATTTTTGCGACACAGGGCTTTGCGCCTATCTTTCGATGTGGCTGACACCGGACGTTCTTCGTGGGGGCGCGGCAAGCGGACATTTCTATGAGAATTACGTAATTATGGAGCTTGTCAAAAACTATGCCTATGCAAAAAGCAAAGCGAACCTTACCTACTACCGTGACTCAAACGCAAAAGAGATCGACGTGTTTGTAGAGGAAAATAATATCATTCATCCGTTGGAAATCAAAAAATCCGCCGCCCCCGACAAACGAGAGGTTAAAAAATACTCGGTTCTTGATAAGGCTGAGCTTGATCGCGGAAGCGGAGGGATCGTATGTATGTGCGAAGAGCCTATTCCGATCGATGAAAAAAACTGCTTTATCCCAAGCAACCTGATTTAAGCAAAAATGAGGAGTCCTTCGCAACTTTTGCGAAAACTCCTCATTTTTTGTTTAAGCTGCCGATAAAATTCGCCTTCACAGAAATCATTGACATCGTTTTTTCATAGTCTAATCGCTCTAAAAGCCTTATGTATCAAGGATTTCAGCCTGTTTGTGCATGTTTTTTGGCACCCTTTCGTATACTCACGGTCTGGGATTTTCCGGAAGGATTTTCCCGTCATTTTTCACAGTTTAATCCCATCCTTTTTGACAAATCGAGCATTGCGAAGATAAATCGGCTCTCCGCTGTCAATGTTGTCAGCGTCGGGTCACCCTCTCTGATTCTCATGGTTCTTCTGATTTCTTTGGGAATCACAACTCTTCCGAGATCGTCGATTCTTC
>JAZNDA010000010.1:0-3794 GCA_045587785.1 Eubacteriales bacterium | reverse complement strand
ATCTGTTCTGCGGCGGTTGTGTTGTCCAGGATGATTTGCGATAGTATCATTAATAAAAAACGGACTCCGCCGGGATTTCGGCGGTGCTAATTAATGATTTATACATCAAAAGTTCTATTTGTCATTTGAGAAATAAGGTTTGCAAAGCGTGTGGCATTGGCATTGAGAATCAGCTCATTGGGAATACCTGCTTCGGTGACAATGCGCATCGCATCTGATACCTCACCCACGTTTCCGGCAAAGTGAGCATCGGAGGAAAGGACTAACGGCACGCCGTATTTTGCACAAAGTCTTGCTATCTCCACGCAATTATTAATACTGGACGGACGTGAGCGGTAAGAAGCGGCATTAATTTCGACAATTTTTCCGTATTTGGCAAACTCGGGGATAACGCGCTCGTAATCAAAGCGGTAGTTTTCGTCGCCGCAGTGACCTATTACGTCTACATGTGGGTTTTGAGCTACATTTAACCACATTTTTGTGCTTTGCTCAACGGTCATAGGTGGGGTGAGAATGCCGTGGACCGAGGCGATCACCCACTCAAGCTTATCGAGCAGCGGGGAGGGAAGATCAAGAGTGCCGTTTTCATCTAAAATATTGACCTCACAACCGCGTAGGATATAAACACCGTCATATTCATCGGGAAGACCAACTCTGAGACACGCAAAATACGTGTCACTTGGTGCGCCGACCATTTTTCCTGTGTGGTCGGTCAGCGCAATAAAATGGAGACCTTTTGCTTTTGCGGCGGTAATGTTTTCCATAACCGTAGAATAAGCGTGCTCGGAGGCGACGGTATGGGTATGTGTGTCGGCGATTATTTTCATAGTTGCCTAACTCCTTCGCTTTATATAGATATTGCCATTACCGCACCCTTGGGAATTGTGATGCTTTCTGATAAACCAATGTCGCTTTCAGTAGGGGTGACTCTGTATGGCGAAGAAAAATCATTGCAGGCGTTAAGATTATCAGAAGCGAGGCAAATACATTTTGCGGATTTCCCATTGAATTGTCCAATATCAAATGTTATCTCTTTGTCTTCGCAATAAGAAAGATTTGCCAATGTTAATAGTAAATGACCGTTTCTATAAGAGGCAGAGACCGAAATGTCGCTATCACTTGATTCTGTCATTAGCGATTCCGCACCCATATGATCCTTGTACATATCAAAGACGTGATATATGGGTGTTTCTATGCAGTTGTCGCCATCGGTCAGGAACAGCGAAGAAAGACAGTTAGCAAGCTGAGCAATATTAGCCATTTCGATTGCATAGCAATATTTGTTAAAAAGATTCAAGGTCATAGCCGAGGCTACCGCATCACGCATAGTTACCTGCTGACGGAAAAGCTGATTCTTCTCCTTTGCATTGACACCACTGCCATACATTGCGCCCCATTCGTCAAGATATAGCTTTATCTGACCCAATCGACCGTGTTCGCAAAGAAGATCTACAAGCTCCTTGATATGATCCTCTGTCTTTTTGGCACTTAAGATCAGCGAGTTCCAGCCCTCCTCGTCAAAGCTTGCGTCATCACCGCCCGAAAAATAGTAGTGGAATGAGATGCCATCTATTTGAACGGGAGTACCGTAGCCCTCCTTTATACATTCAAGGAATGTTTTCGTCCAATTGATGCTGTGAAAGTTTGCGCCACCCGCTATAAGCTTCGCGTTTGGAGCGATATTTCGCAACACTGTGGCGTATTTGCGGTACTCCCAAGCATACTGCTCGGCGCACATAGTGCCACCGCCTCCCCAGTTTTCATTGCCAACACCGATGAATTTTACGTCAAATGGCTCTTTCGAACCGTTGTTCTCGCGTTCAGAAGCAAGCCGTGTCGTACCCGTGGGGGAATTGCAGTAATCTATCCAATTTCTTGCATCCATAGGTGTTTCGGAGGTTACGTTGACTGCAAGATACGGCTCTGCTCCCACGAGAGCGCAAAAATCCATAAATTCGTGCGTGCCGAATTCGTTACTTTCGTAAAGTCCGTCATCCCTCGTCCACCAAGATGGACGTACGGGACGGTCTTTTCCCACACCGTCACGCCAATCGTAGCATTCGGCAAAGCAACCGCCGGGCCAACGGATGATGGGCGGTGAGATGCGCTTTAGCTTTTCCACAATATCAAGTCTAAGCCCACGGATATTAGGGATTGAAGAGTTATTGCCGACCCAAACACCGTCATATATTACACCGCCGATATGTTCGGCAAAATGACCGTAAATATACGGTGAGATAGTTCCTATTTTCTCGTCAATATTGATTTTTACTGTAACTTTTTTCATAATGACTCCTTGATGACAACGGGTTCAAGTCTATCGTAAGAGATTGTAATTTCACGATATTTTGGAACGATTAACTGAGCCATACCGTTAAAGAGATTGATTTCATTTGCTTTATCATTGTGATGCCCGTTAGGGTCGCCGTTGCCGACACCGAGAATTTCGCCGTCAATATAAAGAGTGCCGTTTTCGGACAGTATAGCATTTCCGTCTTCATCGGTAACGCAGATATTCAAAATTCGCACTTTTTTGCCTCTTGAAACGTCAGTGACGCACAATTTTGATTTTTGACCGGGATTTTTGTGGTTGTCTCTGATAATATTGCCGTCCTTTTGGGCAATTACAAGCAATTCTTTACAGCCCGCGGGGACATCCCACGTCAAAATTCTGTTTTCAGCCTTCTTTTTGCCGAAAGAAATGCCGTCCGCAAAAAGCTCGCCCTCGTCGGCATTGGTATAGGCAATAACTCGCCGTTCCCCCACGTCGGGCGCATCGGCAAAGGTGGCAAGGCGCAAAAAAGGCTCGTCAAGATAATATGCTCTCAGCCAATTGGCGATATTTTTGTCAAATCCGCATCTGTCAAGAAATCCCCAATGAGAGGAAACGCTGGGGTATTCAAAGGGATTTGGCTCGCCGCCGTGGTCAAAACCACTCCATACGAAGCATCCGGCGACGAAGGGATATTTTTCAACCGTCGCCATAGTCTCGTTCAAGGGTTGGGAGAAATCAGCAGGGTATTCGCTTCCGTCATCGGCAAAGATCTGTCTTTCTCTGTCGGTCTTATACACTCCGCGAGTGGCAAAGGTGGGACTGTTTTCGGTGCCGAGAATTACCTTTTGGGGCAATAGGGTATGGCAAGACTCATAAGCGTCAAGATTGTAATTCATTCCTATTACGTCAAGAGCCTCGGATGCGTTGTGACGGAGCAATACGCCGCCATTCTGCGCCGCGGTAACCGCCCTTGTGCCGTCAAGCGACAGCACTCTTTCTCTGAGTTTTGCAACGATGCGCTTGCCCCGCGCTTCAGCCTGCCATGGCTCTTCGTTAAACATACAGTACATAAAGACACATGGATGATTTCTCGAAAGATTTACAAGAGCGTCCAGTTGCGCCAAGGTGTCCTCACTGACGTCGAAATGGCGGTTTTCCACCATTACAAGCACACCTAAGCGGTCGCAGATGTCAAGTAAACTCTCGCTCGGCGCGTGGTGAGCGCAACGGTAAGCATTGGCACCAAGCGATTTCAAGCGTAGTATTCGGTATTCCTCCACGTCCTCGTAGACCGCCGCGCCAAGTCCCGCGTGATCCTGATGGGCGCAGATGCCCTTGATGCGATAGGGCTTGCCGTCAAGATGCATACCGCTGTTTTCTACCCATTCAATATCACGAAATCCCACCGAAAAGGTCACGCGGTCGCTCTCTTTGCCGTTTTGCTCCAAGGAAACATCAAGAGTATAAAGATTGGGATTTTCGGGCGACCAGCGCGCGGGAGCATCTACTTGCATTTTAA
>JAZNDA010000009.1:0-3446 GCA_045587785.1 Eubacteriales bacterium | reverse complement strand
TGTTTTTTAATTACAAAATATTCCAAAAATGTATAATTAAGTATAATTAGTAAGTATATGTAAATTTTGAGTGTTGCAGAATAAAATTTTTGAAAAAAATGAAAAAAATTTCGATTTACCTATTGCATTTTTGGTAGATATGGTGTATAATGAGCTTACCAAAGTGGTGGAATGTGGTGCGAAATGTTTTAAAGTGGTGCCAAATTCGACCCTGAAAGGGGAAATTCCAAAGAAAGGAGCCTTGCAAGCATGCTTTTCGGTGAGTTCAACCACTCCGTGGATGCCAAGAACAGAATGTTTATTCCCGCAAAGTATAGGGACGAGCTTGGCTCTGATTTTATGGTTTTCAGAAGTATTCGTGACAATTACATCAAAATGATGTCGATGAACGAATGGGAAAATTTTATTGCTCCCATTAAGGCGCTTCCCAGAAAGACTTCGGAGGAGACGCTTCGTTTTCTTCACAGAAACGCGGCAAAGGTTACGCCCGATGCCCAAGGACGTATTTTGCTTCCGCAGGGTCTCCTTGAACATGCGCAGATCGTCAAAAATGCGGTGATCGTCGGTTGTGGCGATTATGCAGAGGTCTGGGCAGAGGAGCTTTATGTGGCAACGGTCGAGCAAGAGGACCAGGCGGCTATCCGCGAGGCACTTGAGGCGTGCGGTCTGTAAGCTATGGCAGAGGGTATTTCGTTCTCCCATTATTCGGTCATGCTGGGGGAGTGCATAGACGCGCTGAACATAAAGCCCGATGGTATATACGTGGACGGCACGGCGGGCGGCGGCGGACACTCCTACATGATTGCTTCCCATTTGACAAAGGGCGGCAGGCTGATCGCCATTGACCAAGATGCCGACGCTATCAAGGCGGCGGGCAAGCGTCTTTCGGTCTATGGGGACAGGGTGACCTTGGTCAGAGAAAATTTTTCAAATCTTGCATCGGTGTGCGAGAGACTTGGTATTTCCAAAATAGACGGACTTCTTCTGGATCTTGGCGTGTCATCGTACCAGCTTGACACGGCAGAAAGAGGTTTTTCCTATATGTCGGACGCACCGCTTGACATGCGCATGGACAAGCGTAATGAGCTTGACGCATGGCGCGTGGTCAACGAATATTCCGAGGCAGAGATCAAACGGATATTGTATGAGTACGGCGAGGAACGGTTTTCGGGGCGTATTGCCAGAAATATCGTGGAAGCGCGTGCAACATCACCAATAAATACGACGGGCGAGCTTGTTCACGTTATCAGTCGTGCGATTCCCGCGGCGGCGCGAGAAGGTGGGTCGCATCCCGCGAAAAGAAGTTTTCAAGCGATTCGCATCGAGGTGAACAAGGAGCTAAATGTTATAGCTCCCGCCATTGATTCCGCAGTCAAACTGTTGGATGAGGGCGGGAGAATCGCCATCCTCACTTTCCATTCGCTTGAGGATCGGCTGGTCAAGCAAGCTTTTGCGGCGGCGGCAAAAGGGTGCACGTGTCCGAGGAATTTTCCTGTGTGCGTGTGCGGAAACAAGCCGAAGCTTAAAATTATTACACATAAACCGATCCTTCCGAGCAAAGAGGAGCTGGCAGACAATTCGAGGTCGCACAGCGCAAAGCTTAGGGTGGCGGAAAAAATTACAGAAAATTAAGGAGGCACCAGTATGTTGTATGAAAATCGTCCGAACATCGTAGTTGATGAAAACTACAGAATGTTCGTCAAGGAAATGCAACGCAGATATGCGGAGCGCGGTGCCTACGTTTATCAGGATAATGAAGCCATCGAGCAGGAGCGCAAGGATGCTCACGCAAGAGCCATGGCACCCGATGCATACAGAATCTCTTCTGCCTCGGGGGATGCTGCAAGCGGTTATCGTCGCGGCGAAAAATACATGACGACAGAGGATTATCTGGCATATTTCAACAAGTGTCACGATACCTTTGATGCTGTGAATTACTACACTCTTCATAAGACACAGCAAAATGAGGCTCCGGACAAGGTGCTGGTCAATCGCAGAATGGTTGATAAAATCAGTGCTGCGAGCAAAGCATCTGCGGAGAGAAGAATACCTACTGTTCAAAAGTCCGCGTTTGCACAGTTTAAGGACAATGTGATTGGCGGTGTTTGCGAATTCTTCTCGGAGATGAACGGCGCGAGAAAGCGCGCTATGACGGGTATGGCTGCGGCGGCACTTTCGCTTGTGTTTGTGATTGGCGGTGTTTCCGCTTTTGTCGGTCCCGATGCCGAGGCGGAATATGCATCCCGTAATGTAGAGGTCGAGGTTCATGACGTTGCGGAGGCTCAGGAAAACGAGAATTTGATGAAAGGTTAAATTTCTCCCGTTTTCAGACATACAACGGAACTTTAGCGAATACATTTCATTGACAGGAAAACAACTCATTTTTGAAGAACGGTGCAGCGTGCCGTGGTTCTTTGTGAGCCTGCGGCAGCGGATCCTTTGGCAACGGCCCATTTGCCAAAGTCTCCGTATCGCCTCACCGTTCGTTTTGTTTGTCAAGAGGAGTGTATATGGCAGGCGGAGTGAATAGCGGATTTTTAAAACGAGCGGCGGTACTTTTTGGTATTTTGCTGCTTATATTTGCCTTACTTCTGGTACGTATTGCCGTCATTCAGACAGTGGATTTTGAGGCTTACCAGGATAAGGTGATTGAGCAAATGACTACGCGCTCACCCACGGGGGCGGAGCGCGGAGAGATCTATGACAGAAACGGCAACGTGCTGGCAACCAACGTGACTTCCTATCGCGTTTTTTTGTCGCCGTCTGCCATTTCGGGCGCGCAAAAGGTACTTGACGGCAAAAAGAGTGACAGTATTTCGGTAGAAATTGCCGCGGGGCTATCCGAATTGCTCGGCATAGACTATGATAAGATATATAAAAGGACGCAAAAAAGCGGAAGGCTGGACGAGACGGTCGTGCGTGACGTTGATGAGCAAACAGCCGAGGCTTTGCGCAAATGGATCCTTGAGAAAAATATGATCGGTCTTGTTTTCCTGGAGGCGACAAGCAAGCGGTATTACCCATACGGAACTCTTGCCTCGCACGTTATAGGCTTCACAAGCACCGACGGTGTGGGGCTTTACGGACTTGAGTATCAGTACAATGAGCTGCTCGGCGGCACGGACGGCTACTATGTGACGGCGCGAGATTCAAGGGGCAACGAGCTTCCCATTTCGTATAAGGACTACGTCCCCGCCACGGACGGTGCGAATATCACCACCACCATCGATTGCTACGTGCAGGCGGTGCTGGAGGAGCAACTGGAAAATGCGGTTTTGGATTCGGGGGCACTCAACCGCGCGTGCGGCATTGTGATGAACGTGAATACGGGGGCGGTGCTCGCCATGGCAACGGTGCCAACCTTTGATCTAAACGACCCTTTTCGCCTCAATGCCTACGCCGAGGCAGAGCTGGCGGCACTGGGGCTCTCGCCCGATACCGAGGAA
>JAZNDA010000008.1:0-49644 GCA_045587785.1 Eubacteriales bacterium | reverse complement strand
CGAACTCGGTTTTGAAAGGCAAATATTGGTATATGCTTCAGTAAATTTCCTTGCAATATCCTCATATTGCTGCGAAAATTTACCTTGCCTATCCTCAATATTTGCTCTTTCAAAACTCTAAGACCCTCGAGCCTTAATTTTTTGATGATTTTGGTGCTTGGCGAACGCCGCCAAGTGTGGACTTTGCAAGTGAGCCAAGTGCCATAAAGCACCGAAAATTCAGGCTCAAGGGCGGGTTCAGATTATTCCCTCTTGCCTACGCGATCAAATTTTTAGCGAATTTGGTCGGAGCGAGGTGCAGCAAAGTAAGACTATACAAGCCGAGCTACGGCTAAAGACGCAAAAATTTGCCGCGTAGGGCTTATGAGTTTGGTTCTGCTACGGCTACTCAAAGCACACTCAGTGTCTGCACAGCACGTTCGGGACAGATACAAGTGGCGTGCTCGCGTATGTATAGGCGCACGGTATCGGCATTTTCGACTCTTCCGTATTCGCCGATAAAGCAAAGGCGGTCAAGTGTGCCCGCGGGCGGTGCGGTGCGCTCGCTGAGAACGAGATAGTATTTGCCGCCTCGCCCTTTGTATGCTTCACTTTTGCCCCGCCATTTTCTGGCATGCAATCGCCGACACACGGCGAGCAGTGCGGACAAATCATCAAATACATACGCCTCCACGCGCTCGCCGCCGCAGCTTGTGCCGAGCCGATCAACGAGCATTTTGCCGTTTTTTGCCCCGTTGCGGGAGGATTTTTTTGTTTTTGGGTCATCCTCGCAGCACAGAAGCCCCATTTTTGTGACAAACATTTCACAGCCCCCCTCTCTTAAGGGGTAGAGCTGGATAAACACGCGGTCGCCTGCGGCATTAAAGCCTGTTTGGATCTTCACGTCGTCAAGTATGCTCCAAAAGGCACGTCTTGTGGCTGTATCATCATAATCAGCGGCCTTGGCATCTAAAGAATACTTTGCCATGTCTTCGCTTGACAGCATGATCTTCAGCTTACTCGAACTGATCAGAATAAGTTCCATGAATGTTCCTCCTTTTTGGTAGGGTGGCGGTAGGGTAAAAGTAGGGCGTCGGTTTCTTTTAACATTATAGTCGCATTGGCACCAAAATGTAACCCCTTAAATGATGGAAAATTTGCAAAAATACGGCTTTTTGATTGACGAAAAGGGGATTTCATGATATACTGGATATAAATACAACGAAAGGAGCTTGGCAGATAAAGGATGAAATACAAAATATCGGAGCAAACGGTCGAGCTTCTTTTGCATGAGCTTTGCGAGGCGGTGGGCGGCGCAAGTCCACTCGGAGAGCTTCCCTCGGAGGATTTCTTTACTTATCGGGAGCAAAGCACGCTTTTTCCGAATGACTACGTGCGAAATGTACCGCTGTGCGGCGTGATCAATGCCGACGGGGGGCGGTATGAGCTTCGTGCCGAGGCGGACGGTTTGTTTTTTGACGGCAAGACGTGGACGGTGGACGTGGTACGCATGGTGGATGCTGACGCAAAGATCAAGACCGAGTGGAAAAGCTACGCAAAGCTCCAAGGGTTCCTTGTGGCTTTGCGTGAGGGCGCGGCATCGGTTGGTGTCCGTGTGATCGTGGTTAGCAGAAGCGGCGACGTTAAAACCTTTTGCCAAAAGGTCAGCTTTGAGAGACTGGACGGGTTTGCCCGTTCGCTTTTGTCGCTGATCGCTTTTCGCGTGCAGTCTGTGATCGAACGGGAACAAAAGATACGTCCATCGGCGGACGGGATGGCGTTTCCGTATCCCGAGATCAGGGAGGGGCAGGAGCAGATGATCCGTGCCTCTATGAGCGCGATCAAGAAAGAAAAAAAGCTGTTTGTGTGCGCCCCGACGGGGATCGGTAAGACCGTGTCGGCACTGTATCCTGCGGTACGGGCGTTTGGTGCGGGGCTTTGCGACAAGATCTTTTATCTGACCGCCAAAAACAGCACCTCGCTTGAGGCGTACCGAGCCGCGGGTAAATTGTTCGAGGCGGGCGCGCATCTCAAGACTATTGTACTGAGTGCCAAGGAGAATATGTGCATAGGCGGCGGATGCGGAAAAAACTGCAACATAGGGGACTGCCCTTTGCTCCAAAACAGCGCGGAGCGTATGCGCGATGCCGTACGGGAGCTTTTTTCGGGGCAAAACGGGTTTTACCCTGCGGTTATCCGCGAGGTGGCTGTGCGCCACAAGGTGTGTGCGTACGAGCTGTCATTGGATCTTTCGGAGCTTTGTGATATTATCATTTGCGACTATAACTATCTTTTTGATCCCATGGTGCATCTGAAGCGGTATTTCGATGAGGAAGGGCGTTTTGGCAGATACGTATTTTTGTTGGATGAGGCGCACAATCTTGCCGACAGGGCACGGGGGATGTATACCGCGACGTTTTCCTATCAGCAGGTGAAAAAGATATATGAAAAAGTGCCGCTTGAAAACGGCACGCTTTCCCGTATGCTGTCGCCCATTCTCGATTCTTTTGATGAGGCAAGGGCGCGGTGCGCGGAAAATCGCAGGGCGGAATCGGATGGCAAAATCGTGGGCTATGATATCGGGCGTGACCGCGTTTGGGGACTTGACAAGGCACTTGAGACATTTTTTGAGCACGCACGGATATGGCTCCGTAAAAACCGTGAGGACGAGCTGTATGATGACGTAGGTACGCTGTCGAGAGAGGCGCAGAGATATCTGTCCATCCTTGCACGTTATGATGAGAAATTCATTACCTATATTGAGGAGCAGGGCGAGGATGTCACGGTCTCGCTGATGTGTATCGATCCGTCCGAGGTGGTGGGCGACTGTCTTTCAAAGGCAAGAGCATCGGTGCTGTTCTCGGCAACGCTTGCGCCCATCGACTATTTTGCCGATCTGCTTGGTGGCGACAAGAGTTCCATGTTTTTGGAGCTTGCATCCCCCTATGAGACAAGCAATCTTTGCGTGGCGGCGGTGGATAGCATCAGCACGCGTTCGGCGGATCGCGACCGTTCTTATAAGAAAACGGCAACCTGTATTGCTGCGGCGATATCGGGCAGGGCAGGTAACTACATGGCGTATTTCCCGTCCTACAGTTATTTGGAAAAAGTTTACGAGGCATTTTGCAAAAAATATCCCGCGGTGCAGACGGTGGTGCAAAAGAGGGGGATGAATGCCGCTGACAGGGAGGCGTTTTTGTCGGTCTTTGCCGAGGATGCTGGCAAAATGCGCGTGGGCTTTGCGGTGCTTGGCGGCAGCTTTTCCGAGGGAGTGGATCTCCCCGGCAGCCGTTTGATCGGCAGTATCATCGTGGGCGTGGGGCTTCCCGCATTTTCCAGCGAGAGAAATATCATGCGCGAGTATTTTGAAAATCGGTACGAAAACGGCTTTGCCTATGCTTACACTTACCCCGGCATGAACAACGTGCTACAGGCGGCGGGCAGGGTCATTCGCCGTGCCGAGGATCGGGGCATCGTGGTGCTGATCGATGACAGATATGCTGAGCCAACCTATCAAAGGCTGTTTCCAAAGCACTGGGAACACCTGAAATATGCAGGAAATCCTTCCTCGCTTGCAGAAATCGTGCAAAAATTCTGGGAAAAGACCGAATAAATTGTGATTTTTTGCAAATTTTACATTTACCTCTTGCTTTTTTTGTACTGTTATGGTATAATATCCGCATTACGATCTGTTAAAGGAGCTTTGGATGAAATATTCGCTTATGAGCCGTGAGGCGCTGATCACAGAAAAGGAAAAATTGGAGCATGAATATAAGACCTATCTTGCCAAGGGTCTTTCGCTTGACCTCTCGCGCGGAAAGCCGGGACATAAGCAGCTTGATCTCTTGACGGGAATGCTGGATTGCATTTCGGAGAGTGAGGATTGCCGTTCGGGGAACGGCGTGGATTACCGAAATTATGGACTTCTTGACGGCGTGCCAGAAGCTAAGAAGCTGTTTTCCGACCTTTTGAATATCCCCGAGAAGAACATTTTTGTGGCAGGAAATTCCTCGCTGAATCTGATGTATGACGCCATGGTGAGAGCTATGCTTTACGGCGTCAGAGGCAGTGTGCGTCCGTGGTGCCGTGAGAAAAAGATAAAATTTGTCTGCCCGTCTCCCGGGTACGACCGCCATTTTGCCATTTGCGAGTCTCTTGGCATTGAAATGATCACCGTGGACATGACCCCCACGGGTCCCGATATGGACGCAGTGGAAGCACTTTGCGCGGCAGATGAGAGTATCCGCGGCATCTGGTGCTGTCCCAAGTATTCCAACCCCGAGGGTATCACCTATTCGGACGAGACGGTGATGCGTCTGGCTTCCATGAAGACCGCCGCACCCGATTTCCGTATCTTCTGGGACAATGCGTACGCAGTGCATGATCTTTATGAGGATGACCGCGATACACTTGCCGATATCTTTGAGGCGTGTCAAAAATTTGGCACAGAGGACAGAGTGTTCTATTTCGCGTCTACATCCAAGATCTCGTTCCCCGGCTCAGGCGTTGCTGTTTTTGCCGCGTCAGAGGCAAATCTTGCACAGATCAAGCCCATTATCGGTGTGCAGACTATCGGCTATGATAAGATCAATCAGATCCGTCACGTCAAATATTTTAAAAACGCCGAGAATATTCATAAGCATATGATGGTTCTGGCAGAACTGATCCGTCCGAAGTTTGAGATCGTTCTTGATATTTTGGAAAAAGAGATCGGTGACAGCGAGGCGGCAAGCTGGACAAAGCCCAAGGGTGGTTATTTTGTCAGCCTTAACACCATGGACGGCTGTGCTAAGCGTGCCTATGCGCTTGCGCTTGAGGCAGGCGTTCAGCTGACCACGGTGGGCGCCACCTATCCTTACGGCAACGACCTGCGCGACCGCAATATCCGTATTGCGCCTACCTATCCCTCCGATGAGGATCTGGCTATCGCCATGCAGGTGCTTACGGTATGCGTCAAACTGGCGGCAGTGGAAAAATTGCTTGCGGAAAATTAAGCGAATATAAAAGGGATCCCGAGGCAACTTGGTTGTGGGATCCCTTTTGTTTTTTTGGCACTTATGTATTGTTCGATGTATCGTTTTCGCTGTCGGAAAGCTCCATTTTCAGTTCGGTTTTGGAAATGAGAAAACGGCGGATGGCAAACAGTCCCGCAATGCAGAGCACGCAGGCAATATTGGTCAGAGGATCGTCATGAAGAATGATGATCTGACGGGCAATGGCGACGATCAGCACCTCAATGGTGTTGGCGGGTGTCAGCTTTGTCAGCATACGGACAAATTCAAGTCCGACCACAATGGTCAACATATTGTGAAGATATGTGTCTGCTGAGCTAAAATAGTCAGCCAAGGTAAACATTTTGTAGACCTCAAGACCGACAAGACCGATCAGAACGATAAGGGTGATGGCGGCGATCACATATTCAAGAATATGAACCAGCACGCCGAAAAAATGAGCTGTCTTTTTATGCATGGATACTCCTTTTTTGGTTTTTCTTTATTTTACCACATTTTCTTTTCGAATGCAACAGTTTTTTGTTTGTAAAAAGTCTTGCAAACGGGGGAAAAGTGTGATATAATGTAATTTGAAAAAGTATCAAAGCAGAGAGATGAGACGGTGTCCTTCCTCGGTGGAAGGATTTTTGTTTCTTGATGACAAAAAGAAAGGACGTAACATGGAAAGAATTCTTTTTACCAGTGAATCGGTGACTGAGGGGCATCCCGATAAAATTTGTGACAAAATTTCAGACGCGCTTCTGGATGAATTTTTGCGCGCGGACCCCATGTCCCGCGTGGCGTGCGAGACCACCTGTACCACGGGACTTGTGATGGTGATGGGAGAGATCACCACAAGCGGTTACGTGGACATTCAAGAGGTGGTGCGCGAAACGGTCAGAAAGATAGGTTATGACCGTGCCAAATACGGATTTGACTGCGATAGCTGTGCGGTCTTAAACTCCATTCATGAGCAGTCGCCCGATATTGCGCTTGGTGTTAATCGCTCCCTTGAGTCCAAGAACGGCGAGACTGAGGATAGATTTGATATCGGCGCAGGCGACCAAGGGCTTATGTTCGGTTATGCCTGCAATGAAACAAAGGAACTGATGCCGCTTCCCATCTCCTTGGCGCATGCGCTTGCCAAAAAGCTTACCGAGGTGCGCAAGAACGGAACGCTTCCGTATCTCCGTCCCGACGGCAAAACGCAGGTGACGGTGGAATACAAGGACGGAAAGCCCCTGCGTGTGGATACGGTGGTTATTTCTTCTCAGCACAGTGCTGAGGTGGAGTTGTCTCAGATTCGCGAGGATATTATCAGAGAGGTTATCCATACCACCATCCCCATGGAGTTGCTTGACAGCGAGACCAAGATCTACGTCAATCCCACAGGTCGCTTTGTTGTGGGCGGTCCCGCAGGCGACACGGGTCTGACGGGCAGAAAGATCATTGTGGATACATACGGCGGCTATTCCCGTCACGGCGGCGGAGCCTTTTCGGGTAAGGACCCCACGAAGGTGGACCGCTCGGCATCCTATGCCGCTCGCTATGTGGCGAAAAATATCGTTGCCGCAGGTCTTGCCGATAAATGCGAGGTGCAGGTGGCGTACGCCATCGGCGTGGCAAAGCCTGTTTCGGTGCTCATCGACACCTTTGGAACAGCCAAGGTGGACGAGGAACGTATTTCGGCGGCAGTGACAAAGCACGTGGATCTTCGTCCTGCGGCGATCATTGAAAAGTTTGATCTTCGCAAGCCCATTTACTCCGAGCTTGCCGCATACGGTCATATGGGACGTGAGGATCTCGGGGTCCTTTGGGAAAAGACCGACTTGGCACCCGTGCTTCGTGCGGAGCTTGGTGTTTGACACTTTTTTAGTAGGCGGCATATCCTCCTTTAATAGGGGGGATGTACGCGATGATAGAAACATTTCTTGAGATCTTAACAGCGGTGTTTGCCGTGTTCGGGCTGTATGCCTTTTCGTATGCGCTTTGTGCGGTGATCTTCCGAAATGACAAAGTGGGTACCGTGCTTTTGGTTGACAGCGCACAGGTGGCAAGTGAGATCGAAATGTATCTTTACGAAGCCAAAAACGCTTGCTTTTTGTTTGGCGGTCGAAAGCTTTTGGCGGTCATCCGACAGCCATACGCCACGGCGGAATTGCTTGAGATCTTAAACCGAAAAAGAATACCTTACGAGATCGTCATGCAAAACGGTCAGAGTGAGGTGTGAAGGACGGGCATGGATTTTCGTTTTGCGGCGAAAATCCATCCTTCATTTAGAGGGAAAGAAATACTCTATGAAAGGAGAAGGGCAAAGTGCAGGAAAATGAAAAAAATCTCATGGGCGGTCTTGAGAAACTTCAGGGCAGCGTTGAGGGGATCATATATGCCAACGAGCAAAATGGCTACGCGGTGTTTGACTTTGCTCTGGATTCGGGCGAGGTGATCACCGCCACGGGTACGCTTCCGTATCTTGCCGAGGGCGACTCCATGGTGCTGTACGGCAAATGGGTGCATAGTCCAAAGTACGGCACACAGCTTCAAGTGGAGCAATATGAAAGCGTGATGCCAAAGAGTGAGGCGGCTATGCTTCGTTATCTTGCCTCGGGGGCGATCAAGGGCATTGGCCCCAAGCTTGCGGCACGTATTGTGGCGGAGTTTGGCGAGGAAACTTTCGATGTGATGGAAAATCATCCCGAGTGGCTGGCGCAGGTACAGGGTGTTTCGAGAAAAAAGGCGCTGGAAGCGGCGGAGGATTTTAAGAACAAATCGGGCATGCGCTCGGCAATGATGTTTTTCGGTGAGGCCTTTGGTGCGGCGGCAACGGTGAGGATGTATCAGAGATGGGGCACGGCCGCCGTGGAGGTAGCAAAGAGAAATCCGTACGTGCTTTGCGACCAGATAGAGGGTATTGGATTTGAGAGGGTGGACGCGTTTGCGAGGACCCTCGGGTTTGATGAGAGTGCGCCCGAACGCTTAAGGGGCGGTGTGCGCCACGTTCTTACATATAATGTCGTTCAGAACGGACATACCTGTCTGCCAAGGGAAAAGCTCGTCATGGCGGCTTGCGAGACGCTGGGGGCAGATGGTGAGGCAGTGGAGAATGCCATTTCAGAGCTTTTGCGGCAGGGACAGCTGGTAAACGTCAAAAATGGGGAGCAAACCTACGTTTTTGACACTCACACTTATGAGTGTGAGAAATATATTGCAGATAAGCTCGCGCTGATAGATAAGACCTGCATTTGCGCGGATATCAGCGAGATCGGACGATTTATTGAGCGCGAGGAGAGAGCGAACGGTCTGTCTTATGCGGGACTTCAGAGGCAAGCCATCGTGGATGCCATGTCAAGCGGTGTTATGGTGCTGACGGGCGGCCCGGGTACGGGAAAGACCACGGTGGTAAAGGCACTTCTTCGTATATTCAACAGCATGGGCCTGAGGGTGGCACTTGCCGCGCCCACGGGGCGCGCCGCCAAGCGGTTGTCCGAGTCCACGCAAAACGAGGCGAAGACCATCCACCGTATGCTGGAGTTTTCCTATGAAAAGGAGGATTCGGCGGTATTTCTTCGCAATGAGAACAATTTGCTTGAAGAAGGTGTTGTCATCATTGACGAGATGTCCATGACCGATACCTATCTGTTTTGTGCGCTTCTCAAGGCCGTAAAGCCTGGGGCGCATCTGATTCTCATTGGCGACGCCGATCAGCTCCCGTCGGTGGGGGCGGGAAACGTGCTTCACGATATTCTGGAGAGCGGTCGCTTTTCTACCGTAAAGCTGACTGAGGTATTCAGACAGGCACAAGAGAGTCTGATCATTACCAACGCTCACCGCATCAATGAGGGGCAGATGCCCATTCTGAACGTGGGCGATAATGACTTTTTCTTTTTGCCGCGAGAGAGCGACAGTGCCATCGCCTCTACCATTGCCGAGCTTTGTCACACACGGCTGCCAAAGGCGTACGGCGCGGATATCATATCTCAAATTCAAGTGATCACCCCTTCGCGTCGCGGTGAGGGCGGGATCGAAAACCTCAACCGTCTGTTGCAAAACGTGTTGAACCCTGCGGCAGAGGGTAAAGCAGAGCACGTGATGCGCGAGAGGGTATTCCGCGTTGGCGACAAGGTCATGCAGACCAAAAACAATTATGAGATCGCATGGGTGCGCGGCTCGCAAAAGGGTATGGGCATCTTCAACGGTGATATCGGAGAGATTCTGTCCATACGCCCCTCGGACAAGCTGATGGAGATACGGTTTGACGAGCGTATGGTGAGCTATGAATTTTCCATGCTGGAGGAGTTGGAGCTGGCGTATGCCATTACGGTGCACAAGAGCCAAGGGAGTGAATATCCCGTGGTGATCATTCCGATGTATTCGGCGGCACCCATGCTTTTGACACGCAATCTCTTTTATACGGCGGTGACCAGGGCGCAGAAAATGGTCATTCTTGTTGGCAAGACAGAGGTAGTGGCGACCATGGTGGAAAATGACAGGCACACACTTCGCTATACGGGTCTCGGCATGAGGCTTGGAACGTCACAAAATGAATGAGAATAAACTGAAGGCGATCCTTGAAGGACTGCTGTTTCCGCCAAAGTGCTGTGCTTGCGGTACCTTTTTGCGAGAGCATATGCTGGATACCGAGCCGAGGGCGCTTTGCGAGAGGTGTCGGCGCAAATGGGAATATGCCAAGCTGACTGTTTGCCAAAGGTGCGGAGAGGAACTGTCAAAATGCCGTTGCATTCCGCCCCTTCTGAAACGGGCAGGCGGCGCGGTTTCGCTCAAAATGGTCTCCTATAACAAAATGAGAGACACGACGGTCAGACGGTGCGTCATTTACATGAAACGCAAAAACACGCGGGCGGTCTTTGATTTCTTTTCGGGACAGCTGTCGGAGCTTCTCGGGGCATATCTTGAGGAGACGTATACCTCCCCGAAGGACGTATTGGTCACCTATTTGCCTCGAAGCCGAAAAAACGCGATGAAGGACGGACTTGATCAGTCCGAGCTTTTGGCAAGAGGCGTCAGCCGTATCCTCGGGTGCGATATGAGCGAACTTGTTTACAGAGTCAAAAGGCGGACAAAAGAGCAAAAGCATTTGGACAAAACGGCAAGGCAGGCTAACATGGAGGGCGCATTTGCGCTGTGTGAGGCGGATTTTTCTGCCATCAATAAAACATACAGGTGTATTGCGGTGGTGGATGACGTCATCACAACGGGCGCAAGCCTTGCGTCCTGTGTCCGTGAGCTGAAAAAGGTATTTGGCGGTCGTATCATTTGTATTTGTTTGGCAGAAACCGAGAAAAATTAGAAAATACGGCTTGCATTTTTATCCGAAATATTGTATAATGAATAAAAAGAGAGGAGGGAGCATATGGCAGGAGGTTTTGTTGATAAGCTGAAAAACGGAATTCTCAGTCACGACGTGGGGATTGATCTTGGCACGGCAAATATTCTTGTCTATGTCAAGGATCGAGGCATCGTGCTTCGTGAGCCCTCAATCGCCGTGGTCAAAAAAGACACGGATGAGATCGTAAGGCTCGGTCACGCGGCACTTCGCATGATCGGCAGAACGCCCGAAAACCTTGAGGTGGTAAGACCGCTGAGGGAGGGTGTGATCGATAAATACAAGGTGACGCTGCAGATGGTGGATCATCTGATACGCCGTGCCTGCGGCAGCACCTTGATCAAACCCAGAGTGATGGTGTGTATCCCCACGGGAGCTACCGAGGTGGAGGAGTGTGCTGTTATCGATGCCGCTACGGGCGCGGGCGCGCGTCAGTTGTTCCTTGTGGAGGAGCCGGTGGCGGCGGCGATGGGCGCAGGACTTAACATCTCGGAGGCAAACGGAAAAATGGTGGTGGATATCGGCGGCGGTACCACGGACATTGCGGTGATCTCTCTTGACGAGGTCGTTGTCTCGGAGTCGATCAAGATCGCAGGTGACAAATTTGACGAAGCCATTATGCGTTACACCAGAACCAAATATAATATTTTGGTTGGTGAGAGCACGGCAGAGCAGATCAAATGTCAAGTCGGCGCGGTCTACGGACATGGGAAAGAGCTTGTGGGTGAATATAACGGCAGAAACGTCAAAACGGGACTTCCCGACAAGGTGAGGCTGTCCTCACGCGAGATGCTGGAGGCACTGATGGAGCCCATCACGGCAGTGATTGATGCGATATGCTCGGTGATCGCCAGAACACCGCCCGAGCTTGTGGGCGATATTATGGATAACGGCATCGTGATGACGGGCGGCGGCAGTCTTTTGCGCGGTCTTGACAAGATGATCTCCGAGATCACCAAGATCCCCGTGAGAGTGGCGGACAATCCGCTTGACTGTGTGGCGATCGGAACGGGTCTGCGCCTTGAAAAGCTGGAATATTACAAGGATGGTGCTATCAACCTTTCCCGCGAGAGGGATAAGAGAAAATAAAGTAAGATCACTTGCCCGTTTTTGGGCAGGTGATTTTTATAGAAAATATTTGACATGAATTGTGTTTTTTTCTCTCATACCGGTTGCCAAAAGGCGAAAAATATGCTACAATATGTACGGATGTGAGAATCACAGATGAGAAAGGTACGGAAAGTATGCAATATCACGTTCTCGGCAAAACGGGACTTTCGGTGTCCGCAGTCGGCTTTGGCGGCATTCCCATTCAGAAGGTGGATGCAGAGGGTGCAGTGGCACTGATAGACAGTCTGATAGAGCAGGGTATCAATTTTATCGATACGGCAAGGGCTTATACTGTCAGCGAGGAACTGATCGGTAAGGCACTTGAGGGCAGACGGGACAAGTTTATTTTGGCATCCAAGAGTATGGCGAAAACGGCGGAGAGCATGCGCGCCGACATTCAGACCAGTCTTGAGAACCTCAGAACCGATTATATCGACCTTTATCAGATCCACAATATTGCGCCCGACAAAATAGATGCGGCACTGGAAAAAGGCGGACTTGTAGAGGCTTTGCTTGAAGCCAAAGCAGAGGGGAAGATCAAGCATATCGGTCTTACGGCACATTCGCTTGAGACCTTCCGCCGTGCTCTTGAGCTTGACTTTGTGGAGACCATCATGTTTCCTTACAATATTGTGGAAACGCAGGGGCAGGAGCTGATCGACCAATGTCAAAGGAAAAACGTGGGCTTTATCTGCATGAAGCCTTTGGCGGGCGGTGCCATTGAGGATGCGACACTGGCAATGAGATTTATTTGCCAAAATCCCGCAGTGGATGTGGTCATCCCAGGTATGGCAAGTGTGGATGAGGTCAAGATGAACTGTCTGGCGGCAGACGATCCCGCGCCACTTTCAGGTGAGGAAATTGCAAAGATCGAGCAGATTCGGGATCAGCTTGGTACCAATTTCTGCCGCAGATGCAATTACTGTGCGCCGTGTACGGTGGGCATCCATATCCCAAGCGTGTTTTTGTTTGCAGGCTATATTGAAAGATACGGTCTTGCGGACTGGGCAAGAGAGAGATATGCGACGCTACCTGTAAAGGCGTCCGCTTGTGTGGAGTGCGGCGTGTGTGAGCAAAGGTGTCCGTATCACCTTCCCATTCGGGAAATGATGAAAAAAAGTGCAAAGGAGTTTAAGGAGTAAGCTATGGCAACAATGAAACTGAACGGAAATGCGATCGTAGGGCAGTCGGGCGGACCGACCGCCGCCATCAATGCAACGCTTGCGGGCGTTGTCCGCGGATTTTTGAGCCTTGGTACAGAGTATAAGCTGTACGGCATGAGAAACGGTATGGAGGGATTTCTTGAGGAGCGTCTGATCGATCTTTCCGCGCGTTTTTCGAACGAGTCTGACATTGAACTTTTGGAGAACACACCTGCGGCGGCACTTGGCTCTTGCCGTAAAAAGCTTCCCGATGTCATGGGAAATGACGAATTTTATGAGAATGTATTTGCTCTTTTCCGTAAATACGATATCCGCTATTTCTTTTACATAGGCGGCAACGATTCCATGGATACGGTTGCCAAGCTTTCGGCATATTCCAAAAAGAGCGATTATGAAATGCGCTTTGTGGGTGTCCCCAAGACCATTGACAATGACCTTGTGGGAACCGACCATACCCCTGGCTTTGGTTCGGCGGCAAAATATATTGCGGCGACGATGTCTGAGATCATTCGCGACTGTGCCGTGTATACAAAGCCTGCGGTAACCATCGTGGAGATCATGGGCAGAGATGCGGGCTGGCTGACGGCGGCTTCGGCACTCGGACGCCTTGTGAGCGGTGTGGAGCCCGACCTTGTGTATCTTCCCGAGCGTGATTTCTCTATGGAGGAATTTTTTGAGGACGTCAAGGCAAAGCTTGCCGAAAAGCCCAATATCGTGGTAGCGGTGTCCGAGGGTATACACTTCGCAGACGGCAGATACGTGGGCGAGGGACAGCAGAGCGGCGCGACCGACGTGTTCGGGCACCGTTACCTGTCGGGCACGGGCAAGATGCTGGAGATGGCTGTCAAGCAGGAGATCGGATGCAAGGTGCGCTCGGTCGAGCTGAATATTCCCCAGCGTTGCGCGGGGCATTTGCTGTCAGCAGTAGATATTGAGGAGTCGGTACGTGTGGGGCGCGGTGCGGTCAGTGCGGCCATGGACGGCGCAAGCTGTGTGATGATGACCACCGACCGTGTGTCGGATGCGCCGTATGCATCCCGTGTTGGCATGGCGGACGTGCAGACCATTGCCAATCAGATCAAAAAAGTGCCGCTGGACTATATCAATGCGCGCGGCAACGGTGTAACAGACGAATGCTGTCGCTATTTGCTTCCGCTGATCGAGGGCGAGAGAGCCGTGAAATACAAGGATGGTTTGCCCGTTCATATCATTCTTTGAGGTTTTTTTATGAAAATAGCAGTCATAACGGGTGCCTCGTCAGGAATGGGGCGAGAATTTGCGCTGAGGATCGATGAGACCGAGATCTTGGATGAGATCTGGGTGATCGCCCGCAGGCAGGATCGTTTAGAGCAGCTTAAAAATGAGCTGACTACCAAAACCAGATGTATTTCGCTTGACTTGTCGGACAGGGCGAGCCTTGACAGTTACGCGTCGCTTCTTGAGAGCGAAAAACCCGAGGTGGCGGTGCTGGTAAACGGCAGCGGTTTTGGTAAGTTCGGTGCGTTTTGCGATATTCCGCTTGATGAGCAAATGAATATGATCGACCTCAACGTAAAGGCTCTGGTAGCTATGACCTATATGACCTTGCCTTACATGAAGGAGGAGGGAAAGATCTATCAGATCGATTCGCTTTCTTCGTTTCAGCCTGTTCCGTATATTGGGGTGTATGGCGCTACTAAGTCATTTGTTCTGAGCTTTTCAAGGGCACTGGGCGTAGAGCTGAAAAACAGAGGAATTCGCGTGATGGCAGTTTGCCCCGGCTGGGTCAAGACCGAATTTTTCGACCGTGCGGTGTGCGACGATACCATTACCTACTACAATCACTTTTATACACCGGAGCAGGTGGTTTCCCGCGCGCTTTACGATATGGAGCGAGGCAGGGACGTCTCCATATGCGGTCTGAGAATACGGATTCAGGTCTTTTTCACTAAGCTCCTGCCGCACCGATTGGTTATGAAAATATGGTGCAAGCAACAGAAAAAGTGATAAGCGGATGTTGACAATTTTATTCAAGTGCAGTATAATGAAGATGTATGAGAGCCAAAATGAGCTTTGAAAAAATAACAAATCGGAGGTTTTAATGATGAAAACAGCAATGATCCGTCTTTCGACGATTGCAGACGTACGTGAGTTTGTGGGCGATATTGCCGCTTTTGACGGCGACGTCGATCTGTCCTCGGGCCGCTATATTGTAGACGGGAAATCCATTATGGGTATTTTCAGTCTGGATCTTCTTTCCCCCATCCGGCTTACCGTTCATGCGGATGATAAGCTTGCCGATGAGCTTCTCGGGAAGATCGCAAAGTTTATTATCGCTGAATAACAAAAAATTGCTGAGGCGTGAGCTTCAGCAATTTTTTTGTGCTATCTGATAGCGTATGGCGTTTCCGATCTTGTCGCCCCGATTGATGATCTCAAAGTGCAAAAGTACCTTGAGGGCGGCACTGAGCGTTCGGCGACGCAAATGCGTCAGACGGGAAAATTCGGCAGCAGTGAAGGTCGTTGGCAAATTTTCGGGCAAAAAATAATTGGCAAGATCTATGGCGGAGCGGATATACACAAGATCTGTGAGCTCGCGCGGCAGTCTCTCAAGACGGGAGGCACCGCGCTTTTTGTCGCCCTTTTTTCCGTCAAGAAGCTTATAATCGTCGGCTGTTATGCTAACAATAGCAAGAGAAACTCTGTTAAAATCGAGAACGTCCAGAAGATAGAACAGTTCGGGCAAAACGCGCATTTTGCCGTGCCCCACGGGGCTTTTTCTGGGTGTTGACGTTTCTCCGCTTTGCGTGTCTACCCAAATGACGCGCTTGGCACTGAGCACGGGACAGACGATTTGTATCTGCTTATCGGTGTTTGACAGATAATACGCCAGCTTTTTTTTGAGGGGAAACAGCCCCGCGCTTTGAATCTCGTATATCGTATCGTTCAAAACGATATCCGCAACGTACGGTCCCACTGCGGTCTCGTGGAAGTCGGTGTCGGGACACAGATAGCTTTTGAGGACCCTGTGCAGTGTTTTTTCTTGATATGTACCTATACCTTGCCACTCACTGTTTTTTTCGGATACGCCTTGGCAAATTTTTTCGAATTTAACTTTTTCTTGTTCGCTTACCATATTTACACTCCTTTTGGCTGTATATCTTTTTGGCTTTTATCATAAAATAAAAAACAGTAACCGTAATAAAAAATTGCCACTTTGAATCAAATTTGTTAGACATGAAAGCGGTCATTTTGACACAGATTAACCCATGCAACCCAATGCAAAAAACATTTGAATGATAAGGAAGCGTAGGCAAATGAAATATAAGTACAACCCAAAAATGAAATTTGTGCTCCGAGCCACCGTGGCGCTCATGCTTGTGCTGCTTACGGTGCTTGGCATATATCGGTGCATGATCCCCGACCGCATCTCGGTGCTTGAGGGAGAGGACATTCCGTCCTTTCTCGGTGCGGATGCTCTGCTGATCGGCGATGACGCACAGTGCTTTGAGTATAAGGACAGCTTGTTTTATGAGTGTGAGGCGGAATACAGGCTGCTTGGTGTGATCCCTCTGAAGACCGCCAAGCTGACATCCTATAAAGATATGAAGCTCTATCCCGGCGGCATGCCGTTCGGGGTGAAGTTTTTCACCAAAGGGATTCCCGTGATCGGCTTTTGCGACATAGATACAAAGGATGGCAAGGTCAATCCTGCCTACAGTGCGGGTCTGAGGCAAAAGGATATCATCACGCACGTGAACGGCAAGGAGCCGGCAAGCGCCCTTGAGCTGACTGAGATGGTAGAAGCGTGCGAGGGCAAGCCGCTTACGATCGAGTATAAACGGGGGGAGCAGACCCACAAGACCATCGTGACGCCCATCTTTTCGGAGAGTGAAGGCATCTATAAAACAGGCATGTGGGTAAAGGACAACGGTGCGGGCATCGGCACGGTCAGCTTTATTTTCCCCGAAAGCAACTGCTTTGCAGGGCTTGGTCACGGCATTTGCGACACCGATACGGGTGAGCTGGTCCCCATTGCACGCGGCAACGTCGTGGATGTGACCATCAGCGGTATCAATAAAGGTGTCAGCGGAACACCGGGAGAGCTGAGGGGATTTTTCAATGCGGGTAAAACGGGTACGCTGGTTGGAAACGATGAGTGCGGCGTGTTTGGCGTGTTTGCCCAGTGCCCAAAGACAGCCGAAGAACCACTGCCGTTGGCTCTCAGAAATGAGGTCAAGGAGGGGGAGGCATATATTTACTGCACCTTGGACGATAACTGCATCGGCAAATACCGTATTGAGATCCAAAACATCAATCGCGATGCGACGGGAGGAAAATGCTTTATTGTCAAAGTTACCGACAAAGCTCTGATCGAAAAAACGGGCGGTATCGTGCAGGGCATGTCCGGCAGTCCAATCATACAAAACGGCAAGATCGTGGGGGCGGTGACGCACGTTATGGTGGGAGATCCTGCTACGGGATATGGGATATTTATTGAGAATATGCTGAATCAGATGGGTGACCTCGCGGAGTAAAAAAGGGTGGCAATACAAGGCAAACGGGCAATATCACCGAGAGGAGATATTGCTTGTTTGTTTTATGGATTCGCGAAAACCACCCGCTAAGCGGGTGGTTCAAAAGAGGCTTTTGCCGTTGAGCGATCTTTCCGTCACGGCACGCCGTGCCACCTCCCTTTATCGGGGGGAGAGAGGCTAAATCAAATGATATAGAATAAAATACTGAAGAATTGAAGGATACTGCCAAGCACCACAAAAATATGAAAAATGGAGTGGGCATAGCGTTTTTTCTTGCCGAGCATATAGATCAGTGCGCCGATGGTATAGGCGACGCCGCCTGCCACCAAAAACGTCACGCCGCCTTTGCCGATGGCAAGATAGGTGGGCTTTGCGGCAAACACGATACACCAGCCCATAAAGAGATAGCATATCATGGAGAACACCTTGTATTTTTTTAGGTCTATAGCGTTTAAGGTAATGCCGATCACTGCAAGCCCCCACACAACGGAAAAGACAGTCCAGCCGAGTTTAGGGGAATACGAGCGCAGAGCTGTCAGTGCGATGGGGGTATAAGTGCCTGCAATTAAAAGGAATATGGAGCAGTGATCCATGATCTGAAGAACCTTTTTGGCAGTGAGATTTGGTCTGAGACCGTGATAGATGCTTGACATGGTGTAAAGCGCGATCATGGTAGTGCCGTAAATGGCACTGCCCACCACGCCCCAGACGCTTTGGTGCAAAGCGGCAACGATCACGCAAAGCACCAGTGCCACAACGCCAATGCTGCCGCCTACAATATGCGAGACCATATTGAATATTTCTTCTCCGCGCGTGTATTCGGGGAGCTTTCTGTCCTTGAGTTTGGTTCTTACCACAAATATTATCCTTCTTTCCAAAATGGGTTTTCATTGGTCATATCGCCGCCCTTGTCAAGCGAAATGGGGTCACCTACATAAGTGGCGTCGGGTTTTATGATCGCCAACATGACGTCCTTGCTTCTGGCTAAGAACTCGCGCATGTCGCGGTAAAGCTGGTTTGTGTACGGACGCAGATCTGCCGAAATGCCAAAGGCATCCATGCCGAAACTCTTTGCCAAATACAGCGCGCGCGGCAGGTGATAGCTTTGCGTGACGATGAGCACTTTCTTGGCACCGTATATATGCGAAAGACGCCACATGCTGTCATAGGTCGAAAGCCCTGCGTGGTCAAGATAGATGTACTGACTGGGGATGCCTGCCTCGATTGCGTATTTTTTCATGTTGCTGACCTCGTCATAGTCCTTTGACATATGGTCGCCGCTCATGAGTATCTTGTCGGCAAGACCTGCAAAATACAGCTCGTTACCCACTTCCAGTCTGTCCCTGAGCATATCGCTCGGTCTGCCGCCCTCGCGCACCGCGGCACCAAGTACCACAATGACATCATACGAGTCCTCGTATGCTTTGATATCGGAAAGGTCTGCAAGAGTAAGCACCCGCTTTTTTGTGCCAAACAACATGATCAAATTGGTTATAACAAAGAAAAGAACGATCGCCGCGACAAGTATGCCGACAGCTATGAGTATACGCAACAGTAATTTTTTCAAGCCTTCACCGCCTTTCTTATATTATACACCACCTAATGTAGTTTTGTCAACCGCTTTTTCAAAAAGTTTAACATTTTCTCGACAAAAACCGTCGGAGAACGCGCATACATTCTCCGACGGTTGTGAATATCTATGGTTGTCTTGGTCAGTCAATAGCGTAAGTCCAGCCGAAGCAATCCTCAAGAGCGCCCCACTGGATGCCTGTCAGAGTGTCATACAGCTTTTGGGTGACTGCACCGATCTTGCCATCGTTGATAATGTACTTATTATCCTTATAGCAAAGCTCGCCGATCGGGGAAACAACGGCTGCGGTGCCGCAACCCCACGCCTCTTCCAGCTTGCCGCTCTTCAGTGCCTCGTCAAGCTCGTCGATGCTCAGAAGTCTTTCTTCAACCTCATAGCCCTCCTTTTTCAGCACTTCAATGCAGGATTTACGGGTGATACCGGGAAGGATGGAGCCGCTGAGCATGGGGGTGACGATCTTGCCGTCGATCTTGAACATGACGTTCATGGCACCGACTTCCTCAATGTACTTTCTCTCCACGCCGTCCAGCCAAAGCACCTGCGAGTATCCCTTCTTCTCGGCGCGCTCGCCTGCGCGGTTGGATGCGGCATAGTTGCCGCCGCACTTGGCATAGCCCGTACCGCCGCGTACAGCGCGGACGTCCTCGTCCTCGATCATGATCTTGACGGGGTTGATGCCCTCTTTATAGTAGCTTCCGACGGGAGAGGCGATAATGACAAAAGTAGCATGGTGAACGGCATGAACGCCCAGCGTTTCATCGTTTCCGAACATAAACGGACGCAGATAAAGCGAGGTGCCCGAAGCTGACGGTGTCCACTCCTGCTCGGTTGCCACAAATTTTGTGAGAACCTCAAGTGCCAGATCCTCGGGGATCTGAGGCAGGCAAAGACGCTCTGCCGAGTTGTTCATACGGCGGATGTTCTCCATGGGACGGAACATCTGCACCTTACCGTCGGCACGTCTGTACGCCTTAAGACCCTCAAAGATCTCCGAGCCGTAGTGAAGTGCGGTGCAGGCAGGGTGAATCGCCAAAGGACCAAAGGGGATAATGCGTGCGTCATGCCATCCCTCATCTGCCGAATAGTCCATCATGAACATATGGTCGGTGAAGAACTTACCGAAGCCAAGTATACTGCTGTCGGGCTTCTGCTTGGGAGCTGTATTTTTTTCAAATCTGATTTCCATTTTTATTTCCTCCGATCAATAGTCCGCGCCAAGCTGCATCGCCTTGCGGTTGACGTCCATCATGTCTGCATGCTTTGCGGAAATTACCTTCTTAAGTGCCGCGGATACGCTTTCCTCGCCAAAGTCGTCAAGTGCCTTCAGCAGCTTTCCGACAAGGATCATGTTGGCAAGGGTAGGCATGCCGTTATCGCTTGCCATCTGAGTTGCGGGGATGGCGTACACGGTCACGTCGGTGCGTCTAACCTTACGCTCGATAAGCGAGGAGTCAAGAAGAATGATGCCGCCCGATGCCACCGAGTCTTCATATTTATCAAGAGAGGGCAGGTTCATGGCGATCAGCACGTCGGGAGCGGAAACGATGGGAGAGCCAACGGGCTCATCGCTGACAATAACACCGCAGCTTGCCGTACCGCCGCGCATTTCGGGGCCGTAAGAGGGAAGCCAGCTTACCTGCTTATTGTCGATGAGGCCCTTATAGGCGATAAATTTTCCTGCAAACAGAATACCCTGTCCGCCAAAGCCGGAGAAAAGAAGTTGTTTGGTGCTCATTTTGTTTCCTCCTTTGCGGTTCTGTCCTTATATACGCCGAGCGGATACTGGGGAAGCATCTTCTCGTCGATCCACTGGAGAGCCGCCTTTGGTGTCATACCCCAGTTGGTGGGGCAGGTGGAGACCACTTCTACCAGTGAGAAGCCCTTGCCCTCAAGCTGATTCTGGAATGCCTTCTTGATTGCTTTTTTTGCCTCGCGGATCCTCGGTACGGTGTTAACGGTCACACGAGCCAGATACTCGGGGCCCTCCAGCTCCGAAAGCATTTCGCACACACGGATGGGATAGCCGCACGCCTTGGGATCTCTGCCGTAAGGAGAGGTCTGTGTGACCTGACCTACAAGCGACGTGGGCGCCATCTGACCGCCCGTCATACCGTAGATCGCGTTGTTGATAAAGATGATGGTGATGTTTTCGTTTCTTGCCGCGGCATGGACGGTCTCCGCCATACCGATGGACGCAAGGTCGCCGTCACCCTGATAGGTGAAGACCACGTTTTCGGGATTGGCACGCTTAACACCCGTAGCCACAGCGGGCGCACGGCCGTGAGCGGCTTCGATCATATCGCAGTTAAAATAGTTGTATGCCATAACCGAGCAACCGACGGGGGCGATACCGATGGTTTTGCCCTCGATCTCAAGCTCATCCAGAACCTCGGCAACCAAGCGGTGAACGATACCGTGGGTGCATCCGGGGCAGTAATGAAGCGGCACATCGGCAAGTGCATGGGGTTTATCAAATACTACAGCCATTAGTTGTTACCTCCGTTCTTTGCGGCATTCTTGATGCTTTCAAGCACCTGTGCGGGAGAGGGGATCATACCGCCCACGCGATTGCAAAGCGTGACAGGCACGCGACATTCGCTTGCAAGCTTTACGTCCTCGATCATCTGACCCATGGAAAGCTCAACCGATATGTACTGCTTTACTTTGCCGGCGGCCTTCTTGAAGGGAGCCTTGGGGAAGGGCCAAAGGGTGATCGGACGGATCATACCTGCCTTGATGCCAAGGGTTCTTGCCTCGTTGATGGCACTCTTAGCCACACGTGCGGCAATACCGAAGGCAACGATGGCGATCTCGGCATCGTCCATGAGATATTCCTCATAGAGTACCTCGTTCTTCTCGATCTGCTCATAACGCTTATAGCGGTCAAAGTTAAATTTCTCAAGCTCCTCGGGGTCAAGGAAGAGCGAGTTGACGATATTGTGGGGACGTTTCATTCCCGTGCCCGTGGTTGCCCAGGGCTTTTCGATCTGAGGCTTTACGTCAAAGTCAAGCGAAACGGGCTCCATCATCTGTCCCATGGTACCGTCTGCAAGCACCATGGTGGTCATGCGGTAGGTATCGGCAAGCTCGAAGCCGCGAACGGTAAGCTCTGCCATCTCCTGTACCGATGCGGGAGCAAGCACGATCATGTGATAGTCACCGTGTCCGCCGCCTCTGGTTGCCTGGAAGTAGTCCGACTGGCTGGGTTGGATGCCGCCAAGACCGGGGCCTCCGCGCTGTACGTTGACAATGAAAGAAGGCAGATCCGCACCCGCGAGGTAAGATAGACCTTCGCCCTTAAGCGATACACCGGGGCTGGAGGAGGAAGTCATAACGCGGTAGCCTGCAGCGGCAACGCCGTAAACCATATTGATGGCAGCGATCTCACTCTCTGCCTGAAGGAACGTACCGCCGATCTTGGGCATTCTCTTTGCCATATATGCGGCGATCTCGGTCTGGGGGGTAATGGGGTAACCGAAGTAATGACGGCAGCCTGCAATGATCGCCGCCTCGGCAATGGCTTCGTTACCTTTCATAAGTACTTTTTCAGACATTGTTTTCACTCACCTTTCCACTTTGATAATGCAGTCGGGACACATCATTGCGCAGGATGCACAGCCAACGCAAGCGCTCTCGTCGATCGCCTCGGCGGGATGGTGTCCTTTTTTGTTGATCTTGTCTGTGGCAAGTCTGAGAACCTTTTTGGGACAAACATCCACGCAAAGTCCACAGCCCTTGCAGAAATCGGTTTTGAATGTCAGTTTTGCCATGATTTATTTTTCCTTTCTGTGTAAAATCAAATGTTTTGAAATTGATGAAGGACAAGAGGGAAGATGTTTTCCGCTTTTCCTTCAAGGGCGGGGGCAAGGTCCTGCCGTACGGAGGTTGCCACAAGGGGCAGTCCCGACAGTGCCGAGACCTCTTTTGCATAGGGGATAGAATCAAGGATATCCTCCACGGTGGTTTCCACGCCGAGATTGGTGTTGTTGATAAGCCCCGTGAAGCGGATGCCGCCTGCCGTTTCGATCTCTCTCATGATCTCGATGGTCGAGGGGGCGTCGTGCGAGAGCGGACGGGAACGGTTGATCACCATCAGCATCTCGTAATCGTTTTCTTCAAGAATGGCAGGAGCCAAACGCCCAAGTGCTAATGCACCGCGGTCATCTCCGCCGATATCCAGAATACATTTCATGGTCTTATCATCGGTGATGGCGTACATATCCTGCGGAAGCGCGGGAATATCCACGTTGGAGTTGGCGTATTCCGATCCGATAAAGCGGATGCCTGCCTCAAGAAGCTGTTTTTGGCTGTCCTTGGCACGGAAATAGGGATTGACGATGTCCAGATCGGCAAGCGCGACCTTATCAAACTGTTTTTTAAGGTCAAACGCCATGTTGACAGCGACGTTTGTTTTTCCGCTTCCGTAATGACCGCAAACAAGCGTGATACGTTTATAGTTTCTCATAGCTTGTTTCTCTGGATCTTACCGCTTGTGGTTTTGGGAAGCTCATCGCGGAACACCACAAGACGGGGGTATTTGTAGGGAGCGGTATGCTCCTTGACGTAGTTTTGAATTTCTTTTTTGAGCTCCTCAGTGCCCTCTGTGCCCTTGGTCAGCACGATGCTTGCCTTGACGATCTGACCTCTGACCTCATCGGGTGCGGCGGAAACGCCACATTCAAGGACGTACGGAAGCTCCATAATAACGCTCTCGATCTCAAAGGGACCGATGCGGTAGCCCGAGGACTTGATGACGTCATCCACACGTCCGACGTACCAATAGAAGCCGTCCTCATCGCGCCATGCGGTGTCGCCCGTATGATAGAAGCCGTCATGCCATACCTCTTTGGTCTTTTCTTCGTCGCCGTAGTAGCCCGTGAACAAACCGCAGGGTGCGCCGTCACGAACGTCGATGACGATCTCGCCCGTTTCACCGTCGGGAACGGGGTTGCCCTCGGTATCCACAAGGCTGACCTTGTAAATGGGAGCGGGCTTACCCATAGAGCCGATCTTATGCGAAGCGCCGCGCATATTACCAATGATCATGGTGCTTTCGGTCTGACCAAAGCCTTCAAGGATCTGCAGACCCGTTGCCTTTTCAAACTGGCGGTAGACCTCGGGGTTCAGTGCCTCGCCTGCCGTGGTCATGTGACGCACGGAGGAAAGGTCATACTTGGAGATATCCTGCTTGACCATCATGCGGAGCATGGTGGGCGGTGCGCAGAACGTGGTGATCTGATATTTGGCAAACAGCGGAAGAATGTCGGCGGCATCAAAACGGTCGAAATCGTAAACAAAGATTGGAGCCTCACACAGCCACTGACCGTAGAGCTTACCCCACATGGACTTTGCCCATCCCGTGTCCGAAATGGTGAAGTGAAGTCCGTCGGGGTCCACGTTGTGCCAATATTTTGCCGTATGGAAGTGACCAAGCGGATATTTGTGATTATGTGCCGCGATCTTGGGATAGCCAGACGTGCCCGATGTGAAGAACATCAGCAGCAGATCGTCGCCGCTCGGGGCGTCCTCCGTGCGGTTATAGCGCGTGCTGTAAAGCGTGTATTCCTCGTCGAAATTACGCCATCCCTCACGCTCGCCACCAACCATGATGCGGTGCTTAAGTTCGGGAATATCCTTGGCGGCACCCTCGATCTGAGATGCTGTGTCACCGTCTGCCGTACAGAGGATCGCACTGATGCCTGCGGTACGGAAGCGGTACTCAAAGTCATGCTCCTGAAGCTGATTGGGCGCAGGAATTGCGATGGCACCCAGCTTATTCAGACCCAGCATAGCAAACCAGAACTGATAGTGACGCTTGAGAACCAGCATGACCTTATCGCCCTTCTTGATGCCCAGCGACTTAAAGTAGTTGGCGCACTGTGCGGATGCCTTCTTTATGTCAAGGAAGGTGAAACGGCGTTCGGTATGATCCTTCGAAATATGGAGCATTGCCAGCTTTTCGGGCTCGCGCTCGGCAAGCGCATCCACAAGGTCAAACGCAAAGTTGAAATTCTCCGTGTTTTTAAAGGTGATCGACGTGGGCGTGCCTTTGTCGTTCTTGGTAACGTCAATATATTTCTTGTAAATTCGGTCCTTGGTATCGAATTTGATCTGGCTGGTGCTTGCGATCGCCTTGGGCGTGACAAGCTCGGGGATGGGCTCGCCCGTGGGGTTGAGAACGATGGCGTAGAAGATACAGTCCTTGCCGCCAACGGCGATCATGCCGTGGGGTGTTTCGCTGTTGTAGTACATGCTGTCGCCGGGACCTAAGATCTCTTTATGGTCGCCTACCTGCACCATCAGCTGTCCCTCAACCACGATGTCACACTCCTGACCTGCGTGGGAGGTAAGCTCGATGTCGCGGTGCTGTGCACCCTCATCGTAAACGCTTCGTACGTAAAGCGGCTCTGCAATACGGTTCTGAAACGCGTAGGCAAGGTTATAATAGGTCATACCGTGCGCCTGCGCAATGTGCTGACCGCCGCCTGCGCGCGTTACGGTGTACGAGCGCAGATTGGGGCTGTAGCCTTCGATAATATCAGTGACGTTGACACCGAACACAAGGGCACAGCGATAAATGAAAGTAAAGTTCAGATCGCTTTTTCCGCTTTCGCAGTCGGCATATTCTGTGGGCGTAACGCCTGTCTTTGCCGCCATATCCTCGATAGAGATGCCTTCGATCTCACGAAGCTCGCGGATTCTTGCCGCCATTTCTTGGATCTTAAAATCAAGTCCTGTAATCTTTTCCATTTTTCCTACCTTTCCTTGGAACGAAAAAACACCCGTCCCAAAGTGAAATGACTTTGAGACGAGTGTAAAAATACTACACCCGCGGTACCACTCAAATTGCGGAAGTCCGCCACTCTTGGAATCTATCAATTCCTATGCCTTGACGCAGCAATCACGGAGAGGGTCTACGGCAAAACTGCTTTCTTCCTCTCGGCTCGGAAGCTACAAACGCGGCGCATTCCCGATGGCTCGCACCTACCGCCATCTCTCTTTGGGGAACTCTCGCTGCGACCTCTTCGTCGACGCCTTTGAAAACATGAATCATTTTATCACAGTTTGGGGATTTTGTCAAGTATTTTTTGAAATTTTTGTCGTAATCTAAATTACCGATGGAATTTCCGACAAGACGTTTCGTTGCAATAAGTTCTCTTTGATAATCTTTCCATTATTTCAACTGTGCAATTTCATTTGGTTCAAGACGCAGGCTGTAGGTCTGATTTCTTGTGACACAAATGCAGTCGATCGGCTCACTTGTTACGTTTGCCACACGCATGGACATGCCGTATATATCGGTAAACACACGGGTGCCTGCTGTAATGGTGAACAGCCGTTTTCCGTTGATATCGGCAGTGATCGTGTTTCCTTCGGTCAGTGTGCGGTAGACGTCGTTGCCCCAGGTGAAGCTGTATTCCGAGGTCTCGTTCCCGTGTCCGAGACACCCAAAGCAAATGTTGTCGCGGTCGGCATACACGCCGTAGAAGCGTTTGATGAATTCAAGGACTGCCGACGCCGTGGGGGCATAGCGGTCTTGCTTATCGGTGTAGAGCGGCTCGCCCGTTACGGTGTCAAACGCAGTGGGGAATACACACCCTGCCGTCACCTTTTCGAGCAATTTTTCACCAAGTGCGGTGGTTGCTGAGAAATAGCGGTATTTTTCAAAAGCGCGAAGGGCGCGGCGGTAGGTGGTTGCTCTCGGATGTCCGCGGAACGGGTTATCATTTTCGCCGTCATATGCCGAATGACTCCGTGCCACCGAGGGCAGGGGCATGGGCGTCCAGAATTCCTTTGGGTTCATAATATGATGCTTCATGATCGCATCCGCCATCATGGGGGTGGCGACGCCGTAGTAGAGAAGATACAAATTATTGACCGTCATGGTGCTGATGATGCTGCCTCTGTAGTCGCGGTCAAAGCAAGCATTGAAGCTTCCGAGCCAAAGATAGCCTCTGACCTTTTCGGCAACGGCCATGGCTTTTGCGCGCCATGCTTCGGCTTGCTCTTTGTCCCCGAGCATGTCGGCAAGCTCCGAGAGTGCCAGACGTATGCTGTAAGCCTCACCCATCAGATCAAAGGGCTCCACGGGGAAGGGCGAGACCGAACGCTCAGCACCGCTGATCATCATAGTGATGGGCATAAAGCGTGCTGCACCGACGCCTTCCTCGGAATCTTTTTCTTCAAAGATCTCAAGGCAACCGTTGGCATTGAGATCGTGTCTTGTCCATAAATACTCGTCAAATTGACAAAGTGCCTCGTAAAGACGCTTTGCGTAAGAGGAGTGTTTGTTTTTTACCAAATGGCAGAGCTTCACTGCCTCCTCGGCAAAGCAAAAGCCTGTGAGAATATCGTAGTTTGGAATGATATTGTTTCCGTGTGCGGTAAGCGAACACGGCATTCTGCCGTCACGCCTGAGGGTAACGAGAAAGGCACGCACCGAATCCATGGCAATGTCGGCATCGTAATCGGCAAGCGTTTGTGCTACCATGGGTGTATAGTTCAGCGTGGCAGTATCACAGTTTGGCGCGTCGGTAAGAATCTTGCGGTTACCAAAGTCCTTGACAGAGGCAAAAAGCGTATCCTTTGCGCTGTCATAAAGATGCTGCAGCTTTCTGTCGGTGGTAGAAAAGCTGACACCTGTACGGATCATGGGCGTTCTCCTTTCTTCGGCTATAAAGCGATTTATTTCAGATAGTTCGTATAAAGGCATGCCGTATCGGAGGCGCTGGCACTTGAGGATGAGGCGTGCCCCAAAATGGCGATATACTCTTTTCCCGAAGCGTCGGTAGCAAGTGCCGCCTGGCAGTATGCGGCTTCATTGGTATAGCCTGTCTTGCCGCCTGTGATCTGTATGCCGCGGGGAAGGGTGGTGGAAATGTTATTGCCCTCAAAGCGGTTTTTGATGGTGGAATTAAAGAATGTCATACGGTAGGTCGTATAAATGCCGTCTTTATAATATCCGAGATGGGTAACGTGGATTTGTGTGGTGATGATCTTGTGGAAAAGCTCATTTTGCAGTGCCTTGGCAAAAATGACAGCCATTTCGGCGGGGGTGGTGTAGTGGTTCTTATCGTGAAGTCCGTTGGCACCCGTGAAATGCGTTCCGGTAAGACCGAATTCTTCCGCCTTTCGGTTCATCAGAGCGGCAAAAGCGGCTTCATTGCCTGCAGTTGCTTCTACAAGCATCAGAACCGCATCGGTGTCGGATTCCAGAAGCATGGCATACATACACTGCTCGACCGTGAGAATATCGCCCTTGTCAATGCCCACTCTTGAGCCCTCGGGGTATTGGCTTTTGATACTGTCGGTCAGTGTCAGCTGTCTGTCAAGATTGTCGGAAAGTGCATCATACGCAACCAAAAAGGTCATAATCTTAGTGAGCGATGCGGGGTACATTCTTTCGTTGGCATTTTTTGCCGCCACGGCTTTGAGTGAGGTCGCATCGGTCAGCAGGGCAAAGTCAGATGAAATATCCCCACCTACGCGCACCGCTTCGGAAAGTCCCGACACGTGAAGGGAGCCCACGGGCACGGCGGGAGGATCCTGTTGCTCATCGGTCTTGGGCGGCGCGAGCGTGGTCTCATTCGATGTATCTGCGGTGGTTTCTGCGGGCGGCTTTTTATTTCCCATGCCCGATATCAGCAAAAAGACCGCAACGATAAGCAGGATCAGCAGAACGCAGGATAGAAACAGCGGGTTTCGGAAAAATGTACCGTCCTTAACTTTTACGGGAAAGAGACTGCTGTGTGTCAGCGTTACGTCATCTTCTTTATTATGTTTTTTGTCATCGTCTTTTTTAAGCTCGATGATCATAGTTTTGCCATCATCGTGGTGTTCCATTGGGTACCGTCCCCCTTTCTATACATACGCCATTATTGTATCACATTTTCTCCCGAATTGCAAGGGATTTTTGGTATTTTTATATGTTTGAAGGAAATATGACCTGACTTTTACGATTTTACATATAGTTTACAAAAGATTTTGTTTTTTCTGTGGCAAAATCAAGCGTTTTTTGTTACAATGAAAACGTTCGCGTAGTCGAAAACATCTATAATATGAAAATAAAGGAGAAAACATGACGATTTTTGATTTGTTGGCACTGATAGGCGGACTTTCTTTGTTTTTGTTTGGCATGAGCGTTATGGGGCAGTCGCTTGAGCGAAGCGCAGGCGGTAAGCTTGAAATCATGCTGGGCAAGCTGACTACCAACCGCTTGGCAGGTCTTTTGACGGGTCTTGGCGTGACGGCGGTCATCCAAAGCTCCTCGGCAACCACGGTTATGGTGGTGGGTTTTGTCAACTCGGGGCTGATGTGTTTAAGACAAGCCATTCACGTTATCATGGGTGCCAACGTTGGTACCACCGTTACGGCGTGGCTTCTCAGTCTCAGCGGTATTTCGGGTGACAGCCTGTGGATAAAGCTGCTCAAGCCCACGTCCTTCACGCCCGTGCTTGCCTTGATCGGCATTGCGCTTTATATGTTTACCAAGAGCAAGAGGAAAAAGGAAGTCGGCACCATTTTGCTTGGCTTCGCGGTTCTGATGTTTGGTATGGATACCATGAGCGATTCGGTGAAGGGGCTTGCCGAGCTTCCTGCATTCCGTGAGCTTTTCATTATGTTTGAAAATCCCATTTTGGGTGTGATGGTCGGTGCTGTTTTGACGGCGATCATTCAATCCTCCTCGGCTTCTGTCGGTATTTTGCAGGCGTTTGCCATGACGGGCGCGATTTCCTACGGCGCCGCCATTCCGATTATCATGGGTCAGAATATAGGTACTTGTGTGACTGCGCTTTTAGCATCGGTGGGCGCTACCAAAAATGCAAGACGGGCTTCGCTCGTTCACCTTTGCTTTAACGTCATTGGCACGGTGGTGTGGCTGGCTGCTTTCTGGATCGTTGATCTTGTGGCGGCTCCCGCACTCTTTGGCGAGGCGGCGTCGCTGACGGGTATTGCTACCGCACACTCGGTCTTTAACGTGGCATGCGTTTTGCTTCTCCTTCCCATGTCGGGACTTCTTGAAAAATTGGCGTATAAGCTGATTCCCGAGGCAAAACAGCCCGAGGTGGTCTCCGAGCTTGACGAGCGTTTGTTGGCTACACCTGCGGTGGCGCTTGAAAGAAGCCATGCGCTGACTTTGGAAATGGCGAGGATCTCTACCGATGCCTTGAAGAAAAGCATTAGCTGTCTTAAAGAATACAATGAGGATTACGCAAGAGAGATCCGAGAGATCGAGGATAAGACTGACCATTATGAGGATATCATAGGAAGCTATCTTGTCAAGATCAGTGCCAAAACGCTGAATGAGGGTGAGGGTGCCAAAGCGTCCATGCTTCTCAAGGCGATCGGAGATCTTGAGAGGATCAGCGACCATGCGGTCAATATTCTGGAGTCTGCCGAAGAGCTTCGGGAAAAGGAGATCTCCTTTACCGACGTAGCGGATAAGGAAATGCGGTCGCTGTGCGACGCCACGCTTGAAATTTTAGAGCTTTCTTTTTCGGCGTTTACAGAAAACGATCTTAAGACGGCAGAATGCGTTGAGCCTTTGGAGCAGGTGATCGACAAGATGAAGGAATTCCTTCGTGCACAGCACATCGAGCGTTTGCGCGGCGGAAAGTGCAGTATCGAGGCAGGCTTTGTGTGGAGCGATCTGATTACCAACATGGAGCGCGTTTCCGACCATTGCTCCAACATTGCGGGCTGCGTTATCGATATTTCCAAGAACAACATGAATTTGCATGAATCCCTTAAGGTCATGCGCGGCGAGAGCGAATTCTATAAGCAAAAGTATGCCGAATATTCGGAAAAGTTTTTTCATTTCGCCTAAAAAAATCCGTCTGCAAGTATTTTGCAGACGGATTTTTTTTGTTGTCTTATTTTTTCTTTTCCAGCTTTTCTTTGGTGCCGTCGGGACGCTGAATAACGGTGTTGCCAAGTGTGGCACCGAGCGAAGCGCGGATCTCGGCAAGATACTCCTGTCTGAGAGCGGCTTGTTCCTCGCGCTCTTCTGCGGTCAGTTCACGCACCTTGGACTCTGCGGCAAGGTAATTGATCCTGTCGATTTTTTCCTTGACCATAGCTCTTACCTCAACGTGATGCCAAGCTTGTGCTCAAGGTCACCAAGGATCTTGCGGCTGGTCTTTTCGGCTTCTTCCACGGTAAGTGTTCGGTCGGTGGCGCGAAGCGTGACACGGATGGAAACGCTCTTTTTGCCCTCGCCGACCTGCGCGCCGCGGTAAATGTCAAACAGCTTGACGTCCTCTACCAGCTTTCCGCCTGCGCGGCGAACCGACTCAAAGATACTGCCGACTTCCAGTGCTTCCTCGCAAACGAACGAGAAGTCGCGCACCGAGGCAGGGTACTTAGGCAGGGGGGTATAGTGCTTGGTTTGGTTGGATGCTTCGAACAGTGCGTCAAAGTCGATCACAGCAGCATATACGGGCATATCAAAGCCGTAATTCTCGGCGGTCAGAGGATGGATCTGACCAAGTGTTGCTAGTGTTTTGCCGTTTGCAGTGACTGTGGCACAGCGTCCGGGATGGAACGCGTTGTCCTCGCCGTAGGCGGTGTACGTTGCTCCGTAAATGCCTGCCGCAGCCAGAACCGCCTCGCATACGCTCTTGAGCTTGTAGAAGTCGGTGTCGCCGTACATAGCCACTGTCAGCGAAACGCCCTCATCGGGAAGCTCGTCCATGTTCTCGTGCGGAATATAAGTGCTTGCCATTTCGAACAGGGACACGTTTTCATTGCTGAGATTGTTGTTTCTGGCAACTACCTCCAGCATGGAGGGAAGTGCCGTGGTTCTCATGATGCTTGTGTCCTCACCAAGGGGATTGGAAATGACGATGGACTTGCGTCTGTGGTCATCTGCTGCCATACGGATCTTATCGTAATACTTGGGGCTGATGAAGGAATAGGTCTGAATTTCGTTGAGACCCAGATTGCAAAGCAGATCGGTAACGTCCACCTTGAGCTTTTGCTTGGGCGTTCTGCCGCCCTCGGTGGTCTCCGCCTTGATACGGGTGGCTTCGATCTTGTTGTAGCCGTAGATGCGTATGATCTCCTCGGCGATGTCATTCATACAGCCAAGGTCTGCGCGGAAGGAGGGAACGGTGATCGTGTTGCCTTCGATCTTACATTCAAGGCCCATAAGCACCTGCTTCATATAATCTTCGGTGAGATCAACACCAAGGAAACGGTTGATGCGCTCAGCATCCAAGGGAAGGGTGGTGGCATCCTTTTTGCCGGGGTAAACATCGATCACACCATCTACCACGTCGCCCGCGTCAAGAAGTTCCACAAGCTCACATGCGCGCATAAGACCTGCCATGCAGTTTTCGCTGTCAAGTCCCTTTTCGAAGCGTGCCGAGGATTCGGTTCTCATGCCGTTTTTCTTGGCGGTCACGCGCACCGATGCGCCGTCAAAGCAAGCACTCTCAAAGACCACGGTGGAGGTCTTTTCAGTGATCTCGCTGTTGGCACCGCCCATAACGCCCGCCAGTGCGCAAGCCTTGTTTTTGTCGGCGATGACCAGCATGGAGCTGTCAAGCGTATGATCGGTATCGTCAAGCGATTTGAAGCACTCGCCGTCTTTTGCGCGTCTGACAATGATCTCCGCGCTGTCAAGGCACTGGTAAACAAACGCATGCATGGGCTGACCGTATTCCAACATGACGTAGTTGGTGATATCTACGATGTTATTGATGGGACGGACGCCTGCGGCGCGCAGTCTCATTCTGAGCCACAGCGGAGAGGGCGCAATGCGCACGTTTTTGACCACCTTTGCGGCATAGCGCAGGCAAAGGTCGGGTGCGTCGATCTTAACGCTCAGATGATTTTTGATATCGTCTCCCGAGCCCTTGACAGTGGGGGTGGGGATATTGTACCCCCGGTCAAAGGACACAGCGGTCTCGCGTGCAAGACCGATCACCGACAGGCAGTCGGGACGGTTGGAGGTGATCTCAAATTCCACCACCTTATCGTCAAGCATCAAAGCCTCGCGGATATCCATACCGATCTTGTTGGCGTATTCCTCATCGAGGATCAGGATGCCGTCCTCTGCCTTACCCGGCATATCGTGAGAGGTAAGTCCCAGCTCGCCCATGGAGCACAGCATGCCGTCGGACGGCACGCCGCGGAGCTTGCCCGACTTGATGACCACGCCGCCGGGGAGCTTTGCCACGGGCAGAGCCGCAGGGACAATGGCACCTTCAAAAATATTTTGCGCTCCCGTCACGATCTGTACGGGCGCATCCTTGCCCACCTCCATCTGGCAGACCAGAAGGTGATCGCTGTTTTCGTGGGGCTTGATGGAAAGGATCTTGGCAACCACAACGTTTTCAATGTCACTGCCGAGCAGCTCGTAGCCCTCGACCTTGGAGCCTGTGTCGGTCATGCGGTCGCAGTAGTCCTTGATATCGATATCGCTGACGTCTACAAAGTCAGCCAACCATTTCATAGAAAGATTCATATGCCTTATCTCCTTTCTCAGAACTGTTCGAGGAATCTCTGATTGTTCTCGTAGAACAGACGGATGTCATCGATGCCGTATTTGATCATGGCAACACGCTCAATGCCCATACCGAAGGCAAAGCCCGAATACTCCTCGGGGTCGATGCCGCAGTTGGAAAGTACGAACGGATGAACCATGCCCGCACCGAGAATTTCGATCCATCCTTCGTTCTTGCAAAGTCTGCAGCCCTTACCGCCGCACGCAAAGCAAGAAACGTCAACCTCTGCTGACGGCTCGGTAAAGGGGAAGTGATGGGGGCGGAAACGGGTGCGTGTCTGCTCGCCGAACATTTTCTTGGCAAACGCATCCAGAACGCCCTTCAGGTCGCCCATGGTAATGCCTTTATCTACCACAAGACCCTCGAACTGGTGGAACAGAGGCGAGTGGGTGGCGTCAAGCGCGTCGGAACGGTATACGCGTCCGGGCGAGACTACTCTCAGGGGTGGACGTCTTGTTTCCATGGCGTGCACCTGAACGGGAGAGGTCTGTGAGCGCAGAAGGATGTTGTCGGTGATGTAGAAGGTATCCTGCGTATCGCGTGCAGGGTGATTTTCGGGGATATTGAGTGCTTGGAAGTTATAGTAATCGTACTCGACCTCGGGACCTTCGATGATGGAAAAGCCAAGTCCCATAAAGATCTCCTCCATTTCTCTCTGTGTGAGGGAGAGAGGATGATGGTGACCGTTTCCGATGGCCTGGGTGGGCATGGTGACGTCCAATTTTTCGTCCTTCAGCTTTTGCTCAAGCTGTTTTGCCTTAAGGGTCTCTCCTGCCTTGTCAAGAGCTTCTTCAATTTTTGCGCGTACGTCATTGGCAAGCTGACCGATGACGGGACGCTCCTCGGGTGTAAGCTGTCCCATGCCGCGCAGAACCGCTGTCAGCTCACCCTTTTTACCAAGGTACTGGATGCGGATCTGCTCAAGGTCTGCATTGTCGTTGCCGATCCCAGCAATCGCGTCATCAAGGATCTTTTCCAGTTTTTCTTTCATTTTGAAAATCCTTTCCTTTCTTTATTAAGCATCAAATAATAAACAAAAAGCCCCCGTCCACAACAGGACGAGGTGCAAAAAGCACTCGCGGTACCACCCGTATTTTCAGCCAAAGCCAACACTTTTTAGACATATAACGGTGTCACCGTATTCCGCTACATGCCAATGCCTCACGGAATCTGCTCCGAAGCGAAACGCGGCATTTCATTCGTACGGGTGCTCACAGCCAAAGGCACCTTCTCTGCGGTACGGGTATGAAAGCGCAAACTTCATCCTTGCATTATCCACAGTATGATACCACACAAAACGCGGTTTGTCAAGGGTTTGAGGATATTTTTGCGAAAAATGCAAGGATTATTTTGTTTTTAAAGCAAAAGGGTAAGCGTGGGAATGGTCAGAAAGCACATAAGAGTGCTGAGCAGAACGCAGTTTGCCGCAAGCTCGGCATCCACGCGGTGCATCTCGGAAAGATTGAACACCACCGAGGCACACGGTGTTGCCGAAAGAATGAGTATACTTGCCTTGAACGCCTCGGGCAAGGGAAGCCACTTGACGGCGAAAAAGGCAAAGAGGGGAAACAGCAGCAGCTTGCCGATGCAGATAGCGTACACGCTCGGACGGGCAAACAGCTTTGGCAGTGACACGGTGGCAAGGCGTATGCCAAGGATCAGCATACAAAGCGGTGTGCTCATGTTGCCAAGCAGGGAAATGCTGTCGGTCAGAAGGCTCGGCAAAATTTGTTTGGCACCCAAAATAAAGAGTGGGAAGCCAATGGCAAAGCCGAATATAGTGGGGTTGAAGATGGCGGGGCGGATCGACATATATTTTTTGTCTCCCGTAAGGCAAAACACGCCCACCGTAAACACCAAAATATTCATGGTGACGATGTATACGATCGAGTATGAGGCGACCTCGGGGTTATTCGGCAAAAGCGCGCGGACGATGGGAAGCCCGAAAAAGCCCACGTTGCCAAGCACCATGCCTATGGTCATCAGACGGTATTTGGGGTCAGCGCTTTTTTTGCGGATGATTGCATATACAATACCCATAAAAGCGCACTGGAGTATCAGTGTGATGACAAAGAACAATCCCATGTTGGCAAGCACCTCCATACTGAAATCCAGCGAAAGAAGCGCCGAAATGACCATGCAGGGGGCGCACACGTATACCAGAATGCCCGACAGCGTAGAGAGATGGTCGGTGGAGGCGCGCTTCATTTTACAGATAATAAAGCCGGGAAGAATATAAAACAGTGTCACAAGGACGTTCCCAAGCGCAATATCAAAGCTCATGATAATCTATCCTTTCGGGGGGAGTGTTTGAAAAGAAAAACTGCCCGCCATCGGACAGTTTTTCTTTTTCGTTTTGTCAGGAAACGATAATATACATGACAACAACGGAGACAACGAAAAGCACGGAAATAACAGCGGTAATTCTGGAAAGAATCTTTTCTATTCTTGTTGCCTTACCATTGCCGAAGAAGGTTTCCGCACCGCCTCCGATTGCACCCGAAAGCTTTTTATCCTTACCCGTCTGCTTCATAACAAGACCGACAAGGGCGAGTGCCATAAGAAGAAGCAGGCCTCCGAAAACGTATTCGATCGTGGTCATTTTTTTGGTCCTCCCATGAGATTTCTAAGTGCCAAAGGCACATTTTTTCATATGCCCGTATATTGTATCACACTTTTTTGAAAAAATCAAGAGGTTTTTCGAAAAAAATACAGAAAAGCCACAAGAGAGCTGAAAGACCGTCTTGGATAGACGGTCTTTCGGCTCTCTGAGATCAGTTATTGCAATGGCAATCGGCAAGGCAGATAAGAGATACTGCCCCGATAGTGGCAAAGAGTGTGGCAAAGCTCAGCAAAATGGCAGTCGCGGTTACGGATGTGGTCAAAAGAAGCAGCTGACCGATCGCGGCGCTGACGACCGTGCCGATCGTCGCTGTCAGCAACAGTGCCTTTAAGCGGCAGAAACAGCCGCCGTCCTTGCGCGCGGCATAAAGCGGATACAAAAGCAAGCTAAGCAACCCGAATGCAATATAAAACGGGAAGATCGACCCGATGGGGAACAGACCTTGCGAGTAGAGTACGCCGAGCAGTATGCCCGCCACAACGCCGACAATGATCGACAGCCATACGCAGGTATTTCTTTGGCAATTCATGATTTTCACCTCCTTCACTTCCAATATATGAGATGGGCAGTGGGAGGGTTCATGACAAAAGCGGATCCCCGAACTTATGGGGATCCGCATTGGTTTTCAGTTTGCAAGAGTTTTTTGGTGGGTTCGATTCTCTTCGGCTATAACAGAACCTCTATGGTTTTGCTACGACTATCAAAATATAAAGATTTTACTCGGTGAGGGGGTTATTTTGCTTTTTGAAGTCCCAGCTTTTCCACGGCTTCCTCGCGCATCTTGTACTTGAGGATCTTTCCTGCCGCGTTCATGGGGAAGGATTTGACGAAATCGATATATCTCGGCACCTTATGTCTTGCCATGTTGGCGGCGATATATGCCTTCATTTCCTCTGCCGTCATTTCCTCACCCTCTTTGAGAATGATGCAAGCCATGATCTCCTCGCCGTACTTCTCGTCGGGCACGCCGATGACCTGTACGTCGCGTACCTTCGGGCAGGTATAAATAAACTCCTCGATCTCCTTGGGGTATATGTTTTCGCCGCCGCGGATGATCATGTCCTTCAGTCTTCCCGTGATCAGATAGTTGCCCTCGGGGGTACGGCATGCAAGGTCGCCCGTATGAAGCCAACCCTCAGCGTCGATGGCGGAGGCAGTGCCCATCGGCATCTTGTAGTAGCCCTTCATGATATTGTAGCCGCGTGCCACAAACTCGCCGTTGACACCGTCGGGGCATTCCTCGCCCGTTTCGGGATCGATGACCTTACACTCGACATTTGCGAAGGCACTTCCAACGGTCTCGGTACGCACCGCAAGCGAATCGTAGTAGCTGCTCATCGTACATCCGGGCGAAGCCTCGGTCTGTCCGTATACCGAAACGATCTCCTTCATTTGCATACGACCCGTCGCCGCCTCCTTCATAAGGTCCGCGGGACAGTTGGAACCTGCCATAATACCAATGCGCATGTACGAGAAGTCGGTCTTTTCAAAATCCTCATGCTGCATCATGGCAATGAACATTGTGGGTACGCCGTTAAAGGCAGTGATATGCTCATTGTGAATGCAGGCAAGCGCAGGCTTCGGGGAGAAATACGGCAACGGCAGCATGGTTGTACCGTGCGTCATCGATGCTGTCATCGAAAGCACCATGCCAAAGCAATGGAACATCGGCACTTGAATCATCATGCGGTCCGCGGTGGACAGATCCATATGGTCGCCAATATATTTTCCGTTGTTAACAACGTTGTAGTGAGTAAGCATAACGCCCTTGGGGAATCCCGTGGTACCCGAGGTGTACTGCATGTTGCACACGTCATCCTTGTTGACCAGTGCCGCCATGCGGTGTACTTCTTCCAGCGGCACCTGCGAGGCGTGCTCAAGTGCCTCGTTCCAGTCCATACAGCCCTTTTGACGGAAGCCGACGGTAATGACGTTGCGCAGGAAGGGCAAGCGTTTGGAGTGAAGCGGACTGCCCGTCTTGTTGCTTGCAAGCTCGGGACAAAGCTCGGCAATGATATCGCCGTATTTGCAGTCTTTTGCTCCTTCGGTCATAATGAGTGTATGCGTATCTGACTGCTTAAACAGATATTCCGCCTCGTGAATTTTATACGCGGTGTTGACCGTCACAAGCACCGCGCCAAGCTTGACGGTAGCCCAGAAGGCAATGTACCACTGGGGTACGTTGGATGCCCACACTGCCACGTGTGTGCCCGCCTTAACGCCAAGCGCAATGAGTGCTCGGGCGAAGGTGTCCACGTCATCGCGGAACTCGCTGTAGGTACGTGTGTAGTCCAGCGTGGTATATTTGAAGGCGTACTGGTCGGGGAATTCCTCCACCATGCGGTCAAGAACCTCAGAGAAGGTGGCATCGATCAAACGGTCCTTTTCCCAAATATATTTACCCGTATGAGCACGGTTGTAGTAAAGCGCCTTCTGATTGCGTGAAGTGTTGCCAAATTGCTTCATATAGTTAACGAATTGGGCAAAGATGATCTCCATATCGTCCAGCTCGTCGCACCATTCGGGTGCCCAGACAAGCGAGATAAAGCCGTCGTAATTGACAGAGCGGAGTGCCAACATCATATCGGCGATGGGCAGTGCGCCCTCGCCCATCAGACAGTGGCGAAGCTCACCATCCACCATTTCGGCATCGCTGATATGCACGTGGCGGACGTAGGCGCCAAGGTTTTGAATGATCTGCTCGGGGGTCTCTCCGCTTTCGAAGAAGGATGCCGACATGTCCCAAAGCGCGCCCAGATTATCGGACGCAAAGCCGTCAAGCAATCCGCGAAGCAGGGCGGTGCGGCAGAAAAGTCCCGCGGTCTCCACCAAAAGAGTGATCTTGTTTTGCTCAGCCATGGGAAGCACGCGAGAGAGCAATGCTTCGGTGGCGGCAACTGCCTTTTCGCTGTCCTCTGCCGCCGAAGCGCGCAGACGGACGTACGGAATTTGCAGATTGCCTGCAATTTCCATGCATTTTTCAATCTCTGCCACTGTAGCATCTGCCTTTTCGCCGTCGGCAATGTCGCCGATCACGTCAATACAGGGGATGCTCAGCCCACGCTCATAAAGACGTCTGCGCGTGGCTGCGGCGGTATAATCGTGAAATGCACCGTCCTTGTCGGTAAACAGTTCATTATAGATATTGTGAAGCTCAATGCCTTGAAATTTGACGTTTTCCGCCATGTCGCAAAATTCATCAAAGCCAAGCCCATGCCAACCTTTGGTTGAAAAAGAAAGCTTCATGCTCATGCCTCCTCATATACGATTTTGTTGACCGCACCGAGATATGCGCGGATGGCAGCACCGATGATGTCGGTGGAGATGCCGTTGCCCGAATACAGCTTGCCGCCAAAGCGCAGGCGAACCAGTGCCGAGCCCATAGCCTCCTTGCCCTGTGTGACCGCCTGGATCTGGAAATCGTCCAGTTCGTAATGGTGGCCGATGATCTGCTCCACGGCGCGGAAGGACGCATCCACGGGACCGTCGCCGATGCAAACGCCCTGCAGACGGGTGTCTCCCTTGACAAGGGTGATCTGTGCGCTTGACGAGATAATATTGCCGTTGTTGATCACGTAATTTTCAAGCACGTAGGTGGCAGGGCACTGCAATGCTACGCTTGCCACAATGGCTTCCAGCTCCTTGGCACCCACCTTTTTCTTGGCGGCAACACGTAAAAACTCCTCAAATACCTTGGTAATATCCTCGTCGCTAAGATCATATCCAAGTTTTGCGATGGCTGCCGCAACCGCCTCTTTGTCATCCGCGTCATCCAGATACCAATCGTCCTTTTCCTTGCCCACAAGGGCGGTCAATGTCTTTTCGTTTTTCGCATTGTCCGAGATCCAGCTGATCTGTCCTATGATCCTGTGAAGCTCGGTATAGCGGATCGAGGAGCAAAAGTCATATCTTGTTCCGCAGTTTCTTACCATATTGGAAAATACCTCAAGCGGAATGCCGTCTCCGCCCACGGCGGTCTTGACGCCCGACGCGCCCTTGCCGATCGCCAAGATCGCCTCGGCACAGGCAAGCCCGTTTTTGTTGTCGCAATGTACGGAGAGGGGAAGCGCGGTGTTTTTGATCACGCCCTCGGCAAATGCCGCGAAGTCGTCGGGAAGAAGCTCGGCGGCACTGTCACAAACGGCAAGACTTGTTGCGCCCGCCTTTTCTGCCGCCTCTATGGCAGAGGCAAGAAAATCAGCCTCGGCTCTCGTGGCATCTATCGCACAAAATTCCACGTCGGGGCAAAGAGATTTTGCCATAGCTACGATGTGGGAGATCCACGCCAGCATTTTCTCGGGCTTTTTGTGGCATACGTATTCCATGCCGACGGGGGACATGGGAAGCTCAATGCGGATCCTGGGCTTTTCGGCGTGCGAGAGTGCCGTAGCGGCATCCGTAACGCTTTGCTCGGTAAGACCTGCACCTACCGAAAGGATACTCTTTTTGACAAAGGACGAAACGGTCTTGACAAGCAAAATATCGGTTTTTCCGATCTTGATCTCGGGTAGTTCAATGACGTCAACGGCAAGTCGCTCAAGCTGACGTGCCATCTCTATTCTTTCTTTGAAGCTGAATACGCTTCCTTCTCTGCAAAGCGTGCTGTCTGCAATGACAATGTGTTTCATGTTGTTCTCCTTTCGAATAAAAAATCCCCGAAACAGCCCAGCTGTTTCGGGAACGAAAATACTTTCGCGGTACCACCCCGGTTATTGCCCCATGGCAATCACCTCTTAAGGATTCTGACAAATCCTCGGCAGAATAACGGTGCCAACCGTAACCGCTTACTGATTTCTGCGGTTCAGCTCGGGAGTGAGACAGACCGGATCCGTTCGCACCGTCTTACACCAACCGACGGTTCTCTATGCCGAAGAGGGATTGGACTTAATTCCTTCACAGCCTTTTTTCATAATGATTTTATATTCTATCACATTTTTTTCGGGTTGTCAAGTGTTTTTAAAAAATTAACCGTCGTGGAATTGTCGGATTTTTGCAAGAATCTGAAAAAATAGCAAAACGGTGGAAGATTTTGTGAAAAAAATAACGTCTTGTCAATTTTAAGGGATTGACATTTTGGAAAAATGTGTTATACTAATATGGAGTGGAAGGCACATAATTTGAAGCCAAGGGGGCACCCACTGCGAATGACTGAAGCCGAGAAATTCTGTCTTGAGGGTGATATTGTTTCCGTTGAGCCTTACGGTGACGGTCATATCGGCGGCACGCGCTTGGTGAAGACTGCGAAGGATGACTGTATTCTTCGGAAGATCATCGTTTTGTTTTCCATAACGTAGAGAACTAATTCTGACTGCGGCATATGCCGCAGTCGGAAAAATCAAAAATTGAATAATAAGCCTGCATAGTTAAATGGATATAATAGCCCCCTCCTAAGGGGTAGTTACAGGTTCGATTCCTGTTGCGGGTGCCAGAAAAAAGCACGCATAAGCGTGCTTTTTTCTATCCAATCCGCAGTTAAGAGGAACTAAAGAACTGAAAAACTTGCAAAACGGCGTTGTGCTCAGGAGGGTAGAACACCAAATTTGTTTCTGTTTTGGAAAATGATGTTTGGAAATGCTCGAAAATATTCCGATTTAAGAATAATTTACATTTTGTCGAACAAGTTCTAAAAGGGGAACAAATTTTATCAGTTTTGAGAAAAAACAAATAAAATTTTCCTTTTTAAGAAAAAATAACACAAAAAACTATTGACAAACAGAAAAAAGTGAGGTATAATCATATCATCAAAGTTATGCAATGCTGAATTTTGGAAAGGAAAATAAGATATGGCAACCAAAAAAGCACCCAAGACAGTTCTTGTTACAGACGATAAGCAAGCCAAGCTCAAGGCACTGGATACCGCGATCGCGCAGCTTGAGCGCAATTACGGAGAAGGAACAGTGATGAAGCTGGGCGCCAACACCCATATGGCAGTGCAGGCGGTGTCCACAGGCTCGATCGCACTGGATCTGGCTCTTGGCATCGGCGGCGTTCCGAGAGGAAGGATCATTGAGATCTTTGGCCCCGAGTCCTCGGGTAAGACCACCGTGGCACTTCATATCGTAGCCGAGGTTCAAAAGGCAGGCGGCGAGGCGGCGTTTATCGGCGCGGAGCACGCGCTTGACCCCGTGTATGCCAAGGCGCTGGGCGTGGATATTGATAATCTTCTGGTTTCCCAGCCCGATTGCGGCGAGGATGCACTGGAGATCACCGAGGCGCTTGTGCGTTCGGGCGCGATCGACGTGGTGGTTATCGACTCGGTGGCGGCACTGGTTCCAAGACAAGAGCTGGAGGGAGATATGGGCTCGTCGCAGGTCGGCGCGCAGGCTCGTTTGATGTCGCAGGCAATGAGAAAGCTGTCGGCAGTCATCTCCAAGAGCAACGCCATCGTGATTTTCATTAACCAGCTTCGTGAGAAGGTGGGTGTCATATACGGCAACCCCGAGACCACAACGGGCGGTCGTGCGCTCAAATTCTACGCATCGGTGCGTATTGATATCCGAAAGACCGAACAGCTCAAAAACGGAAACGATATTTACGGAAACCGTGTCAAGTGTAAGATCGTTAAAAACAAGGTGGCACCGCCCTTTAAGGTGGCAGAGTTTGATATTCTCTACGGTAAGGGCATATCAAGGATCGGTGAGGTGGTGGATATCGCCATTGCTCTCGATCTGATCAAAAAGAGCGGTTCTTGGTTCTCGTACGAGGGCGAGCGTCTTTGCCAGGGTAAGGACAACGTCAGAAAGATTGTGGAAGGCAACCCCGAGATGTTTGAAACGCTCAATGCCAAGGTCCGAGAGATGAGTGCCAATCTGAACGTGGAAGATGACGATTTTGATATGGATGAGGACGGCGATGACGATTTTGACATTCGCGCGCTGAACGGCGAACAAGATGATAATTGAACTGAAATCGGGCGCGATCATAAACGAGGGCAAAGAGGTCTTTCTCCATGTGGAGATCCGCGAGGGGGATAAGTGCGAGCGTAAGGAATTCACCCTGCCGCGCGGCATTTTTGAGGCACTCGAGTTGCCCCTGCCGCCCGCAGAGATCACAAGGGAGAACGTCTTTGAGATCATGTCTGCCGACGAGCAGTATCGCGCCATTAAAAAAGCATTTGATATTTTGGCGTTTGGAAGGAATTCGGTCAAAACGCTGACTGACAAGCTCAGACATCGCGGCTTTTCGGACGAGGTTGCCGCCATGGCTGCCGAGTACATGGAGAAAAACGGCTATATCAAGGAGAATGGCGACGCCGAGCGAGAAGCGGAGTGTTGTGTGAATAAGCTGTGGGGCAAGAAGCGCATTATGATGCACCTGCACCAAAAGGGCTATGACGGCGAGGCGTTCGCGACTGCGATGGCTTATCTGGAGACGGTGGATTTTGTGGAGCTTTGCGTGAAGCTCATCCGCCAAAAATACCGCACGCTCCCCAAGGATGAGAAGGAGAGGCAGAAGGTCATTTCGGGCCTCGTCCGCCACGGCTATACCTTTTTGGAGATCAAGGAGGCGGCCAAGATCGTCGAGCATTACGAGCTTCCGGGGAAGCTATGATTTCCCAAGTATATATGAAAAAAGGCTCCCATCGGGAGCCTTTTCGTTATGCATTTTTCTTTAATTTCCTCTTAAATTGAACCTGTGAGAGCAGAATAGCGGTCAGCATCAACAGACAGCCCAAGATCTCGCGCGTGGCAGGGAGCGACAGGAACATGACCGACTCCGCAAGCACGGCAAAGAAGGATTCAAAGCTCATGATCAGCGAGCCGATGGCAGGCTCGGTATATTTTTGCCCTATGGTCTGCAAGGTGTACGCCACGCCGCAGGACAGCACGCCCGCAAACAGGATGGGTCCGAGGGCGGCGTGGATTCTGGCGAAGCTCAGACCCTCGAAAATAAACATGGGGATAGATGCAAACACGCCCGACATAAAAAATTGCAGGCAAGAGAGTTTGATACAGTCAACCATTGGTGCAAAATGGTCAATGGCAAGGATCTGAAAAGAGAAGGAGACCGCGCACATCAGCGTAAGCAGGTCGCCAAGGGAAATGCCCGTGTCTGCGCCCGTGATGCAAAGCAGATACAGACCGACCACGGCAAGTGCCAGACAAAGCCAGAAGTGGGGCGCCACTTTCTTTCCGAAAAACAGCCCGATGATGGGGACAAAGATAATGTACATGGCGGTGATAAAGCCTGCCTTGCCTGCCGAGGTGCCGTACGCGATTCCCGTTTGCTGGAAGCAGGATGCCACAGAGAGGCAAAAGCCGCATATCACACCGCCCGTAAGCAGTTGTCTTGTTTGCAGTTTTGTCATGGGGACGTAAGTGCCGTTTTTCTTTTTTCCAAGATCGGTGGCGAGAATAACGGGGATGAGCACCAACGCACCGATAATGGAGCGCACGGTCTGGTATTCAAACGGTCCTATGAACTCCATCGCCATATCCTGTGCCACAAAGGTACAGCCCCAGATCAGCGTGGTGATAAAGAGAAGAATATTTCCCTTGGTTTGTCTTTTCATAATATGTATTCCTTTTATTTGTGATATTTTGTGCCCTTGTTGATGTTGAAGCACCGATAAAAGATCTCAAGCAGCATCACGCGCACCAGCTGATGCGGAAAGGTCAGCTCGGAGATCGAGAGCTTAAGGTCGGCGGCATTTTTTACCTTGTCGGAAAGCCCGTGGGAGCTTCCAATAATCAAGGTGAGGGCACCGTGACTTTGTTCGATGTCCGAGAGCTTTTCGGCAAGCTTTTCGGACGAAAACTGTTTGCCCTCAACACAAAGCGCGATCTTATAGCTTTTTGGTAAGCAGTTTTTGAGGATAAGCTCGGCTTCCTCGTCAAGCGCATTTTGTATCTCGGCGGGGGAGGGATTTTCGGGCAGCTTATATTCTTTCAGCTCCACGACGGAAGGAGAACAAAAACTGCCGAGACGTTTTTGGTATTCCGCCGCCGCATCTTTCAGATATTTTTCTTTGAGACTGCCTACGCAAACGATCCTGAAATTCAGCATGCTGTTTCCTCCCGTTCATTTATCAGCCACGTTGGCTCACACGGGGAGGCGATCTCCACGTGGACGCCGCTACCCGCCAGTGCCCCGAACACCTCGTCATAAGCGGCGCTCGGTGTGTTGTTGGTCTCGCTCAGATGTGCTAAAAGAATGTGCTTTGTTCCGCTCTCCGCAAGCTTTACGGCGAGCGCGGCGCAGTCGGAATTGGAAAGGTGTCCGCGCCTTGAAAGGATGCGTTGCTTAAGTAGGTAAGGGTAAGGCCCCTCCATCAGCATATCAACGTCGTGGTTACATTCCAAAACCACTGCTTCACAGCCCATAAGTCCCTCGCATACCGCGTCCGACGCATAGCCCACGTCGGTGGCGTAGCCCACGCTTTTGGGGATGCCGTTTTCGACAAAGTCAAAGCGAAAGCCAACACTGGCAAGGCTGTCATGCGAGGTTCTGAAAGAACGGACGGTCAGCGACTCCAGCTGTTCGGTATACAGAAGCGGATGTGGCTTCAGACAAGCGGCGACCGCAGGCATATCGGCATCGGGAAAGCGAGGCAGGGAGCCTTCGGGAATATGTATGGGGAGCGGATGCTTGCCGACCAGCGTGGAAAGCGCCGAAATATGATCGGTATGCTCGTGTGTCAGAAACACAGCGCGGATATCGTCAATGCTTTGCCCGATATCGGACAGCGAACGGCAGAGCGCGCGTGCGCTTTTGCCCGCGTCCACAAGGATGGGTACGCCCGACAGCCTCAGAAACATACTGTTTCCCTTAGAGCCCGAATAAAGAGAACAAATTTGCATGTATAGTTTTCCTTTTAAAAGAGTGATTCAAAAAGTGCGGTCAGCGAAAAGTCGGGGAACAGATACAAGTCGAGTATCTTGTAGCAAAAGGTAAAGATCATGGGGACGATGATAAGCATGGCGCGTTTGCTTTTCTTGCGTCTTTGCTTAAGATCCGCGAGAAAGTCTTCACGTGTCTGCTTGTCCCACGTCATGGGAAGCTGTTCGGCGCTCGGGAGCTTGCCGATCATGCCCTTGTTGTAGATGATATACCAAAGGGCGGCGGCAAGTGTCATCACGCCGTATATAAGGCTGATGACAAGGGGATATCCAAGCTCCCACACCACCAAAAAGACCCCGAGGAAAAAGATGATGCTGACAGCCAAAGAAATGACCAGCTTAAAGTTGAAACGCGAAAGTGCGAGCTTCAGTGAATATTGTTGTTTCATATGTTTCCTTCAATCAAACGTCAGCCTCGCCAAAGGCGAGGCTGACGAGTTTTATCTCTTTTACTTAAAGTACGCGGATCGCACCCTTGGAGCGGATCTTCAGAACCACGCAGGCACCCTCGCCAAAGGCAGAATCCATCAAAGAGCGGTAGCCCTCCACCTCAGCGGCAGGAACAAAGCTTTGGATGGTACCCGCAAAGCCGCCGCCGTGCACTCTCCATGCCGCTTTTTTGCCGCCAAGATACTGCTCGGCAAGGCACAGAGCCAGGGACAGTCCTTGCTCGTTTACATTTTTGGTGGTGTAGACGTTCTGCAGATAGCAGAAGGAGGAGCGTCCCGAAGCGATCACGCCGTCGAAGAATTTATCAAGGTCGCCGTTCTGGAGAGCCTTTTTCTGCTCGGCAACGCGATCGTTTTCGGCAAAGAAATGCATGGCGCGCAAAATGGCTCTGTCGCCGTATTTCTCGCGAAGCGCGGGAATGTTGGCGATCACGTCATCCTTTGTAAGCTCACGAAGGTAGGGCTTACCGAAGTGTGCCGCAATGGCTTTCATCTCGGCAGGGACAGAGGCATAGTCGTCGGTCAGATCGGCGTGGTTGCCGCCCGTGTTGACGATACAAAGCTTGTAGTCCTTCATATCCACCTTCATGATGTCAATGATGGGGGATGCGGTATCGGCAAAGTCGATAGCCACGATGCCGCCTGCCGCGCAAGCCACCTGATCCATCAGACCGCAGGGCTTGCCGAAGAAGACGTTCTCGGCGTACTGTGCCAGTTTGGCGATCTCGACATTGAGCACTTTGCCGTCGTTATACATATGATTGAGGATATTTCCTACCATGTCCTCAAATGCGGCGGAGGAAGAAAGTCCCGAGCCCTTGAGCACGCTTGAGGTGGTATAGGCGCAAAAACCGCCGATCTTGTAGCCGTCCTTCAAAAAGCCTTGGCACATACCTGCAATGATCGAGGCAGAGGAGCCGAACTTGGATGCGTCGGGAGCGGAATAAGCGGTAAAGTCAACGGTATCCTCGGAAAAGCCCTCGCTCTTGAGACGAATGACGTTGCCCCCTGTCTTTGCGGCGACAGCAACGATATCAAGGTCGATAGAGGCGGCTATGACACAGCCGTGATTGTGGTCGGTGTGGTTGCCCGAAAGCTCGCTTCTGCCCGATACCGAGTAGATGCCGACATCCTCCATCTCGCCGTAAAGAGCCTTGAATTCACCGATTGCGGCAATATAGCGCGCCTTTTGTTTATCAAGATTTTCCGCGCCGTACAGCTCGGTCAATGCGGCATCCACACTGCCATTCTGCAATTTTTTTATAAGTTCGGAACAGTTCATATCATTATTCCTTTCTATTCTGACAAAATACCAATATATTATAACACTATTTTTGTATCAAGTCAAGGGATGGGGATAAAAAACAGCCCCCTAAAGTTGACAATCATACGCTTTTATGATAAACTGTTTGTGAAAAAACGCAGGAGGTGCCGAAATGAAACTGTATCTGAAGCAAAAGGTTTTCAGTTGGGGAGATAAATTTACCGTTTATGACGAGGATGGAAACGACAAGTATTACGTTGAGGGAGAAATTTTTTCATTTGGCAAAAAATTGCACGTGTATGACCTTGGCGGAAATGAAGCGGCATTTATACATCAAGAGGTTTTCAGTTTTTTGCCCAAATACTACATAAATATCGGCGGTAATGACGTGGCGGAAGTCAAAAAGCACTTTACTTTTTTTAAGCATGAATACAGTGTGGAGGGCTTTGGTTGGAGCGTTCACGGAGATTTTTGGGAACATGAATATGAAATCACCGACGGCGACAGAACCATCGCGTCGGTATACAGAGAGTGGTTTACCTTTGGTGATGCGTACGCCATTGACATAAGTTTTGGTGTCAGAGAGATTGACGTACTTAGTGTGGCGCTGATTATTGACGCCGTTATTTCCCAGTCGCGTAATGATTAAATACAGCAAAATCAGACGCGCGGCGTTTATAAGCCGCCCAAATCGCTTTATCGCTAGGGTTTTACTTGACGGCAAAGAGGAGATTGTGCACGTGAAAAACACCGGGCGTTGCAAGGAACTGCTCATCCCCGAAAGTGATGTGATTTTATACGAATCCGATCATTCCTCAAGAAAAACAAAATATGACCTTGTGGCAGTATATAAAAAACGCGACGGCAAACCGCCGATACTTATTAACATGGATTCGCAAATTCCCAACGACGTTGCGGCCCAGTGGCTTAAAAAAGGTAAATTGTTTTCAAAAAATGCCGTTATACGCAGGGAAGTAACTTTTGAGAATTCAAGATTTGATTTCTACGTGGAAGATGGTACGGTCAAGGCTTTCATGGAGGTCAAGGGTGTGACACTGGAAGAAAACGGCATTGCCATGTTTCCCGATGCGCCCACAGAGCGCGGTGTAAAACACATCAAAGAACTGATATCAGCTGTGGAACAAGGGTACAAAGCCTATATTCTGTTTGTCATACAAATGAAGGAAATAGCCGAGCTTCGCCCGAATGACTTGACACATAAAGCCTTTGGTGACACATTGAGGGAGGCAAGAGAAAAAGGCGTTCGGATATTGGCAATAGACTGTAACGTGACCGAAGATACCATCGAAGCGGACAAAGAAGTAAAAATCGTGCTTTCATTATAAAAATCAGCCCCACGAATGTGAGGCTGATTTTTTATTTTTACTGATCTTGATTCTTTTTGTTCTTGGTAAACGTCTTGAGAAGAGAGGTTGCCAGAACATTAATACCGATGATAAGGAAAACGCCGATCATGCCGATTCCCATATATTTGAGATTGTCAACAAACGCGGTTGGGTTAAAGTACATTTCGTTCATGTTTTATTCCTCCCTTACATAAAGAATCCGAGAACCAGTGCGCCCGCAATGACCGAAGCGATCTGACCCGAAACATTGACACCGATGGAGTGCATGAGAAGGAAGTTCTGCGGATCCTCCTTCATACCCATCTTGTGAACGATTCTTCCCGACATGGGGAATGCGGAAATACCTGCCGCGCCGATCATGGGGTTGATAAGCTCCGCGCGGAATAGTTTTGCGAACACGTTATAGAGCTTAGCGAACAGAACACCGCCCGCGGTATCCACGGTGAATGCGATCAGACCAAGACCCATGATAAGAAGTGTCTGGGGGTTCAGGAACTGGTCGGCAGACATATTAAAGGCAATGGTGATACCAAGGAAGATGGTGACAAGGTTAGCAAGAACCTTTTGCGCGGTCTCGGACAGTGCATCCAAAACGCCGCACTCACGGATAAGGTTACCGAACATCAAGAAGCCGATCAGCGAGCCTGCGCCGGGGGCAAACAGACATGCTACGATGGAAATGATGATGGGGAACAGGATCTTGGTGGTCTTGGAAACGTCGGTCTGCTTATAAGACATACGGATCATACGTTCCTTCTTGGTGGTAAGAAGCTTGATCACAGGCGGCTGGATGATGGGTACGAGTGCCATATACGAGTATGCCGCAACCGTGATCGCACCGACGTAGCTTGAGCCAAGCTTATTGGCAACCACGATAGAGGTGGGGCCGTCAGCCGC
>JAZNDA010000007.1:0-2107 GCA_045587785.1 Eubacteriales bacterium | reverse complement strand
CGAAAGGATACAAGCTCGTGCACGGTGCATTATATCCGTCAGCAAACGCTGATGAGCTTGGTGTTCAGGCATATCAAGAGTATGCTCGCGTATGTGCAGCAGTTTGAGGAAAGCTTTGTGCGTGAGGAAATTGAAAAAGCGGACAGAGTGCGCGAACGCTCGATTGCAAATGCGAAGAAAGAAATCGTAAGCTTAAAGCAACGTGACCAAACTCTCGACATCATATTCAAGCGAACCTATGAGGATATGGCAACGGGAAGAATTACCGATGCGAAGTTTGACCTTCTTTCTTCTGAATACGAAAAGGAGCAAGAAGAAGTCAAGCGCAGAATTGCTGAACTTGAAAACTTGATTGAAAACGGCGAGGAGCAGCTAAAGGATTTGAAGCGACTGCTTGCCAACGTTCGCAAGTACACCGATCCCGAGGAGCTTACCGCAGAAATGCTACACGATTTGGTTGATAAGATACTCGTCCACGCTCCCGATAAGAGCAGCGGACACAGAAAACAAAAAATCGAGATTTACTACAATGCTGTCGGCATCATTAACCTGCCCACCTCCAAAGAGGACGACTGCATCGTGCTTCACGGCAGAACCAAGGGCACAAAAGAAGCCGTATAACACAGCAAGAGGTATTGTGACCAAAATCGGTCACAATACCTCCTACATACAAAACTTCCTTATGGGGCGGCAACTTCGGTTGGCGCACTTTTTTATTTTTAGGGGGCAACTTATGAAAATTGCTGTGATCGGTTCTCGGAATCTTAAAGTGGAAAATTTAGAGGAATATTTGCCTGTGGATTGTACGGAGATCGTTTCGGGCGGTGCCAAAGGGATTGACGAGTGTGCCTCGAAATACGCCAAAGCGCATGACATCACGCTTACGGAATTTCTGCCGCAGTACGAGAAATACTCAAGGGCCGCACCTATTGTGAGAAACAAACAGATCGTGGATTACGCGGATTCGGTCTTGGCGTTCTGGGACGGAAGATCCAAAGGAACCAACTCGGTCATCCGCTATTGTGAAAAGACGGGAAAGCCATGTAAAATCATTCTCTTTGACAAAAGGGAATCCGATTGTGATCCTCTGTAATTTTATTTTCGTCTTTTTTTCTCGGATGGCAGAAAGGTCATATCGGGTAACATATGGCGGTGAGTACTTTCATAATGTGACAGTATTTCTTTTGTCAAGCTGTGGGTGAGTGTGACGGTGAGGCGGCAGGTCAGGGAAGTGTCGTTTTGCTCTGTTACCTCCACCTCAAAGTGATAGATATATCCGTTAAAGAAAAAACGCTTTTTTGGCGAGGGTGAGGCGGTGTATTCCTGCACCGCTTTGGGTGCAAGTATACCACGGAGATAGGCTTCGCAATTGTCGGCAAGCGTCGTATAGACGTCATTCTTCTCAAAGCACGGGTAGCGAAAGACGCCGCGCACCACGGTGACGCCGTCTTCTCGGATGTTTACCGTACGCACGGTATATGTTATCTCCATGTCCATCGCCTCCCCTCCCGATATTGTATGCGACAAAGTATAAAAAAATCCGTTTCCCGCGTGATTTGCGGGAAACGGATTTCTGTTGTATCCCGAAAACCACCGGCACTGTCGGTGGTTTTCAAGATACAAAAAATAAACCGCTTGCGACTTTGCAAGCGGTTTATTTTTTGAGGCTTACGCCATAGCGTTGAGCTTCTTTGTCAACTCGCTCTTTTTGTGAGCGGCAGTGTTCTTGTGCATAAGGCCGCGGGCACAAGCGCGGTCAATTCTCTTGACTGCTGCCTTGTAGGTCTCCTTTGCGAGTTCGTTATCGCCGGCTTCAAGAGCTGCTTCGTACTTCTTGATCTCCGTCTTGAGCTGAGAACGGAACATCTTGTTGCGAAGAGTCTTAGCCTCTGTGACTTTTACGCGCTTCTTTGCGCTTTTAATGTTCGGCATTTGTTTTCATCTCCCTCTTTAAAATAAATAGTCAGAACAGCGACACCTGAGAGGGTGTGTCGTTGTATTCGTCCATACCGATATACTATACCACATGTTGGAGAATTTTGCAAGGGGTTTTTGAAAAAAAGTTTAAAATTTTTTTCAGCGGTTATCAAAATGCTCTATGATGCCA
>JAZNDA010000006.1:0-9959 GCA_045587785.1 Eubacteriales bacterium | reverse complement strand
CCGAGACCAACGTCATCAGAACCGAGAACGGCGTGACCTTCTTCGACGAGAGTGCAGACCGTTCCGCTCCTTACTTTGAGTATATGCTTGATTGTGTTATGAACGGCGAGGACATCGCTGACGACTGGACGGGTACGCTTGCTAACGGAGCTGTTAAGATCACAGCTCTTGGTGAGGCTGCTGCAGAAGGCACACAGGCAAAGCTTGACGAGGTTGCAGCAAAGCTTAACGACGGTTCTCTTAAAGTCTTTGATTGCTCTACCTTCACGGTTGGCGGCGAGACCTTGACCGAGTACCTTGCAGACGTTGACGATGCAGGCGACTTCGTTCCCGAGACCAACGTCATCAGAACCGAGAACGGCGTGACCTTCTTCGACGAGAGTGCAGACCGTTCCGCTCCTTACTTTGATATCCGTATCGACGGCATCACTGAGATCAACTGATTTATTCATCTTACCGATCATGGCTTAAGCCATGATCGGATCGGCATAAGGGTTGCTGTTTTTAGCGGCAACCCTTTATGCGATAATGCCCATGTTTTACACCCTACACGTGAAGGAGAAAAAATTTGTGGAAAAGCAAACGGTGATCGAGCTTCGCGGCATTACCAAGCGGTTTGGCGCGAGCGTCATTGCAAACAATAACGTTTCCATGGACGTAAAAAAAGGAGAGATCCTTTCCGTTCTCGGTGAGAACGGCTGCGGAAAAACCACTCTGATGAATATGCTGGCAGGCATATATTATCCCGACGAGGGAACCATTCTGATTCGCGGCGAGGAGGCAAACATCCGATCTCCCAAGGATGCCTTTGGCTACAACATCGGTATGATCCATCAGCATTTTAAGCTGATCGATATCTTCACCGCCGCCGAAAATATTGTCATCGGTACGGATGACGGCGAAAAATACGACATAAAAGCGGCAAAAAAGCGTATTAGCGCGATGAGCGAAAAATACGGATTCCATATAGAGTTAGACAAAAAGGTTTACGAGATGTCAGTGTCGGAAAAGCAGACGGTGGAGATCGTCAAGGTGCTTTACCGTGGGGCAGACGTTCTGATTTTGGACGAGCCGACTGCGGTTTTGACGCCCCAAGAAATCGACCGCCTTTTCGATGTGCTTCGCGCTATGCGTGAGGATGGCAAATCGGTCATTATCATCACCCACAAGCTTGGCGAGGTCATGGCGATCTCCGACCGCGTAACGGTGCTTCGCAAGGGTGAGCACATAAAGACCGTCAACACATCCGAAACGAGCGAAAAGGAGCTTGCGGACATGATGGTGGGTCAGAAGGTCACGCTTAACATCGAGCGTCCCCTTCCCCAAGATCCCGAGCTTCGTCTTTCTGTAGAGGAACTTTCGCTGATGGGAAGCGAGGGCTACCCCGTACTTGACGGTGTAAGCTTTTCCGCATACAGCGGCGAGATCCTCGGCATTGCGGGGATCGCGGGAAGCGGACAGAGAGAACTGCTCGAATCGATTGCGGGTCTCCATCATCTGCAAAAGGGATGCGTCACCTACTATAACCCCAAAAAGGACAAACCCATTACCTTCTATCACAAGACCTTTGAACGTGTGATGGAGCTGGCAAACGAGGGAATGCTCCGTTACGCCGACGGCAGAGACTTTACAGGTAAGGACCAAAACGGAAAGGCACTCTCAAAGAAAGCCATCCGCGAGCAAGTGGAGAGAGGCGAGATATTCTTCAAGCAGGACGAGATCATCAATCTGCGCGAAAAGACCCCCTTGCAGATCCGCGAGCTTGGTGTTCGTTTCTCCTTTGTTCCCGAGGACCGTTTGGGAATGGGTCTTGTCGGAGACATGGATATCATCGACAACATGATGCTCCGCAGCTATCGCCGCGGGAAGTCGGTTCTGGTAGACCGCAAGGCACCCGAAAACCTTGCCAACGAGATCATCCAGAGACTTCAAGTCATCACGCCTAACACCCATACTCCCGTTCGCCGTCTTTCGGGTGGCAACGTGCAAAAGGTACTGGTCGGGCGCGAGATCGCCGCAGGCCCCCGCGTTTTGATGGCGGCATATCCCGTCCGAGGTCTTGACATCAACTCCTCTTACACCATTTATAACCTTCTTACCGAGCAAAAGAAAAACGGCGTTGCCGTCATCTTCGTGGGCGAGGACCTTGACGTACTTTTGGCACTGTGCGACCGTATTCTGGTCATTGCAGGCGGCAAGGTCATGGGCACGGTAGACGCGCGCACGGCGAAAAAAGAAGAGATCGGTCTTATGATGACGGGTGCGATTTCCGAAAACAAAGAAAAACAGGAGGGAGGAAGCTTTTAAAGCTGTTTGACTATGGAAAAACAACAAACCAAACAAAATCAGATCAAAAAAGAGCCTCTGCTCCGCCTTGTCAAGCGGGACGCGCTCTCTGCGAAAAAGATCGTTATGATCTACGCTATCGCAATCATCGCAAGCCTTTTGCTCTCTTCGATTATTTGCACCCTGTTTTCTTCGAAAAACCCACCGGCGTTTTTCGTATCGCTGTTCAACGGCGCGCTCGGCTCTTCTCGCAGAATCTGGCTACTCTTGCAGGATACCTCTCTGCTTTTGGGTGTAGCAGTCGCGCTGGTTCCCGCGTTCAAGATGAAATTCTGGAATCTTGGCGGAAACGGACAGATCCTCATTGGCTGTCTTGCGGCAATCTCCTGTATGTTTTACCTTGGCGGCAAGATTCCCGATGCTCTGCTCATTGCCCTTATGACATTGGCAAGCATCCTTGCAGGTGCTGTATGGGGCGTGCTTCCCGCCATCTTTAAAGCGAATTTTGGCACAAATGAGTCGCTCTTTACGCTCATGCTCAACTATATCGCCACAGGACTTGTTTCCATGTTTATTACCATTTGGGTAAAAAGCGGCTCGGGCGTGCTTGAACCTATAAAGGCAGGTAATTTCCCCGATCTGTTCGGAAGCAAGTATCTGCTTACGGTTTTGGTATTCTTTATTCTCGCTGTACTGATGTATGTTTATTTAAAATACACCAAACACGGTTACGAGATCGCGGTAGTGGGTGACAGCCCCAACACCGCAAAGTATATCGGTATCGACGTGAAGCGCGTCATCATCCGTACCATGATCATTTCGGGGGCACTTGCAGGTATCGTCGGACTCTTTTTGGCAGGCGGTATCCATCATACCATCAGCACCGCCTCGGCAAACAACATGGGCTTTACCGCTATTATGGCAACCTGGCTTGCCGCCTTCAATCCTCTGGTGATGATAGGCACGTGCTTCTTTATCATCTTTATTTCAAGGGGTATGGTTGAAGTCAGAGCCGGCTTTGGCTTCACCAATGACAGTATTGCCAACATTGTTATCGGACTTGTGTATTTCTGCGTGATCGCGTGCAGCTTCTTCATCACCTATCGCGTGGTGTTCCGCAAAGCAAGCACAAAGACGCATGTAGCCGACAAAACCAAAGGAGGAAACAAAGTATGACGCTTTTTCTTGTGTCGGCAATCTCGATTGCCACTGTCCTTTTGTACGGATGCGTCGGTGAGATCATTACCGAAAAGGCGGGACATTTGAATCTTGGTATTCCCGGCATTATGTGTATGGGATGCGCGGGTGGTTGCTTTGGCGTTTCGCTTTATATGGGAAGTCTTACCTCCCCCTCGGATGCCTCGTGGATCTGGCTGGTTCTTATCTCCTTGCTTTTTTCCACGATGTTTGCGGCAGCCCTTGGCGGCGTGTATGCGCTTCTGACGGTAACACTTCGTTGTAATCAAAACATTACAGGTCTTGCCATTACGATTTTCGGCAGCGGTGCTACCAACTTTATCATGTCCTTTGTGGACCGTACCCACTTTGACCCCGCAGGCAAGCTGATCTCCTCCTCCCTCCCTCTTGCACAGAGTCTTGGCGGATTCGGCCGCGTGGTATTCGGTCACGGAATTTTTGTGTATCTGGCGATCGCATCTGCCATTGTTTGTGCCTTTGTGCTGAACAAAACACGCGTGGGACTTCATTTGCGTGCGGTGGGCGAAAGCCCTGCCACCGCCGATGCGGCAGGCATCAACGTCATTTTGTATAAGTATGTGGCTATCCTTTTGGGAAGCACGATCGCGGGCTTGGGCGGCTTCTACTATATCATGGACTACATCAAGGGAAGCTGGGAAAATGCCGCCACCATTGAAGCCTTCGGTTGGCTGGCCATCGCCCTTGTTATCTTTGTGCTGTGGAAGCCGAACGTCGGCATTCTCGGTGCGGTTTTGTTTGGTGCTTGCTACATCGTGGCATTCGTCATTGCCAACATCACCCCCACACAAAGGGAGATCATCAAAATGCTTCCCTATGTGGTTACCATTGTGGTGCTGGTTTTGACCAGTATTCGTAAAAAGCGCGAGCATCAGCCGCCTGCCTCGCTTGGACTTCCCTATTTCCGTGAGGACAGATAAATAAAAACATTTTTTCTACGAACGGCAAAGCGTACGTCTTTGCCGTTCGCTTTTTCACTGATAAAAATTTTTCATTTAACACAAGTCAATAAATGGATTTTTATTGACTTTTCAGCTTCTTTGTGGTATACTGTAGAAATTGTAATATCAACTTCTGTTCAAGGAGTATAAAATAAATCTATGAGTATGGACAAACAAAAATTACGTTGGGTTCGTCTGGATAATGCGGCGAAAATATATCCTGCCGCCAGAAGAAGGAACTGGAGTAACGTATACAGACAATCGGTAACGCTGCATGAGGATGTTGACATCGTCATATTGAAATCCGCTTTAGATGTTACGGTAAAGCGCTTTCCCTCTATTGCAGCCAGACTGCGCAGAGGTTTGTTTTGGTACTATCTTCAGCAAATAGAGTCTGCGCCCGAGATACTTGGGGAGTACAGCTATCCCCTTGTTTACATGAATAAAAAGGAAATGAAAAAAAGCGCGTTTCGGGTGATCGTGTATCACGATCGGATCGCTGTGGAATTTTTCCACGCCTTGACCGACGGAAACGGCGCGTTGATATTTCTCAAAAATTTAGTTGCCGAATATCTTGAGCAGAAGCACGGAATTTCCATTCCGTATGAAGACGGCATCATAGATCGCCGCGCCGAACCTACAGAGCAAGAGCTTGAGGATTGTTTCCCCAAAAATGCAGGTGCGGTTCCCCTCTCACGCAAGGATACGGGGGCATGGCGTATGTACGGCGAACCTCAAAAGGACGGATTTCTCCATCTCACCTGCTTCAAGATCCCCGTGGAGCAAGCTTTGGCGCTTGCTCACCGCTATAACGCCACCTTGACGGTGTTTATGAGCGCTGTCATGATGATGGCACTGATAAACCTACAGAACGAAAAAACGCCGTGTGTGAAAAAGCAAAAGCGTATTAAGCTGTTGATCCCAATCAATTTAAGACAGCTATTTCCGTGTCATACGCTTCGAAATTTTGCCATGTATACCATTCCCGAGGCGGATCCGCGGCTTGGTGAATATACACTCCGTGAATTGTGTAAGATCATCCATCATAAAATGGGCGCCGAGTTCACGGCAAAGCACATGAGTAGGGTAATCGCCACTAATGTGAATGACGAGAAAAATCCCTTTGTCAGGCTTATTCCTTTGCCGATAAAAAACGCGGTAATAAAGGCTATTTTTGATACAGTCGGCGAAAAAACCTCTTGCCTTACACTATCCAATCTCGGCAAGATCAAAATTCCTGACGTTATGAGTGCATATATCGCACGATTTGACTTTATCCTCGGCGTTCAAGCCACCGCGCCGTATAACTGCGGTATGCTGTCATATGGCGACACGGTATATGTCAACTTTATACGCAACATCAAGGATGCAGAGCTTGAGCGCCATTTTTATGCCGTCCTTCATGAGCTCGGTCTCCCACTGACCGTTGAAAGCAACAGAAACGAGAGGTAGATCCATATGTATTGTATAAAATGCGGCGTACATCTCGCCGATACGGAAGCAAAATGCCCCTTGTGCGGCACCACCGTTTACCACCCTGAAATAGAAATAAAAAAAGAGCGTGAGCTATACCCTTTGGGGAAAATGCCAAAAATCGGTCACGGGAGAGCATACTTTTGCGGTGCTGTCATCATTCTTTTTATGATTCCGCTTCTTGTAACCTTTCTGTCGGATATTCACACGAACGGCAAGCTGGATTGGTTTGGATACGCCGCAGGAGGAATTGGGATCTTATATCTGATATTCGCATTGCCGCTGTGGTTCAAAAAGCCTCATCCTGTGATATTCACGCCTTGTGTTTTTGCAGCATGCGCGGTGTATCTGCTATATATCGATCTAAACACCGGCGGAAGCTGGTTTTTGAGCTTTGCCTTTCCCATCGTGCTGGGTATGGCTTTGATCACGTGCACGCTTGTTGTACTGCTGCGATATTTACACAAGGGCAAGCTGTATGTTGTCGGCGGTTTTGTTATGGCACTCGGCGGACTTATCCTGATGATCGAGCTGCTTATGGATATGACATTTCGTTTGCCGTTCACGGGCTGGTCACTCTATCCGCTGATCTCGCTGTTCTTTGTTGGGGGACTATTGATCTATTTGGCAATGAATAGCGTGGCGCGTGAAAGAATAGAAAGAAAACTGTTTTTCTGATAAGGAGTTTTGCATTATGAGTTCAATCACAAAAAACGCGGAAAAGCTGAATGCCGATACAAGCGGTGTGTCCGTAAAAACCGTCACGGTTGTTGAGGTCTCAAACAAAAAAGACCTTAGGAAATGGGTAAGATTTCCAAAGGAATTGCCAAATCGGTTAAAAAGTTCATAGAAATATGATATTATAAACTCACCGATAAATAAAAATCTGACGAGGTTGCCATGAAAGACGAATGTATTATTTGCGGTTCGCCGCTGAAGTATTTAGAAAACGACGAGCTGATGGAATGTGCTATCTGTCATAAAAAAGAAAATAGTAAAACCGCTTGCGTAAAAGGTCACTATGTGTGCAACGAGTGCCATACGCAAGGAATGGATAGCGTTATCGGAGTATGCCTTTCGGAAACATCAAGGAATCCCGTTGAGATTATGCAAAGGATGATGGCTCTTCCGTTCTGTCATATGCACGGCCCCGAACACCATGTGATGGTTGGCTCGGCACTTCTCACAGCATATAAAAATGCAGGTGGTGATATAGACCTCGCAAAAGCACTTTCAGAGATGCAGGCGCGAGGAAGGAAAGTTCCCGGTGGCGCTTGTGGATTTTGGGGCGCTTGCGGTGCAGGCGTGAGTACAGGAATGTTCGTGTCCATTGTAACAGGATCAACTCCACTTGCAAACAAAGCTTGGGGATTGTCGAACAAGATGACCTCCGCAGCCCTCGGTGCAATTGGTGAGGTTGGCGGCCCTCGATGCTGTAAGCGTGATTCCTATATTTCCATCATCAAAGCCGTGGAGTTTGCAAAGGAACACCTCGGCGTAGAAATGGAGCTTGGTGAAATCAAGTGCGTGCATTCGGCACAGAATAATCAGTGTATCGGTGCGAGGTGTCCGTTTAAATGAAAAAGAAGATAGGCTTTTATTTGCGTACATAATTCTTGCCGCAGTCAGATAGCAGAGGCTCTCGGAAAGCACCTGAGAGGTGATGAGTTCGACTTTTATTCGGCAGGAACTGAAACAAAACCGCAGATCAATCAGGATGCAGTACGGCTGATGAAGAAGCTTTACGGCATCGACATGGAGCTGACGCAGTACAGCAAAACCATTGACAAGATACCACTACCCGATGTTGCAATCTCAATGGGATGCGACGTTGGATGCCCATTCATCGATAGAGCCTTCGATGATGATTGGGGCTTGCCCGATCCAACGGGAAAGAACGATTCGGATTTTATAAATGTCATAAAACAGATTGAGGCGAATCTAAAGAACTTAAAATAATCAAATTCCAATTGGTCGGTGAGTGAAGTTAAGCAGATTGTCTTTTTTTCATTCGTTTCCAACTGATATATCCGTAAATATCATTAAACAAAAATGCAACGAAGCAGACAACCACGGAGATATAGCGTATATCAGCAAGACTTGCCAATACCCATAAAACGATCAAAACGACGTCGTTAGCCGCATAAGCTAAGGCGAAGCCGGGGCATCTGCGAAAAGAGAGATACACAGCCAGAAAGCTCGACGGCGGGGGTAAATGCGATTCGTCCGCTATCCACAATATCTATCAGCGGTTTTATGAGATTGGTCAAGCGGATATAGCGGAATACTTGGTCGTGGCTCTCGTTGGTTGCCTTGTGTATATCGGAAGAAACTTTTTCAAAAATGCATCACAAGAGGCTGCAATTATTTTTGTGATATTAACTTTCACACCTATCTCTTGTTTTTTATCAATTGGATTATTAGCATATCAGAGAATTTTTCACCTCAAAAAATTAAACATCAATAAGTAATTGCTCAAATTATTTAATCTCTATTTCCAGCCACTCCCGAGGGAGTGTCTGTTTTGATAGTCTTGACAGAAATACCAAATTCTGCTATACTTATGATAATCTCAGCAGAGTCACTGCGAGAACTGTCAAGAAGCTCAGCGATAACTCGGTGGTATCTACCGAGACCTTCAACTACGATGCAGCAGGTAACGTAACCTCTGCACCCGACAGCAGCTTCCAGTATGACACCAACAACCGTCTGATCTCGTTCAACGGCAACACCGTAAGCTATGACCTTGACGGTAATATGCTATCGAACGGTTCCCTTTCCTGCACCTACGATTCTGCCAACAGACTCGTTTCTGCGGGCGGTCATACTTATACCTATAACGCAGAGGACGTAAGAATTCGCAATCTTTGCGCAGATGAGGACACTACCTATACCTACAACACTAACGCCAAGCTCAGTATGCTTCTGATGAAGACTACGAATGGCGTGGTGACAAAGTATGTATACGGCAAGGGACTCATCGGTGAGGAAGTAAGCGGTACGTTCAAGACCTACCATTTCGACTACCGTGGCAGTACCATTGCAATTACCAATGCAAGTGGAAATATTACCGATACTTTCGCATATGATACGTATGGAAAGTGCATTGCTCATACAGGCAACAGCTTTGTAATCTTCGGCTATAACGGTCGTGACGGTGTTGTAACCGACAAAAATGGTCTCATTTATATGAGAGCTCGTTATTACTCGCCTGCAATGAAGAGATTCATTAATGCGGATATTGTCGCAGGTCAAATTTCTAATGCAGTGACACTCAATAGATTTGTATATGCAAATGGTAACCCTGTTTCCTTTGTTGACCCATTTGGATTGAGTGCAGATAATAGAGGTTCAAACGCGAAAACTACTATTAGTTGCAAGCAAGCTGTGTTGGTCACCAGATTTGATCATGAGGGGCTTAAAGTTGTTGGACACACGCAATTGTATTTTAATTGTGATGGTAAATGGTATCTCGCTGAATTCACCTCTAGGAAGGGCTCAACACTTAAACAAATTAAGGGGAATGCCAAAGTATATTGGGAACCGCGCAACCCTCCTGTCTTGAACGATTCTGGACAATTCCAAGATGTTGAAGGCAGCAATTATGTAGTTTTGGACGGGAATTTTGAGGAAAGTGTAAAATTGGCAAAGCAATATGCAGGACAGGATCCTAATGGTGATAACAAAGAATTTGGAAGATACAACTTTCTTTTCCATAATTGCGCCGATTATACAAACGAACTTCTGGATGTAGCTAACATCGACGGAATGTCAAGCCAAATACTTAGTGAAGGAATCACTTTCCCATCAAACCCAATATCGATTCCGGTATTAAGGGAAATTGAACTCTCCGTTTCAGATGCAGTAGATTCGGGCATCGAATGGGCGAGTGACGGTCTCGTTGATCTTGGAAATTCAATGAAAGGTTCAAACATTGTCGGGGATGTTGTAGGATCTACTTTAGTCGGAGCTGGAAACTTTATCGACGGTGCTACCAATTTTATTGGTGACGCGATAGATGTTGTAACCGGCGTCGCAGGTGAA
>JAZNDA010000005.1:0-6485 GCA_045587785.1 Eubacteriales bacterium | reverse complement strand
CAGGTGCTTGTAGCCAAGCTTCAGACACATATAACAGCCAACTACTACACCTGCACCGACGAGATTCTTGTAGGGCTTGGAAAGATGTATGTTGCCGACGAGCGATTCAAGAAAAATATCGACAAGTATGGAGATGGAACCGCAGAGTTTGCATCCGAGGCAATCGAGGCGTATTGCGGAAAGGCGTATTAAAATTGTGAGGTGATTAAGGTGATAGATATAACTACTTGGCTGGACGGCTTTTTGAAGGCCTTAAATGAAAAATTCGCAAACCGCGTGTGGTTCGTCGGCTTGCAAGGCAGCTACGGTCGCGGAGAGGCGACGGAAACAAGCGATATTGACGTTGTCGTGATACTTGACGAGCTGTCCGCCTCGGATATCGGGGAATATAATGCAATGCTCGACACTCTGCCGCACAGGGAACTGATCTGCGGTTTTCTTTCGGGAAAGGACGAGCTTCTCAATTGGGAGCCTTCCGACCTTTTTCAGTTTTACTATGACACCACACCCATAAAAGGCAGCCTTGATGAATTGCTCACGGTCATTGATCAAGCGGCGGTTGACAGAGCCATCAAGATCGGCGCGTGCAACGTCTACCACGGTTGTGTACATAATATGCTACACGAAAAGAGCGAGGATATTTTGCGCGGACTGTATAAATCCGCCTCTTTTGTCGTGCAGGCGATCGCTTTCAAGCGGACGGGGAAATACGTCAAGCATCAAAAAGACCTGCTAGACATAGTTTCTGCTGATGAACGAAAGATCGTTGAAACCTTTTTGAAGCTGAAAAACGGCGAGGCTGTGGAATTTGATACTATGTCGGAAGAATTGTTCGCTTGGGCGAAAATGCAGATAACCGAAAGTAAATAAAATATAATTTGTCATCAATTAAAAATCTCGAAGGATTAATAGTTATGGAATACAGGAAACTGCCACATGGCAACGATAAAGAAATTTTCAGTGTGATCGGTCTCGGTATGGGCGGTATCGGAAAAACACCGACCGACGAGATCGAGGCGATCATACGCAAAGCAATCAACCACGGCATCAACTTCTTCGACCTTTGTACAGCAGGTGCGTCCTACGCTCCCATCGGCAGAGCCATTCGTGATTGCCGTGATAAGGTCTTTTTACAGGTGCATTTCGGTGCTGTTTATGACGAGGATGGCGAGTACGGTTGGTGTCGGGAGTTTGACACAATAAAAAAGACATTCCTTTGGGAGCTTGAACAGCTTGGCACGGATTACGTGGACTTCGGCTTCCTTCATTGCGTTGACGATGACGAGGATTTTGATAAACTCTGTGAGATAGGCGTTTTTGATTACATAAAAGAGCTAAAGGAAAAAAGCATCGTCCGTCACATCGGATTTTCGTCGCATACACCGAGTGTGGCAAACCGTATTATCGATACGGGACTTGTGGATATGATGATGTTCTCGCTCAACCCTGCTTATGACTTTGAAAAGGGTGATGAGTACGGCATCGGTTCGGTTAATGAGCGATTTGAACTGTTCAAGCGTTGTGAGCGCGAGGGTGTCGGCATTTCGGTCATGAAGCCATTTTTCGCAGGGCAGCTTCTGTCTGCCGATCAATCTCCATTCGGAGTGGCGCTTACGCACAACCAATGCTTACAATATGCCATTGACCGTCCCGGTGTTCTGACGGTTGTTCCCGGCGTTCAGACGATGGAGCATCTTGATACTGTCTTAAAGTTCTTAACCGCCACGGATGAGGAAAAGGATTATTCGGTTATCGGCACGTTTACGTCAGATACTATCACAGGTACTTGCGTCTATTGCAACCATTGTCAGCCCTGTCCGGCGGGCATCGACATCGGTCTTGTCAATAAATATTACGACCTCGCGCTTGCAGGTGATACTATTGCCGCGAATCACTATACTAAGCTGACGATCAATGCCGAATCTTGCTTGCATTGCGGTCACTGCGAAAGCCGTTGTCCCTTCTCGGTTAAGCAAGAAAGCAGAATGGAAGAGATAGCACGATATTTTTCAACTGATTGATAAATAAGAATTTGGCGGGGTACTATATTGAACATTGAAATCAAAAACATTCGCAAAAAAGATTATAAAAAAGCCATTCAGTTTGCAATCAAAGGTATGCACTTCGATTGGTACTTGGACAGTAAATTTCTTCTCAACGCTTACGGCAGATACTTCTGGTATCTTGAAATGAACCGCGCTACGCAGATTTTCGCCGCATACGCAGAGGAAAGACTCGTCGGCATTCTTCTTGCCGAGTTCAAGGACGAGCCGAGAAAGCACAGCTCCTTTTGGCAAAAGCTCTACGTGAAGCTCGTGGATGTGATCCAAAAGCTGTTTTTTAAGGGCGGCGCAGGGCTCTACGATGCGGTCAATAAGGAGTTGTTCGCAAAGTACAAGGAAACGCATTCGCCCGACGGTGAAATCATCTTTTTGGCGGCTGATCCCGATGCCAAAATCAAAGGAATCGGCACGATGCTTTTGAATGAATTGACGGCGATTGAAAAAGGCAAAACGGTCTATCTCTACACCGACAACGCCTGCACCTATCAGTTCTACGAGCATAGGGGCTTTGAGAGAGTGGGCGAAAAGGACGTGGAGCTTGACTTGGGAAACAAAAAGGTTCCGCTGACCTGTTTGCTGTATTCAAAGGTGCTATGAAAAAACACATCACAAACATCATCACGGCCTCGCGCATTGTATTCAGTTTGCCGCTTCTATTCATACCGCTGTCATCGGCGTGGTTTTACGCGCTCTATCTGCTTTGCGGATTTACCGATATGATAGACGGAACGATAGCGAGAAAGACGGGCGCGGTCAGTGGGTTCGGAGAAAGACTCGATACCGTCTCGGATTTTGTGTTTTGGGTTGTGGCTTTCATCAGATTTGCGCCGTATCTCAATATCCCCACATGGTTGTGGATATGGGTTGGTATTATCGCAACTATCAAGTTCTGTGGTGCCGTTTGGGGATTCATTCGCACAAGGAAAATTGCGTTTCCACACACCCTTTTGAACAAGGTAACGGGATTTTCGTTATTTCTTCTGCCCGTAACGATAAGCTTTATTGAACTAACCTACACTCTACCATTCGTGTGCGCGGTCGCAACGGTTGCGGCGATACACGAGCGGTATTATATGGAGAAAAAACATGATACTTGAAACAGACCGTCTCATTCTCCGCCCGTGGTGCGAGGATGATGCGGAGGACTTATTTACATACGCGAGCGATCCCGAGGTAGGCCCACCTGCAGGATGGCCGCCCCACACAAGCGTGGAGAACAGCCGTGAGATCATTCGCACGGTGCTGTCCGCACCCGATACCTTTGCCGTGTGTCTGAAAGAGAACGGCAAGCCCATCGGCAGCATCGGTTTTCATCGCAATGACCTCGCCGAGCAGGACGATGAATACGAACTTGGTTATTGGATAGGAAAACCTTTTTGGGGGCAGGGCCTCATTCCCGAAGCCTCACGTGAGATGCTCCGCTATGCCTTTGAGGATCTGGGGATGAACCGCATCTGGTGCGGCTATTACGACGGTAACGAGAAATCCCGTCGCGTGCAGGAAAAGCTCGGATTTGTCTATCATCACACCACAGAAGGACTTGAAGTGAAGCAGCTCGGTGAGATTCGTACTGGTCACGTGATGCTGATGACGAGAGAAACGTGGGAAAAGACGAAAATTGAGGTTTGAAATGCTCAAAAAACTCTATGATAAAAGCAAAATATGGTTCGCGGTAATCTGGATCCTCGCCTATTGCTTGTTGATGTCCGTGGGTGATTCACTTTCCGCGGCGGCAGGATTGGAAAAGTCAGTTACGCTTGCGGTGGGGCTTCTGCTGTCTGCGGTACTGCTACTGTTTTTGAAAAAGAACGCTCTTTTTGAAGCTTACGGGTTATGTCCATCAAAATTTTCGGCGCGGTCGATGCTGTTTTATCTGCCCGTGCTTCTTATGCTGAGTGCCAATCTGTGGCACGGCGTAACGCTGAATTACGGTGCTGTCGAAACCGTGCTGTACATACTGTCGATGCTTTGCGTCGGATTTTTGGAGGAGGTCATCTTCCGCGGACTGCTCTTTAACGCCATGAGAAAAGACAGTCTCAAGGCTGCTGTGATCGTTTCAAGCGTGACCTTCGGCATCGGGCATATTATCAACCTTGTAAACGGCTCGGGCGCGGAACTTTTGCCGAATCTCTTGCAGATCGTCTACGCCACTGCCGCGGGATTTATGTTTGTGATGATGTATCTTAAAACCGACAGCCTCATCGTCTGTATTGCCGCGCACGGACTGTTCAACGCAATCAGCGTATTTGCCGACGAGTCGAACGTAACGACGGAAATGCAAATCCTGACCTGCGCTTTGCTCACGGTCATCACAGGCGGTTATGCGGCGTATCTTGCGTGGACGATGAAAGGACTGAAAAATGATTAAAGAACTCATGCACGATCCTATCTTCCTTGCAGGGAAGTCGGATGTCGCAACAAAAGAAGATTTGCAGGTCGCCAAGGACTTGCTTGATACGCTGATGGCGCACAGAGAAAGCTGTGTCGGCATGGCGGCGAATATGATCGGCGTGCGCAAGCGCATCATCGCCTTTCTCGACGAGAGCGGACGTGCTCCTGCGTTCGGTTCACCCGAACGCTTATATACGGTGATGCTCAATCCCGAGATCATCAAGAAGGACGGCGCGTACGACACCGAGGAAGGCTGTCTGTCGCTTCTCGGCGGCCCCCGTAAGTGCAAACGCTATAAGACTATCAAGGTGCAATATCAGACCTTGGAGATGCAAACGCGCACGAAAAACTTCACCGGCTGGACGGCGCAGATTATTCAGCATGAGGTGGATCATTGTAATGGAGTATTGATATAATGAGAGTAGGAGCAACAGCAGGTTGCTTGTCAAGTCCTCGGAATTATGGTATAATATGATCACAACGAGCAAAGAAGGTGGTTATATGGAAACAAAGGATATTATCCTTGAACTCAGAACGCAAAAAGGGCTCTCGCAAGAGGCTCTTGCGGAAAAAGTATTTGTAACAAGACAGGCGGTTTCACGTTGGGAAACAGGCGAAACGATACCGAATATCGATACACTCAAGCTGCTCTCAAAGCTGTTTGATGTGTCGATCAACACGCTCCTCGGCTCTCCGAGAGAGCTCGTGTGTGGGTGTTGCGGAATGCCGCTCGAGGACTCTACCACAAGCCGCGAGACCGACGGCAATTTTAACGAGGAATACTGCAAATGGTGCTATTCGGGCGGTGAATACACGCTCGATATCTGGAAACGGTATGCCGAGCTCGGCGGAAAAGAAAAGCTCGAAGAATTCAAGGCAAAGCTGATTGACGAATTCAACACGCTTTTGCATATCGAAGGACTCCCCAAGGTCGAGAAACTGAACGTGCTGTCGGGTGAATTTATCAACATTGAATACACGCTCCCGAACGGAGAAAAGGTGAAGTTCCTTGATGATAAGCAGACCTACCTCGGCAGTCAGCTCGAAAGCGAATTTGGCGGCAGATGCTTTGGAATCGCCGCGAATATGGACTTCCTTTTGGTATGTACCTACGAAGAAAACGGAGAGAATCCCGAGCTTGTGATATACAAGAAAAGATAAAAATTGCCGCTGAGGAATAAAAACTCCTCAGCGGTGTTTTTTGTAATCAAAAAAACAGATGGTAATTTGAATCAGTTAAGGGCGTTCAGTTAATGATGACGAAATCAGAAAAATGGCAAATCGTATGTCTCAGATTAGTGCCATGCTTCCTACCTACTCTAATCAAGTTGCAGAAACGCAAATGCGCTTGGCTGAATGGCATGAGCAAACTGCAAAAAGATTGAAAATTTATATGGTCGAGACACGGAGGAAAAGAGATGGCTTAGACGGAGTCGTTCATTTTATTCCCGGACTGTTCAATGACAATTTGAATTTTCGCTCAATTGAGTTTGGTACTGCAGAAATGATACAAATCCAATCAGAGGGAAAACAGGTTACACATGAACACGATAAATCGGATTTGTATTCGGAAGATGTGCAGCTGATTATCAAGGATGATAAAATTTATTATTTGCCCGCAAGCGAAAGCGATACTTAATTAAAAATGGAGGTTCTCAGAGCAGAGAACCGCCGTCATTTTGCATAAAATAAAAATTGAAAAGTGCCGAAAACCCTTATGGAATATAGCCTTTTTGTGACAAATGTGGTCAAACATGTGGTTATCCCCAATTTCGAGCCGATTTTGAACAAAAAAATAGCGGACGTTTTCGAGGCGGTGCGAACACCCAAAATCCCCGAAAAAGCGCGTAAAATAAAGAAAATTCGGAGGTTCGTTATGAACCTCCGAACTGGTCTGAGTGACTGGATTTGAACCAGCGGCCTCTACCACCCCAAGGTAGCGCGCTACCATCTGCGCCACACCCAGATGTCGAACCACAAGTTAAACTCGCTTCAACGCTCAAAATTATACCACATTCCAAACCGTTTGTC
>JAZNDA010000004.1:0-7449 GCA_045587785.1 Eubacteriales bacterium | reverse complement strand
TCGGCACCAAGCCGTTTCTTTTGGAGATCAAGTGTGCCCTTGACGCACGTTTTTTGTTTGGTTGATTTTTAAATAATAACTCCACGGCGTTTCTTTGCAAAAAAGACACCCCGTTTTGGGGATTTCGCGCCTTGCGAGGCGCGACCAAGGGCGCCGCCCTTGGATCCTGCAAGCTTTTAAAAAAGCTTGACCAAAACTTTTACGGAGCGCACGCCGTGAAGTCTAATCGCATCCGCTCTATGATATCCGCAATGGTACGGCTTGCCGTTCCGTCGCCGTACGGGTTTTTCGCCTCGCTCATGGCTCGGTATTCCCTCTCATCCTCCAAAAGACGGGTGAAATTCTGATATATACTCTCCTCCCCACACCCCACGAGTCTCACACCGCCGCCAATGATGCCCTCGGGTCGCTCGGTGGTATTTCTCATCAAAAGCACCGGCTTGCCGAGCGCAGGTGCTTCTTCTTGAATTCCGCCGCTGTCACTGAGTACCAAATAGCATCGCGCCAAAAAATTGTGAAAATCCATCACGTCAAGCGGCTCGGTCAAACGAATTTGCTCAAAATCGCCAAGCTCCCCATATGCGATCTCCCTCACCCTTGGACTTGGATGCACGGGATATACCGCGCGCACTTCCCCATGCTCCGAAAGCACGCGCCGTATGGCACGGAACATGCCGCGCATGGGCGCGCCGATATTCTCTCTGCGGTGCGCGGTGATCAGCACCCATTTCTCCGCCTCGCTTGCCCAGTCAAGGATCGGATGCGCATGATTCTCTCGCACCGTGGTCGCAAGGGCGTCTATTACCGTGTTTCCCGTCACAAAAACGCTCGCCGCATCCCTGCCCTCACGCAAAAGATTTGCCGCGCCATGGGCGGTGGGCGCAAAATGACAGGCGGCAAGTGCCGAGATGGCACACCGATTGAATTCCTCGGGATAGGGGCTGTACTTATCGTATGTTCTGAGACCTGCCTCCACGTGACCGACGGCGATCTTCCCATAAAAACAGGCAAGTGCCGCAGAAAACGCGGTCGTGGTATCCCCGTGAACCAAAACAAGATTGGGCTTTTCCTTGTCCAGCACCCTCTCCATCCCCGAAAGAATCCCTGCGGTGACATCAAACAGCGTCTGGCGCGGCTTCATAATTGACAGATCGTAGTCGGCAGACACGCCGAACGCCGAAAGCACCCCGTCAAGCATCTCTCTGTGCTGTCCCGTTACGCAGACCACGGTATGAATATTCCGCCTTGCCAAAAGCTCCTTTGCCAAAGGACACATCTTGATGGCCTCGGGTCTTGTGCCGAACACAAGCATCACCTTTTTCATGTCATCGCCCCTTTCATATATATCACTATATATGAAAAACACTCAAAAACCATTCCGCCGTCAAACACAAAGACTAAAGTTTTTCGCAATTCGCGCAAGCTCTTGACAAAGTTTGCAAATCTATATATAATTGATTGTAGTACAAAGCAATGATCTTTGCAATCGTTTTACGAAAGGAATTTGAACTATGGCACTCATTACGGTTATTTGCGCGGGCATGATGGGAACGGCGATCACCTACCCCGCCGCACAAAACGGACACACCGTCCGTCTGGTCGGTTCTCCTCTTGATGGCGACATCATCGAGCACGGACAAAAGACGGGAGAGCATCTGAATCTGTCTAAGTACAGAAAGAACAATGACACAAACGGCACCGACGCCCCCGTTCTGACGCCCGAAAACGTCACCTTCCACTATTTTGAGGAAATGGAGAAGTGTATACGGGGCGCAGATCTGATCATCTGCGGCGTATCCTCGTTTGGTATGGAGTGGTTTTGCAACACCGTCATTCCAAAGCTACCCGAAGACGTTCCGCTTTTGTCGATCTCAAAGGGCATGATCGATGACGGCGAGAACAAGGGACACCTGATCTCCTATCCCGAATATATGCTGAGATTCACCGACAAGAAGCTGAAGATCTATGCCGTGGGCGGCCCGTGCACATCGTATGAGCTGGTTGACAAGGACCCCACGGAGGTGACCTTCTGCGGCCCCGACATGGAAACGCTCCGCTGGTTGCGCGGTCTGTTTGAGACCGACTATTACCACGTCAGCCTTTCCACAGACGTGTTCGGCGTGGAATGTACGGTGGCACTCAAAAACGCGTACGCGCTGGGCGTTGCGTTTGCCATCGGTATGTCCTATAAGAGAGAGGGCAAGGTCTTTGAGCACTACAACTCGCAAGCGGGCATTTTCGCGCAGGCATCCAAGGAGATGTACCTTTTGCTGGACGCGCTGGGTGGTACGGCAGCCCGTAATATCTTCCTTGGCATTGGCGACCTTTACGTCACCGTTTACGGCGGAAGAAACCGTAAGCTTGGTGCGCTTCTCGGTCAAGGATACACCTATGACGAGGCGATGGCACAGCTGACGGGCATCACCCTTGAGGGCGTGGTGATCAGCGAGCGTACCGCAAAAGCCGTGGAGCAGCTTGCCGCGCTCGGCAAATTAAACCTAAACGATTTTCCCCTTCTGATGCACATCAAAGAACTGCTGTTCGAGAACAAACGCATCGATATGCCCTGGGGGGCGTTCAGAACCGAATATCAAGGTCAATAAGAAAAAGACCGCCTCGCGCTTGGGAAACATTCCCGAATTCGCGGCGGTCTCCTCTTATAAAGACTTGACAAACCCACGTTTTTTGTTGTATAATGATGACAGTTGTAACCAAATATCGTGGGAGGTCTTTATATGGACAACGTATCAAGCTGGGATTTTACCATGGCAAATTATGATGCGGTTTGGGCGTTTATGGTACAGCTCGGACTGTTATTGCTTTTTCTGATGCTCGGCAATATTCTTCGCCGCAAAATTCCCCTGTTCAGAAACTGTCTGGTTCCGTCTGCCTTGCTGGGCGGTGCTTTGCTGCTGGCGGTGGATATCATATGCAAGCAATTTGACATTATCCTTGTTGACAATCGGCTGATGCAGGTCATCACGTACCACTGCCTCGCCATCGGCTTTGCCGCCATGTCGCTCAAAACAGAAAAAAGCACGCATAAGACAAACCGCGCGCAGGTCGTCGAATTTGGCGCGTTGCAGGGCGGCACCTATATGTTGCAGGCGTTTGTTGGACTTGGCATTACGCTGATACTGTTCCTTTTGACAAAGAGCGGCAAAAACGTCATCTCTTATATCTGCGGTCTGATCCTTCCCTTGGCTTTCGGACAAGGCCCCGGCAATGCTCTGAGCTGGGATATCAACTTTACAAACACGCCTGCCACACAGTTCGCGGGAAACGGCAGTTTCGGTCTTTCCCTTGCCTCCATCGGTTTTGTGGTGGCTTCGGTGTTCGGCGTGCTGTATATCAACATTCATAAAAAAAGAGGAACCCTTACCGTTCGCGACCAAGCGTCTTCGGGTGAATCGGAAAATGAGATCAACAACGACCTCGGAGAGATCCCCGACAATGAATCTGTGGACAAATTCACCATGCAGGTCGGCTTTGTTGCCCTCGCCTATGCGATCTCCTTTGGCTTTATGTTCCTTCTGGGCAAGCTGTCAGCGTTCACCAACAGTATCGCATGGGGCTTCAATTTCCTGTGGGCTTCGCTTGCGGCTATGCTGATCCGAATGGTGGTAAAGCGCCTGCGCAAATACAAGCTGATGAACCGCGGGTACATCAACAATTATCAGATGGATCGAATCTCGGGTTTTTCATTTGACCTGATGATCGTTGCAGGTGTGGCGGCAATTCAGATCAACGATATCAAAAATTACATATTCCCCATCGTTGTTCTCAGCTTGGTGGGTACGGTCATTACATACATTTACGTTCGTTTGGTCGCCAAGGAATGTTTTAAAGGCTTTGAGCACGAATTTTTCCTCATGAGCTTCGGCACCATGACGGGTACGGCGTCCAACGGTATGATCCTTATGAAAGAGATCGACCCCGCTCTCAGAACCCCCACCTCAAGCCTTTACATTCTTTCCAACTTCCCTGCCATGGTCATGATCGCACCGCTGTTGCTCTTCTTGGCTTTTGCAGGCAGCTCGTTTTTGAGTGCCGTGATCGCGTGCGCCATCTTCTTCACGCTTTGGGTAGTTTATACCGTATATCTGTTCCGCAGAAGGATCTTCAAAAAACGGTATCAAGGCAAACCCGAGATCGTATGGAAGGACGAACAGTCATAACTATAAATCAAGGACAGAGATCGTAATGGGTGATGTTCTTATCGGAGAAATCAAGAAACTGTTTGTTCGGATGGTGTGGATTTGCGCCGCAGTAAACAAAGAACCAAGCTCGATAGATTTTTCTATATAGCAGACAGGCAACTTGATAAAACAAGTTGCCTGTCTATCTATATTCTATTACTCATTTATGATCCATAAAACCATAAATACCACTGTAACTATAATGTGAACAATGGGCAAGAAACTAATTAAACTTATTCTTTTTTTAGAGAATGTCTTTACGGCAGAAAAAATATATGTCAATGAATAAGTACCTGCAAGTATCATAAAGATTGTAGCAACTACTGCAACGAACGAAGATTGTTCTATCATAACACCTATGTTTGCTAAAGAAATGATAGAACCTAAAACTGTGATTAACGAAATCGGTATAGGCAGTGCCAGCAAAATCATAACTACCCACATCATTACTTTATTTTTCATTGATGCATTCCTTTCTGTATTTTTTCGCCAGTTTCGCCTTTGTATTACAAAGGCATAGGGCAAAGCCCATACCCCTAAGGTAGCACGTATCAAAGGCTCCCTCCGGGAGGGAGCTGGCGCCGTAGGCGACTGAGGGAGAGCGCGTTACAATAAAGCTAATTCAAACCCAAAGTCGCGCAGGCTCCTTCCACCGCTAACGCGGTCCCCCTCCCTCTCGGAGGGAGGCTTTTACGGCGGAATCTATATACTCGCAGACGCCCGAAAAATTTGTGTTGATTTGACGGTTTGTAAACCGTATGACCTTCAGATCATATCCTTTGAGTATTTCCGTGCGAAATTCATCCTTTTGTCTGCCTTCTTCGGTATAATGCTGTGAGCCGTCAATTTCTATGATCAGTTTTGCTTTGTGGCAGTAAAAATCTGCAATAAAATTGTCTATGGCTTTTTGCCTTTGAAATCTGATTTCATATTTTGATAAGAAATCATACCACAAATGATTTTCCTGCGATGTTGCATTTTTACGAAGATTTTTTGCAAGAGTAATATTCTTTTCGTTGTAATCAAGCGACATATATACTCCTCCAAAGTTTTATCGTTTCCATTATAGCACAAATCGGCAGAGAAAACAAGTTCTCTGCCGATATTTTGTGCCTCAAATTCTCCGTTAAGAACAACAGAGAAAAAAATCTCTGTCCTTTTCTTTGCTTACATGATAAAGCCCAATACGGAAAAAACCACGGTCGGACACAATGCCAAAAACCATATGTATTTGTCACATTTCAGCTTGGTCTCTTGATTGCATTTTTTCTTCCTAAGACCGTAGATCGCAAAAAGAACTACGTCAAGGTCTCCCCGTCCTGCAGCATAGCGGTCAGCGTTTGTATCATATGCATGTCATTTGCCATGTTGTCACCGCCGTTCCTCCGTCACCCGAGGCTTCAGTATTTCAAGGAACGGTTCGATCTCGTACAGCGGCACAACAAGCTCAAAGGGGGTGTCCTCTTTGCTGAAACGAATGGAATAGTATCCATCCATGGAATATTCCTCCTCGTATTCGCTCACCTGCCGCTTTTTAATATGATACTGCGCATACGGCTCGCTGTCATGCGGAACATCCTTCATCCAGTCGCTGAAGGTCACGGTGTCCTCCATCTTGACCACCGCTTCGATGCTGTCGATGGGCACAGCGATCACGGCACCCACATGGTGCAAGCAGAGCATGCCGTCCTCCTCAAATATTGCCATTTGGTCAACATCGTAAGGCCCATCGGACTCAGAGTCCTTATGATAGAAATGCCCGAAAAGCTCCACCGTCTTGGCGCCGTCTGGTATCTTCAACTCTCGCTCGGATATCTGATTCAGACGGTCATACTCACCGTCCGTCATATAAGCAGGGTCTTCTCCCTCATGTTTCCTGTCAAGCACCTTTTTGAGCACACCCAAAACACCCGAAAGAAGCAAAAAGAATACCGTGAGACCTAAAGGGAGCGCAGAAAAGACCTTGGTTTCCAAATAACCAAACAACGTAATAGCGGCACAACATATGCCTGCCATCAAGGAAAAAGTGAAAGAGATCGTCAAGAACCCACCAAAGCCAAGAACACTTTTCATGATCGATTTTGTCAGCTTCTCGCCAAGCTCCATCCTCTCCGCCCTGACCGCGGCACTTTCCCGCCGCAGGATAAACTCCTCGCGGTCTATCATCATTTCTTCCTTGTCTAAATCTATCCTAAATAAATTCTCTCTTTCCACCGTTCCGTCTTCCTTTCTTTTTATATCTGTCAATGATTATATCACGCAATCGCGCGATTGTCAACAAGAGATGAAATCAATATTCGATTTTAAAATAATCAAGATAGGGTGACAGTAGGTATATTATATCACAAAAGCACAATCGTGTCAATCGATTTGCACCAAGCGACAAATCCCGCCAAAGTTATACATAATAGTTGACTTTTTATTGGTTTTTTGATATAATTTAATTGTTGCACCCGTGCAATTCAGATTAAACTATTTAAGGAGATCGTTATGAACAACTTTGTTGACGAAAAAGGCTCGGAGATCAAGGAGAACGTACTTGCAGGCATCGTGGGCGCATTTCTGTTTTCTTTGGTAGGTGCCGTTATTTATTTTTTGCTGAATATGATCGGATACATAGCGTCCATCAGCGGTCTTGTCGGTGCGGTGTGCGCCGTCAAGGGCTACGCCATCTTTTCCAAAAAAGAGAGCAAAAAGGGCATCGTCATTGCGACGATCGTCTCTCTCTTGGTCATGGTGCTCGCGTGGTATCTGTGCGTGGGTTACGACATCTATGACGTCTACAAAATGGGCTTTGAAATGGGCGAGATCGACTTTACGATCACCTTTTTGGATGCGGTGCGTGCAACCCCCGTATTCCTTGAGGATCCCGAAATAGCGGGAACGTGCTTCCGCAATCTCGCGCTTGGAATATTCTTCTGCCTGCTTGGTTGCGCAAGCTTTGTTATCAACAAATTCAGAAACGCCAACCAAAAAAAGGTTGAAGCTCCGAGTGCACCGTTTGATCAGACTGATGTCCAGGAGATTGAAACCGAAACAGAAAGCTCCAAAACGGAATAAATACTGCTGCTTCAGATCAAAAAAAGAAGCGAAAAAACTAAAAAAAGAGGGGGCTGCGTCAAGTTTGGGAATTGTTTCCAATCTTGATTCGGCCCCTTTACTTTTTAATGGGTTCGCTTTTCAAAAGGTGTTCGAGAACAAAAATAGGAGCACAGACAAATGAAAGGCTTCCTCCGGGAGGAAGCTGGCG
>JAZNDA010000003.1:0-9660 GCA_045587785.1 Eubacteriales bacterium | reverse complement strand
GAGCTCTAATTGTCTTCCTAAGACCGCTTGGGCCTCCGACTTCTTCTCTGCCTCAACGCCAATATTCAGAAGCGCCACGCGGGGCTTCTCGACGCCGTACACCTTTTCCATATACAAGCTACCCATCAAGGCAAATTGCAAAAGATAATCGGGGGTAATATCCACGTTGGCGCCGCTGTCGCAAATACCCACAACTCCGCCGTTCATAGTCGGAAGAATGGGGCAAAAAGCAGGACGAATGACACTCTGAAGTCTGCCCAGTCTGAGCGTTGCCGCCGCAACCAGCGCACCCGTTGAGCCCATGCTGACAATGCCGCCCACCGCACTGTCCTCACGAAGCAGACGGATCGCCTTCATCATCGAGCTTTCCTTTTTCAAACGAATGGCATCGGTCGGCTTTTCGTCACATCCTACCACCTCGGGGGCGTGCAAGATCTCAAGTCTTTCGCTGTCATATTTTTTCCCGTTCAGTTTTTCCTTTATTATGTTTTCGTCGCCTGTTAATATAACGGTAAGGTCAGAAAACAGATCAAGTGCCGCAAGGCTTCCGTCGATCTGTGCCTCGGGGCTGTGATCGCCGCCAAAGCAGTCTACTGCAATTTTTATCATACCGTTTTCTCACTTTCTATCTTTTTGACATAAGAGCGGCGACGTTTGTGCTGTTGCTCATCAAAGCGTTTCCAAAGATTGCGGATAGCAAAATTGTCCTCAAGATTGAGATTGGTCTCGGCATATTCGATGCCGTCCTCTCTGAGCATACGCATAAGCCCCGCGGCAACCGCCGTGCTGATGCCGCGGTTTAAGTAACTCGGGTCTACGCCAACCAAACCAAGATCCAGCACCTTAGGTTTATTGATCGCACGCAGAAGTCTGATAAGTGCCACGGGAGTCAAATGTCCGTTTGACTTTCTGACCGCCTCGGCAATAGAGGGGAAACAAATACCAAGACATACCAGATTATCATTTTCATCTAAGATCACTGCCACGTATTTGAGCTTGACGATCAAGCGGAAATTGGAGATCATCATTTTTTTCATGCCTTCGGTAAACGGGACCGTGCCGTACAAATGCGCATAGGATTTGTCCAAAAGCTCGAAAAATTTATCGGCATACAGCTTCAAGAATTCACCTACACTCTTAGCAGGACCAAAATGGAGATGATAGCGGTTCATGATGAATTCTGTCATCTTATCCAAAGAACCGTCATAATCGGCAGGCGCCTTGATGCGGCTTTCTGTCCAGTCGACCTCTTTTTGATAACCGAGCTGTTCGATCAGCTTACCGTAATAATCGGCATTATATTGCTCCTCAAAAGTAGCTTGATATTCAAAGCCTTCCACAAGAAGACCCTCGCGTTCAAGATCGGAAAAGCCGAGAGGTCCGCAAATCGTATCCATGCCCTTTGACAGTGCCCATTTCTCAACCGCGTCAAACAGTGCTTTTGCCACATTTTCATCGTTTACGGTATCAAAACGGGTGAAACGAACTCGTTTTTCTCCACGAAGCTCATTGCTCGCCTTCTGAAGAATACCCGAGATCCTTCCCACCATTTGACCGTTGCGGTAAGCGTTGTAATAAACTGCCTCGCAGGTATCATAGTAAATATAATCCTTGCGGAAGATCTTTTTTTCATCCCCGTAAAGAGGCGGCACAAAGCAAGGATTGTCCCGATACAGCTTCAGCGGGAATTCAAGAAACTGCTTTTGTTCTTTTTTGGTCTTTACTTCTCTTACAGTAACTTCGCTCATACCATCCTCCGTCATCTGTGAACAGCATGGAAGCATACCGCCACGCCGTCGGGACCGCAATGCCCGCCCAGTGTGGGGTTGACCCCCGAGATCTCTATCTTGAGCTTATCTCCGTATTTTTCACGGAGACGGGCGATCAATTCCTCCGCCATTTCGTCAGCATCCGAGTGTGACACGATAAAACGGTGATTTTCGAGGTCATTGCCAAGCTCTTCCACATATTGCACCAAACGGTCAAGTGCTTTGACTCTGCCTTTTTCTTTGCCGATATTGATCATTTTTCCTTCTTCATTGATGTGGATGATCGGGCGAATCCCAAGAAGCGTGCCCATGGTTGCCGCAAGTCCGCTGACTCTGCCGCTTCTCTTGAAAAATTTCAGATCATCCACGCACATATACATGGCAAAATGATCGATCTCGGTTTTGGACCACTCAACAATTTCGTCCGCGGTCTTGCCTGCCAAATACAGGTCGCCGACCTCCTTCACGATAAGCAAGCTGAGACCGGAAACCGCCTTGGTATCAATGGTCTGAATTTTACGTTCGGGATATTTCTCAAGCAATGCTTTTATTGCGTGCTCCATGGCTTCAAAGGTCATGGACATGGCTCTTGAAAAATGAACGTACAGAATATCCTTGCCCTCAGCCAGAACAGGCTCAAAGTATTGCTTGTATTTTTCCTCGCTGATTCCGCTTGTTGTGGTCATGGTTCCTGTGCGAAGCATGTCGTAAAACGGCTTTGGCTCAAACACCTCAAAGTCCTCGTATGGATAGATGGTTTTATCATTCACGGTATACGGCATACTGATGAGATGATAGCCGTATTGACCCGCGACCTCGGGGGTTATATCGGTATCGGTATCGGTAAAAAGTACATACATAATAAAATCCACTCCTATTCTAAAATCATTAAATAATCGTATATGGGCTGACCGCCGTCTATCATAATAATTTCGGTTCGTTTGTAATGACTTTGAAGATCATGAAACAGCTTGTCGGCAGCCGCCTGGTCTGCATCCTTGCCGCAAATGAGAAGCATGATATCATATTTTTCGGCATGAAGCATCCCCGCAAGCTCGAGTGCCGCCCCCTCTGCGTTTGCAGAATCAACGTATATCGTGTCATCCGCAAAGCCGATATAGTCGCCACACTTAATGCTGATGCCGTCCTTTTCGGTGTCACGGCTTGCCTTGGATACCGTACCCGTTATTACCCCGGAAATGATCTCGTCGATCTGTGCAAGAATGGCATCTGTGTCGCCCGAGGAAGTATCCAGCATGGAAAGCGCGGCATAGCCCTCACCGATGGTTCTGCTCTGTATAACACGGACGTCTGCCTTTTCGTACAGTGTCGCCGCCTGCTTTGCCGTCATGACAATATTGGAATTATTGGGAAAAACAAGAATCGTGTCGGCATCTATATTCTCAAACGCCTCCACAAAAGCCTCTGCCGACGGATTCATGCTTTGCCCCCCGTCGATCACAGCGTCTGCACCAAGCGCCCAAAAGGTCTCTTTGATTCCCTCTCCTGCCGCCACCGTAACAATAGCGTACGGCTTGTGCGGCTTTTTGGTCTTTACCTCAAAGTTATTCTGAATGGTAGTCGCATGATGTTGGAGCATCATATTTTCCATTTTTACTGTGAGAAATTCTCCGTACTTCTGACAGTAGCTTAAGATGTCTCCCGGGTGCATGGTATGTACATGGACCTTGATAATACTGCCTTCCTTGAACGCTACGACCGATTCGCCCACCTCACTAAGATAAGTTATCAGTTCGTTTTCGTCAAATGCATCCACATCCACCTTGCTTGACTGAAGCTGCAAAAGAAATTCGGTGCAATATCCGAATTCAAGCACACTGTCCTTGGTAAACGAGGAGGTATCTACCTGCGCGGAGGTCGGTACAGCGTCTCCTGATTCAAGCTCTGTACCGTCAAGCGCGCTTTTCATTCCCTCAGCGATATAAACAAACCCCGCACCGCCGCTGTCAACTACCCCAGCCCGCCTTAAGACCTCCAGAAGCTCGGGCGTTCTGTCAAGCGAGCGGCGAAGCTCCGATGTGAAGTTTTCAAAATATTCTTCCAGCGTGCTGTTATCATGAATCATGGAGCCCGCATAGCTTACCGCATCCTTATACACCGTCAAAATGGTTCCCTCTACGGGGGTGGAGACCGCCCGATAGGCTTCCTCTACGCCGCAGGAAAATGCTTTTGCGACTGCTCTTACATCTGCCGTGCCGTTTCCGAGAAAGCCTTTGGCTATGCCTGCAAATATCCGCGATAAAATAACGCCGGAATTTCCCCGTGCTCCGAGAAGCATGCCCTTGGCAACTTTAGACGAGATCTCCTCAAGAGGCAGATCCTTGCAATCCTTGACGGCTACCGCGCCCGAATCCATGGTCATAAACATATTGTCGCCCGTATCACCGTCGGGGATCGGAAAAACGTTCAGATCATTGACGATACCGCGACTTTTATTTAAGTTGGCGGCTCCGTTTTGCACCATACGGGCAAATAATACACCGCTCATCTTTTTTGTATTCATTGGAAAATGCTCCTTATTCAAATGTTATTTTTATATTCTTTTTTCTCTTTTTTAAGTTTAAACATACGTAAAACCGTACGAGCGATCCACTCGGTCGTATTTCGTGTCTCTTCTATAACACACTTTGCTTCTTCGGAATTCAAAAAGGATGCAATACGAAGCATCATATCGTCAGTAATGCGCTCCTTGCCGTACGCCTTGAGCACCTGCACAAGCAGTGCGGTTCTTTCCGACATGGTGCTCAGGATCTTTCCCGTTGTATGCAGAAAGCTTATTTTTTTTCCGTCATAGTTATAGCTTCTGTACGTTCCGTCCGTTACGTATGTCCACTCATCGGGAGCTTTTTCATCAAGACCGAACAAGTGAAGAGCGGTAGCTCCGCTCGGAACAAGACGCCATGTGTTTTCTCTGGCAAGCGCTTTTGCCACACGGTCCGGGCTTGGCGAGGTATGAACACCGTCAGGCTTCCAATATATTGCGCGCATCACACGCTCGATCCCATTTTCTCCTTCCATACGCGCAAGCATTTTAGATACCGTTTTAGGCGAAGCAAGCTCGGAAAAATCCGAAATAGCAAACACTGCACCGCTGGGCATGGCGTGAATCATAGCTTCCATTTTTTTCTGACAGCTACACCACATTACATTTTCCTCCTTTTATTTGTCAAGAATATTATACACTTTTTTCGACAAAAGTCAATAGAAAATATGCCTTTTATATTGAAAAAATTCATATAAAAGGCATATTTTCTTCAAAGCAATCCGAAAGTTCGGGAAAGTGTCGCAACAAATACTTCATTTTCCCAAAGATCAATCATGCTTTATATGCGCCTTTCGATAGTCGCGCGGGAGCAGCCCGGTGATATCACGAAAGGCAACTGTAAATTTGCTTTGATTTTCATAACCGACAGCGAAAGCGATCTCGGCAATCGTACTGTCACCGTGGCAAAGAAGATCTTTCGCCTGCTTGATGCGGTATTCTTTCATATACCCGCCGATGGACTGTCCGAATATTGCTTTAAAGGTGGTTTTCAGCGTTGTTTGGTTGATGTGATATTTGGCGGAAAGCTCTTCAATCGTGTATCTCTTGGTGAGGTCGCTTATCAAAAACTCATGTATCTCATTTACGATGTGTACGGTAGAATCAGCATTTTCCGTGTGCGAGCTTTTAGATTCTTCTTCGGCAGGACACGTCACTTCCAGAGTCTCCTCGATCATTCGGTGCAATACGCCTGCCCGCGCTGTTTTGGATGACGTGTAATAGACTTCTTTCCCTTCCCGACGGCTTGTGATCAGCCCCGCCGTTTTCAAAAGCTTCAGATGATGGGAAATCGTTGGACTGCTTGTATCCAGCAGTGCGGATATGTTGGCAACGCATTCTTCACAGTGGCACAAAAGCCAGAATATTTGAATGCGCTTTCCGTCACTCATCATTTTCATCAGATCGGATACGGTTCCAAATGTTTTCGCCATCGGCATTTCAAGCTGAACCTTCATGGATAAGTGTCCATGGTCATGTGGCAAAGATTTATACTCCATAATCAGCCCTCCTTGTTATTTTCTTTATTATACCATTTTGGATTGAAATTAGCAACAGCTTTGATAAAAATAATCCATTCGGACAAAATGTTATACCAATGAGAAGGTTTTTTCCAAACGAATTGACATTTGTTTAATCGTATAATATAATAGAGATAGCAAATCAAACCCAAAAGGAGATTGATAAAATGAACAAAACATATAAGATTGAAGTAGATTGCGCCAACTGCGCGATCAAGATGGAAGATGCGGCAAAAAAGACCGACGGTGTAAAAAACGCAACGGTAAATTTTATGACCCAAAAAATGGCCGTTGAGTTCGATGAGGGTGCCGACGTGAATTCGGTTATGAAAGCCGTTCTGAAAAACTGCAAAAAGGTCGAAGACGACTGCGAGATCTATTTATAATTTACATATGACAAAAAAACAAAAGAAAATGCTCACAAGGATCATCGTGTGTGCCACTCTGATGATCATTTTGGGCTTGTTAGGGATAGAAGGCTTACTCCGCTTTTTCCTGTATCTGGTGCCTTACTTCATCATCGGTTATGACATTTTGATCAAAGCCCTCAAGGGAATTCTCAGACGGCAGATATTTGACGAAAACTTTCTTATGACGATTGCCACCGTTGGTGCCATAGTCATCGGCGCCATCAACACGGGCGATTATGTGGAGGCGGTCGCTGTCATGCTGTTTTATCAGATCGGCGAACTGTTCCAGAGCTATGCTATAGGCAAGAGCCGCAAAAACATCAGCGAGCTTATGGATATACGCCCCGATTATGCAAACATTGAAAAGGACGGTATTCTCACAAAGGTAAACCCCGACGAGGTGGAGGTTGGGAGCGTGATCACCGTACAGCCGAGTGAGAAAATTCCGATCGACGGTATTGTTCTTGAGGGGTGTTCTTCTCTGAATACAAGTGCGCTGACAGGAGAAAGCCTTCCGAGAGACGTTAAGGAAAACGATGAGGTCTATAGCGGCTGCATCAACATGACGGGGATGCTGAAGATACGCACCTCAAAGCCATTTGGTGAATCCACCGCATCCAAAATTCTTGATCTTGTGGAAAACGCAAGCTCGCGCAAATCAAGGTCGGAGAATTTTATTACCAAATTTGCCAAGGTGTACACGCCTGCTGTCTGCTACAGTGCGTTGATGCTGGCAGTATTCCCTCCTCTTATCGGTCTTCTTTTGGGGGATTCCGCGAATTTCAGTGTATGGGTATACCGCGCGCTGACCTTCCTTGTGGCAAGCTGTCCTTGTGCTCTGGTCATCAGCATTCCGCTCAGCTTTTTTGCAGGACTTGGCGGTGCAAGTAAACAGGGTATTCTGATCAAGGGCTCAAATTATCTCGAGGCGCTATCCGAAACCAAATGCGTAGTCTTTGACAAGACGGGAACGCTGACCAAAGGCGTGTTTGAAGTAAACGCCGTTCATCATAACACACTTCCAAAGGAAAAGCTGATAGAATACGCTGCTCTTGCGGAAAGCGCATCCTCTCATCCGATTGCGCAAAGCCTTTGGAAAGCCTACGGCTTGAAACTTGATCGAAGCCGCGTAAGCGATGTGAGGGAGATAGGCGGAAACGGTGTGACGGCAAGGGTTGACGGTCGTCTTTGTGCCGTGGGCAACGGCAAATTGATGGAGCGGCTTGGCGTTGAATATGCCGACTGTCACCATGTCGGAACTGTCATACACATTGCCATCGAGAATGAATACAGTGGACACATCGTCATTTCCGACGTGATCAAGCCATCCTCCGCCAAAGCCATTGCCGAACTGAAAAAGTCGGGAATTCAGAATACCGTGATGCTGACAGGAGACAGAAAATCGGTTGCCGATCAGGTTGCCGCCACACTCGGCATCGATGTGGTTTACAGCGAACTTTTGCCGAGTGATAAAGTGGCAAAGGTGGAAGAACTGCTGGACAAGCGTTCTGCTAAAACAAAGCTTGCATTTGTAGGTGACGGCATCAATGACGCGCCTGTGCTCGCCCGCGCGGACATCGGCATTGCTATGGGGGCTATCGGCTCAGATGCCGCAATTGAAGCGGCGGACGTTGTTTTGATGGACGATGACCCCATGAAAATTGCAAAAGCCATCAAGATCTCGCGCAAGTGCCTCACGATCGTTCGTCAAAATATTGGCTTTGCCATTACCGTGAAGCTCCTGTCCCTTATTTTGGTTGCTTTCGGCGCGGCAAACATGTGGCTTGCCATATTTGCTGACGTTGGGGTAATGATCCTCGCGGTGTTAAATGCGATTCGTGCTTTGTTCTTAAAAAAGCTGTAATGCTTGGCAACCGCTTCCATTTCGGTTGGGATATCACGCTGCTCCCTATGAAAGATCTCTCGGTGCTTTGAATTGCCCTATGTTGAATTTTTTGCACAGCCCGACTTGGGATGATTTATGACCGCGTTGAAATACAAAAAAGTCCATTACCTCCGGGTGATGGACTTTTTTGACGAAAATTGCACAAAGCCGTTGTCTGTCGGGTCTTGGCATCATGCTTACAAACGAAAATGTTATTTTTTCTTCAGCTTATTTTTCCTGTTCTCAATACGCTCTTTCCAGAAATCTGCTCTGGTTATATAAAGCTCATACAATTCCCGATAGGACCTCAGATGGCGTCTGATGCCGCGTCTTGACGGCACAGGCGGCTGTACGACACCCAAATAGATGCCAAACAAGGAAATCACGACCCAATTCGGGAAATAGCACAAAATAAGGGTGCCGACAAAGTAAGAGGAATAATAAAAGCCAAGAAGAATATACGATAGCCACTTCTTTGGCAAAACCTTGCTCCAAAAACGATACTCTATGTCATACGCATCGAATATGGGGATACGAATGATTCCCAAAACAACTCCAATGATCGCCGAAACAGCAAAACGGGAAACAGATACCCCCGGTGCCTTCATAATCAAAACCACATAAAAAGGACATAAGAGCAGTATTGACGCCATAAGAAGTACAGTATGCCATACTGACTTCGCCCCCAATATTTTGATGTCAAGCTCTTTTTGGTATTTTTTAATTGCGGATACCATATACAGCGGCGTATTGGCAAGAACGATATGACGCCCGCCCTTTGTATAAACAATCGTTCTGTATGCTTTTCCCGTATCGCTTCTATACCTTGGGTTCGAATCCATGACGTATTCGATTTTTTCGACGGTTTCCCAATAGAGCTTTGCTTTGTTCAAATAATAAATCCCCTCTTCATTGAGTACACAAATAATTCTTCCGAAACAGTATTGATTCAGCGTGCGGAGAAGAAGCCAGGGTAATGAAAAGACAAAACAGATCCATACGGATATGAAAAACGTAGAGGGCCACTCGTAGGAATCAAATTTGCCAACACAAAGCGAAATGACAAAAATAAAATACGGGACCGCAAGCATCAGCGTACAAAAAATGATCAAAGGAGCATTAAAATACTGTCGGCGTATCTTTTTTCCGTCAATGTTTTTTAAGCTATTTTCTTTCACGGAGTTCACCGCCTTTCGGCTTTCATTATACCACGATTTTGTAAATATTTCAAGTTTACAATGAAAAATGCTTTTCGCCCAAGCGAAAAGCTTCTTCACTATTACTTTCCTAAAACTTTCTCGGACAGATTTAGTGAAAAATGAAGAGTGAATAGTGAAAAAGTAAAAACCTTCCCGAACCTCGTCCGAGAAGGTTTTTGGCAGGGGCAGGAGGATTCTGAACCTATCCTCGATTGCCTGCGGCACTCTCGGCGCGAATTTGCTTGACGGCGGAGCGCCGTCATTTCGCAAGCGAAACCGCAAAGTTCGCCGCGGCTCGGCTTCGCCTCGCCACG
>JAZNDA010000002.1:0-4536 GCA_045587785.1 Eubacteriales bacterium | reverse complement strand
AGAGCCTGAATTTTCAGTGCTTTATGGCACTTGGCTCCCTTGCAAAGTCTAACTTGGCGGCAGTCGCCAAGCACCAAAATCATCAGAAAATTAAGGCTCGAGGGTCTACGAGTTTTGAAAGAGCAAATATTGAGGATAGGCGAGGTAAATTTTCGCGGCAATATAAGATATTGCAAGGAAATTTATCGAAGCATATACCAATATTTGCCTTTCAAAACCGAGTTCGGATCATTCCCTCTTGCCTAAAAGGAGAATGAAAATGAAGATCTCAACCATTGCAAATGAATTGAATTCTCTGGCTTATCACGGCAGAGGAATCATGATCGGCAAGAGCGCTGACGGCAAAAAGGCGGTTACCGCATATTTCATCATGGGCAGAAGCGTCAACAGCCGCAACCGTGTATTTGTGGCAGAGGGTAACACCATGAGAACCAAGGCGTTTGACGAATCCAAGATGGTGGATCCCCACCTGATCATCTACTACCCCGTTCGTGTACTCGGTAACAAGACCATTGTCACCAACGGCGATCAAACCGACACCATCTATGAGTTGATGGACAAGCAAATGACCTTTGAACAGGCTCTGCGTACCCGCGAGTTTGAGGACGATAAGCCCAACTTTACCCCCCGTATCTCGGGCATTATCCACCGCGAGGCTGACGGCATGAATTTTGCCATGTCCATCCTCAAGAGTGCTGAGGGCGACGACAGCTCCTGCGAACGCTTTACCTATGCGTACTCCAACCCCATCCCAGGCAAGGCAAAGTTCATACACACCTATAACGGCGACGGTGATCCGCTTCCCTCTTTCGAGGGCGAACCCAAGACCCTTGAGCTTCCCGACGCGGATATCGATACGCTTACCGATCTTATCTGGACCAATCTCAATGAGGATAACAAAGTATCTCTTTTTGTTCGATACATTGACATCGCAAGCGGCGAATGTGAAACAAGAATCGTAAATAAAAATGTCTGAGGTGCGAAAATGAAAGAATTTGAACTGAAATACGGCTGTAACCCCAATCAGAAACCATCTAAAATTTATATGCACGATGGTTCGGAGCTTCCCATCGAAATTCTGGGCGGACGTCCCGGCTATATCAACTTTTTGGATGCCTTCAATTCCTGGCAGCTTGTGGGGGAACTGAAAGAGGCACTTGGCATGCCTGCGGTCACATCCTTCAAGCACGTTTCTCCCACCTCTGCGGCAGTCGGTCTTCCCCTTAGTGACAAGCTGAAAAAAGCTTGCTTTGTGGACGACATTGAGGGACTTGATGAATCTCCTTTGGCGTGCGCTTATGCCCGTGCACGCGGCACAGACCGTATGTGCTCCTTTGGTGACTGGGTGGCACTTTCTGATGTTTGCGACGTGACCACCGCTCTTATGATCAAGCGCGAGGTATCGGACGGCATTATCGCGCCCGGCTATGAGCCCGAGGCACTTGAGATCCTCAAATCCAAGAGAAAAGGTACCTACAATATTGTAAAGATCGATCCCGATTTTGTTCCTGCCGAAACCGAACACAAGCAGGTATACGGCATTACCTTTGAACAAGGAAGAAACAACTTCAAGATCGACAAAGAGCTTCTTTCCAACATAGTAACAGCTAATAAGAATATGCCAGAGTCTGCCATTCGCGATCTGATCATCTCGCTCATCACCCTCAAGTATACACAGTCCAACTCGGTTTGCTTTGCCGTGGACGGTCAGGCGATCGGCGGGGGCGCAGGTCAACAGTCACGTGTACACTGCACCCGTCTTGCAGGCGGCAAGGCTGACACATGGTTCCTTCGTCAACACGACAAGGTGCTTTCTCTTCCCTTCAAGGATGAGCTTGGCAGACCCGACAGAGACAACGTCATTGACGGATATATCAATCAAAACGAGGAAGACGTTTGCGCAGACGGCAACTGGCAGAAGTATTTCACCAAACAGCCCGATCACTTTACGCGTGAGGAACAGAGAGCATATCTTGACACGATCAGCGGCGTGGCTCTGGGCAGTGATGCTTTCTTCCCGTTCAGTGACAATATCGAACGCGCCAAAAAGAGCGGTGTTTCCTACATTGCAGAGCCGGGCGGTTCGATCCGTGACGATCTGGTCATCGAGTGCTGTGACAAATACGGCATGGCAATGGCATTCACAGGCATGAGACTGTTCCATCACTGAGAGGTATTGCATGAAAATCTTAGTTGTCGGCGGAGGCGGACGCGAGCACGCCATTATCCGCAAACTGAAAGAAAATAAGGAAATCACCAAGATCTATGCGCTCCCCGGAAACGGCGGCATTGCCGCTGATGCGGAATGTGTGGCGATCGGCGCAAAGGAGATCGACAAGATCGTGGCGTCTGCCACGGAAAACAAGATCGACTACGCCGTGGTCGCCCCCGACGATCCGCTGGTTCTCGGTGCAGTTGACGCGCTGACAGAGGCAGGTGTCCCTTGCTTCGGTCCTTCCAAAGCCGCGGCGATCATCGAAGGAAGTAAGGTGTTTTCCAAGAATTTAATGAAAAAATACGGAATCCCCACCGCAGAGTACGAAGTGTTCTCTGATGCAAAAGCTGCCACTGAGTATCTTGAGACCGCTCCCATCCCTACAGTTATCAAAGCAGACGGTTTGGCTCTCGGCAAGGGCGTGATCATTGCCATGACGCGCGAACAGGCTATTGCGGCTGTTCGTTCCATCATGGAGGACAAGCAGTTCGGTGACAGCGGAAATCACATCGTCATTGAGGAATTTTTGGAAGGTCCCGAGGTCTCGGTACTCTCCTTTACCGACGGGGAGACTGTTGTGCCTATGGTTTCTTCCATGGACCACAAGCGTGCAGGTGACAACGATACGGGACTCAATACGGGCGGCATGGGAACCATCGCGCCCAATCCGTACTATACCGAAGATGTTGCCAAGGAATGTATGGAAAAGATCTTCCTGCCCACCATTGATGCCATGAACAAGGAAGGCAGAAGCTTTAAGGGCTGTCTATACTTCGGCTTGATGCTGACCCAAAAGGGACCGAAGGTCATCGAGTACAACTGTCGCTTCGGAGACCCCGAAACGCAGGTCGTTCTTCCCCTTCTTAAATCGGATCTCTTGACGGTCATGATGGCTACCACCAACGGAACGCTGGCACAGACACCCGTGGAGTTTTCAGACGGTGCCGCCGCCTGCGTGATCGCCGCTTCCAAGGGCTATCCCGAAAAATATGAGTCGGGTTTTGAGATCACACTTCCGAGAGATATTGATGGCGAGATCTATGTGGCGGGTGCCAAGATTGACGACGGTAAGCTCAAAACTGCGGGCGGACGCGTCCTTGGCGTAACTGCTACGGCGGATACCTTGGAGCAAGCTATTGACAAGGCTTATGCGGCAGTCCGCAGTGTCAAATTCGATAACATGTACTACCGCAGTGACATCGGCAAACGCGCCCTTGCGGCAAAGGAGGAATAAGCGTGGTATACAGAATATTTGTTGAAAAAAAGCCCGAGCTTGCGCATGAAGCAAATGGTCTTTTGAATGAACTGAAAAACCTTGTGGGGCTTTCCAATCTTGAGAGTCTCCGCATTGTCAACCGCTATGACGTGGAAAATATTGATGAGGCTCTGTTTGAACGTGCGGTAAACACCATTTTCTCCGAGCCTCAGCTCGATATCGCAACAAAAGAGCTTGACACCAAGGGCTGCAAGGTATTTGCGGTAGAGCCGCTCCCCGGACAGTTTGACCAGAGAGCCGATTCCGCGGCACAGTGTATCCAGCTTCAAAGTCAGGGAGAGCGTCCCACGGTACGCTCTGCCAAGGTGTACATTCTCGGAGGCCCGATCTGCTCAAAAGACGTTGAGGCGGTCAAGAACTACGTCATCAATGCGGTGGAAAGCCGCGAGGCGTCCCTTGAAAAGCCCGAGACGCTGGCAACTGAATATGCCATTCCCGAAACAGTAGCTACTGTCAACGGCTTTATCTCGCTGGACGAAAAAGGGCTTTCCGACCTGCTTGACAGCTTAGGTCTTGCTATGGACCTTGATGACCTCAAGTTCCTTCAGAATTATTTCAAGAATGAGGAACACCGCGATCCTACCATTACCGAGATCCGCGTGGTCGACACCTACTGGTCTGACCACTGCCGTCACACCACCTTCTCCACACACATCGACAACGTGAAGATCGAGGATGAGGCGGTACAAAAAGCGTATGACCGTTATCTTGCCTCCAGAATTGAAGTATACGGCGAACAAAAGGCGGCAAAGCGTCCCCAGACGCTGATGGACATTGCCACCATTGCAGTCAAGGTACTCAAAAAGAGAGGCGAACTGCCCGAGCTTGACGAGAGCGAGGAGATCAATGCCTGCTCGATTCACGTGACTGCCGACATTGACGGCGAAAAGCAGGATTGGCTTCTTATGTTTAAAAATGAGACTCATAACCACCCCACCGAGATCGAACCCTTCGGCGGTGCGGCAACCTGTATCGGCGGATGTATCCGCGATCCCCTTTCGGGACGCGCTTACGTGCATCAAGCCATGAGAGTAACGGGGGCGGC
>JAZNDA010000001.1:0-4551 GCA_045587785.1 Eubacteriales bacterium | reverse complement strand
TAGAGGGCTGCATGACAGCCCTCTAAACTGTTTAACGGTGGTGGGCCATCAGGGCCTCGAACCCCGGACCGACCGGTTATGAGCCGGTAGCTCTAACCAACTGAGCTAATGGCCCGTTTTTAAACGGCTTTATTATTATATAACGAAAGCGCGAGAAAGTCAAGGGGTTTTGCCAAAGTTTTTTCTCCTATGCAAAATTTACCAAAGTGAGCATTTATCATGCCCTTTGGGCATATGAGTATAAGGAATAAGAAAAAGGAGATAGCAAAGTATGAAAATTTTAAAGCTCAGCGGTCTTTTGCTTTTGGTTTGTGTGGTTGTTTTTTGGGGTATGGAATATTTTGCGGGAGAACAAAGCGATGAGGCATCAGAACAAGCACTTTCTCATTATCAGGACAGGATAAGTGCCCTTGAAAGTGAGCTTGCCGCTGTCAAAACCGAAAAATATGAGGCGATCGCGAGCTACCGCGAGCAGGTGGAGGCTCTTGAGTGTGCGTTGACAGAAGCCCGCGGCTCATATACCTACACGACAGACGGCGACAGGGCGACGCTTACATCATACATCGGTACAGAGAAAAATGTCTCCCTGCCTACTGAAATCGACGGTTTTCGTGTGATTTCCATTGGCAAGGAGACCTTTCGCAACACCGCCGTAGAAGCGGTCATTTTGCCAAGCGGCATCGAGAGCATCGGTTGGTTTGCGTTTTACGGTTGTGTTGGCCTGAGGAGTATTGCCATTCCGTCAAGTGTAAAGACCATAGAATATGGTGCATTTGACGGGTGCACGTCCCTTGTGATATACTGCGAGAAGGGAAGCTTTGCAGAAGAATACGCCAAAAGCTACGGAATTCGAACAGTAAGCGAATGATCAATGCTCAAATTGGCAGTTATACAGATTCGCGTAAAAGCCGCCCATGGCAAGAAGCTGTTCGTGATCACCTTGTTCGATGATCTGTCCGTCCTTCATCACAAGGATAATGTCTGCTTCCTTGATGGTCGAAAGTCTGTGCGCCACAATAAAGGACGTGCGTCCTTTCATCAAACGTGCAAACGCGCTTTGAATCTTCATTTCGGTTCGTGTGTCGATCGAGGAAGTCGCCTCGTCAAGAATGAGCATAGGCGGCAAGCGAAGCATGACACGCGTGATACAAAGAAGCTGTTTTTGCCCTTGCGACAGCATACCGCCACCCTCGCCGATCACGGTATCGTACCCGTTTGGCAGTCTCCGTATAAAGCTGTCTGCGTGTGACAGCTTGGCGGCGGCAACGATCTCTTCCATGGTAAAATCATTCTTGCCAAGTGTGATATTGTCGCGGATGGTGCCCGAGCGCAGCCATGTTTCCTGAAGCACCATACCATAGTTTTCTCTGAGGCTTTTGCGCGTGACGTCACGGATGTCGGTGCCGCCTACCTTGACCGAACCGTCCGTTACGTCATAGAATCGCATAAGCAGGTTGATCACCGTTGTTTTGCCGCACCCCGTGGGGCCTACGATGGCGACACGTTTGCCGTGCAGTGCCACTACGTTTAAGTCCTCAATCAGCTTTTGCTCGGGGGTGTAGGAGAATTTGACGTGGGAAAGCTCCACCGAGGCGTTTTCGGGATCGGGCAGAGGGGGATTTTGCTCATCGGAGATCTGTGAGGGCTCATCGATGAGAGCAAAAATTCTATGCGCGCAGGCAAGCGCGTTTTGAAGCTCTGTGACCACGCCCGATATTTCATTAAACGGCTTGGTGTATTGGTTGGCATAGCTGAGAAAGCAGGTAAGCTGTCCCACGGTAAATGCGCTGTCCGCATCACCTGACAAAACCACAAGCGCGCCAAACAGCGCAACGCCCGTATACACAAGGCTGTTGATAAAACGTGTGGATGGATTGGTCAGCGAGGAGTAAAAGGTAGCCTTGAAAGCGCATTTGGTCAACTCGTGATTGATGGCATCAAAATCACGAATGGCTTGCTTTTCATGGGCAAAAGCCTTTACTACCTTTTGATTGGTGATGATCTCCTCGGTCAGTGCCGTTTGTTCAGCGCGTGCGCGAGACTGCGCCATAAACATATCATGGGTGTGCCCCGCGATAAAGGATGCCACAAACAGCGAAAGCGGTGTGACAAGAACCACCACAAGGGTGATCTTCACGTTGATGGCGAGCATCAGCCCAAGGGTGCCGACAATGGTAAGAGCACCCGTAAAAAACTGCGTGAAGCCCATCAACAGACCATCGGCAAATTGCTCCACGTCGGTGATCATCTTGCTGACCGTTTCACCCGTGCGGTGAGCATCCAGATAGGACAAGGGAAGTGTCTGAATTTTTTCAAAGGCATCCTTTCTGACGCGTCTGACGATCTCAAAGGTGATCTTGTTGTTACTGATATTCATAAACCACCAAGCAAGCGTGCCTATGGCAATGAGGATCAGCGTACCAAATAAGATGGGGCGGAGGGCGGAAAAGCTTACAAGCCCTTGTCCCAAAACAAGGTCAATGGCACGTCCGACCAATATGGGGACGATAAGGGTAACGGCAACCGTAACGGTCGCCAGCAGGAGAGTGAGAACAAATAAAAGACGGTAATGCTGCAGATAAGAAACAACACGGCGTATGGTTGCCCGAGAGGTATTTTGCTTTTTCATACCGCCTCTCCTTTCGGGGTGCTGAACTGCGAATCGTGGATCTCCTTATATATGGGACAAGCCTCAAGAAGCTCGTCATGCGTACCAAAGCCAACCGCCTCGCCGTCATTCAGAACAAGAATCTTATCGGCAAAACGGATGGAGGCTGTGCGCTGGGAGACGATAACGGTAGTGGGATGTGAAGGTAGCTCCCTGATGGCTTTTCGGAGTGCGGCGTCTGTAGCGTAGTCAAGAGCCGAGGCACTGTCATCCAATATCAAGATCTCGGGATCTGCCACAAGCGCACGCGCAATGGTAAGACGCTGACGCTGACCGCCCGAAAAGTTTTTGCCGCCCTGTGTGACGGGCTCGTCCAGCTTTTGCGGTTTTTTCATGACAAAATCATATGCTTGCGCTGCTTTTAAAGCGTCTGTCAGCGTTTGTTCGTCGGCATCGGGATTTCCGAAAAGGAGATTGGAACGCACCGTTCCTTTAAAGAGAACCGCTTTTTGCGGCACGATAGAGATCTTTCGGCGAAGCTCTTTCTCATCATATGCATCAATACTTTGACCGTCAATGAATATCCTGCCGCCCGTGGCGGGATAAAAGCGGGGGATAAGCGAAACAAGAGAGCTTTTTCCCGAACCCGTGGCACCGATAATACCCAGCACCTGTCCTTTTTCAAGCGAAAAGCTGATGCCCAAAAGCGATTCCGCACCTGCGCTTTGATACTGAAGTGACACATTCTCAAAACGAATGGCGTCGACATCGGCAGTTTGCGGTTTGGTTCGCTCACTTTTGGGAGGCTCTGCCTCGGTTGTCTTAAGGATAGCCTCGATGCGGTTACCGCAAGCTGCTGCCTTGGTCATGGTAATGATCAGATTGGCAAGCTTGACAAGCTCCACTAAGATCTGGGACATATAATTGTACAGGGCAATCAGCTCACCTTGCGTGAGATCTCCGCTGTCAACGCGAAGGGAGCCTTTGTGAATCAACCATATAATAGCGGTGTTGACCAGCAGAAAAGTCAGCGGATTCATGAGCGCTGAAATGCTGCCAACAAATTTTTGTGCCGCTGTAAAGTCACGGTTGGCATCCGAAAAGCTTTCCTTTTCGGTCTGTTCCATGTTAAACGCGCGGACCACACGCGCACCGCCCAGATTCTCGCGTGTGATACCAAGTAGCCTGTCCAACTTTTTTTGTACCTTTTTGTAAAGAGGAATTCCTGCCAGCATGATACCGAAGACTACAAAGCAAAGCGCGGGAATCAAGACCACAAAAGGAATGGAGGCACGAAAATCCACCGTGAACGCCATGATCATGGCACCAAACACAATGACGGGGGAACGAAGGAACAGACGGAGCGTGAGATTGATGCCCGTCTGAAGCTGGTTGACGTCACTTGTCATATTTGTGATGAGTGATGATGTGCCGATCGTGTCAAGCCGTGTATAGGAAAAAGTTTGAATATGTCTAAAAAGCGCCGAGCGGATCTTTTCGGCACAGCCCACCGCCGCACGTGCGGCAAAAAACTGTGCCGTGATCGCACAGATAAGACCGACAAGTCCGAGAATGACCATCAAAATGCCGCATTTTACGATGTGTCCCGTATTTCCGCCGCCAATACCGATGTCAATAATAGAGGCGATCACCAAAGGAACGATCAGCTCAAAACCTGCCTCAAGAAGCTTAAACAGAGGGCTTAAGACCAGCTCTTTTTTATATATCCCCAAGTATTTTAATACCGTTCTCATATGTTTCCTTTCCACAAAGAGAGGCTGTTGCCTTTGGCAACAGCCGCAGGGTGACAGTAGATATCCGAACACGTTTATAAAAGGCATATTTTGCACCATTCATCGTCAAAAAGCCTCGGAATATTAACCATATTCCTTCGACTTTTTTCCTCGCCTGGCGCAAAATCTGTTCTTTTATAAATTCTTCGA